>NZ_JACJOT010000006.1:645116-967674 GCF_014695715.1 Microcoleus sp. FACHB-68
GTAAAGCCACATCGCCCGCTGATAGCCTTGTGACTTATCGTTGTAGAGAAAAATGGCACGTTCGCCAATTTGTTGAATCAAATCTTCGTCAGTTTCACCAGTCACTTTCCTGATGGTATTGGTAAAACCGACAACATTTTCCCACTGACCGGGCACGGCAAAATCGAGCGACTTTAGGACAAATGTCGTCATGTTGCTGGTTGGCAGTTCATCAACCAATTCAAAAATCGGTTTGCTCATTTTCAACTCCTTGTTTGGGTTTTGTAAGCGAAGTAAAGTCAGGGTTAGAAATGCGAGAAACTTGTTAGTTCAGTTAAACAACTGGCAACTAACCACTAACACCTAAAATTACTTGAGTCGGGAGAGTCCGCTGAGGTTAAATTTTTGCAGCCAAGCTTCGCGATCTTGCGGAGTAAAGGAGGCATCGCGGGATTGTACCTTGACTTGGTAGCGACCTCCAACCAGCAGGGCCGTGATGTTCTGCCCTTGGTTAACCGCAGGATAGCCGGCTATGGTTTTGCTGGGTTGCTGGAATTTCTGAGCGGCAGTGGGGTTATTGGCCAAGTCATTAATAGACAGCATGGCAACATTTTTGCCACCTTGGTTCAACTTATACTCAGCAAAGCCGGTTTTTTCCTGAGCCGGCACAGTGCTATAGCCACCGCTGCCTTTAGGGAAGAATTTGTTGAAGTTGCCACCTGTTACAGGTTTGCCGGCAACCGCCCCATCTTTGGGCTGCTGCGGGCGTTGCTGCTGCGTGCTGGTTTGTTGGGCCCCGTCCCAGCGAGAAGGCGCTTTGGCTTCAGCGCAAGCCGTCACAAACAGCAAAACAGACAGTAGCAAGGGCGCTAAAATTCTATGCAAACGAGAAAAAATCATCGCAGGCTCCTTTGATTCTGTTCTTTTAGATTGCTCCAATGTTGGAGTTTGGTTGCGAATCATACTGCTATCATTAAAGCGATTTTCCAGATGAGTGATCGGCTCTGCTCGTTAATCTCTCTCTCTAGAAGCATTCAACTGCTCTCAAACCGAGTGCCGGCCCACTTGAGCTAGGATTTTCTTAACTCTATTCGCCGCTCAGGGTTTGCCGATGCGATATCCCGCACATCTTCTAGTCTGTGCCTCTAGCTCTGAGCAACTCAGTTTCTGGCTTGGCAATTAAACGCCCCTAGAGCGTGCACGACACCGGCCATCGTGTCTGAGCCAGCGCTGATGCCGGCCCTATCTCCGTTAACCGGCAATTCTTTCAGAGTGCAGTTTTGTACATACACGTGATCTCAACCGGCACCGTTTAACTCCCAAATTACCACGTCTTCTTCAAATAACCGATTGCCTATTAATCACTACTGATTGTTAAGCATAAATAGATAAAAATTAATACAATTCGCACGCTTGCTGCCACAGAACCCAGAGGAGGCATGATAGTTGCAGCAGCATACTCAATCTCCCACTCCCCATATAGACTGAGTCAAGCACTTTCCCCGCCAACCGGGTATAGATTACAGACAATGCGTATTTTAATTTATTCCTACAACTACCACCCAGAGCCGATCGGCATCGCCCCCCTGATGACCGAACTGGCAGAAGGTTTAGTGGCGCGAGGCCATCAACTGCGCGTCGTCACCGGGATGCCCAACTATCCGGAACGCCGAATTTACCAAGGCTACCAAGGCCGGTGGTACATGACCGAACGCAGAAACAATGTCACCATCCAGCGCAGCACCCTATGGATTCGTGGGCCGCATCCTAACCTGCTTGACCGCATATTGCTGGATGCCAGCTTTGTCTGTACCAGCATGGTACACGCCCTCAAAAGTTGGCCGCCGGAAGTTATCTTAGCGACTGTGCCACCCCTGCCCATCGGCGTGCCGGCAAGTATGTTGGGTTGGATTCGCCAGTGTCCTGTCGTGCTTAATGTTCAAGACATTCTGCCCGAAGCCGCCGTCCATGTGGGTTTGCTCAAAAACAAAGCCATGATTGGCGTATTTGAATCCCTGGAAAAATTTGCCTACCACAACGCCCACACGATCAGCGTGATTGCTGATGGGTTTGTGGACAATTTGATCAGTAAGGGAGTGCCGGCCAGTAAAATTGTCAAAATTTCCAACTGGGTTGATGTGGATTTCATCCGCCCGATGCCGAAAGAAGACAACCCGTTCCGCGCCGCCCATCAGCTCAACAACAAATTTGTGGTGCTCTACTCCGGCAATATTGGCCTCACCCAAGGCTTAGAAACCGTTATTGAGGCATCCGTCCGCTTGCGCCACATTCCAGAGATTGCCTTTGTGATTGTGGGAGAACCCAGCGCTATCCATGAATTGCGCGATTATCGCAAAGCCTGTGGTGCGCCTCCTGTCTTGCTCTTGCCATTTCAAGACCGCGAACATTTGCCGGATCTGCTGGCTGGGGCTGATGTGGCGTTAGTTTTGCAAAAGCATAATGTGATTTCCTTCAATATGCCGTCCAAGATCCCCCTGCACCTTGCGAGTGGTCGTCCGATCGTGGCCTCGGTTCCCGCCACCGGCACCGCAGCAAAAGCTGTTAAGGAAAGCGGCGGCGGGATCGTCGTGCCTCCAGAAGACGCAGAGGCATTGGCAGCGGCCATTCTAGACTTGTACAAGCATCCCGATAAAGCTGAAGCACTGGGTCGTCAAGGCCGGCAGCACGCCATCGAGCATTATGGATTTGAGCAAGCTTTAGATCGCTATGAAGCGTTGTTTGAGGCGGTCAAAGCCAGTGCCGGCAAATAGGGAATCGGAGAGTGGGAGAAGGATGATTTGGCCACCTTTAGCATGAGCAACGCAATAGAGGCAGGCAGTTGAAGGTCAAATTGGCAACCAGCGTCCGAAGTTGTCAGGTTATTTCGGCCTTTGACCTTCACGGGAAAATCGGGTGCAACTCTATTGCAAATTCGTCGAAGCTGTGGCGAGCCGGTGGGAGGTGGGCCGGCAGAGAAAATACGTTAAAATACTTAAATTGCTGTTAGTTTTGGAAGCAGGGCAAACACTCTCCGAGAAATTTCGGCTAAAATGAAAGAAACATATACAAAAACCCTTTATTAACAGCTTTACCTTTGTCCTTGATGAGCTTAAGGAGTTATCCAATGTGATGCGAGATCGGGTTTTAGCCTGGTTAGCAGATAACGTTCCCCCGCCTCGCCTGAGACATATTCTGGGCGTGGAAGAAATGGCAGTTGAGCTAGCCGGTCATCACGGTCTTGATGCCGAAAAAGCAGCACAAGCCGGCTTAATGCACGATCTGGCGAAATATTTTAAGCCCCAGCAACTGTTGGGGATGGCGCGGGAAGAAGGATTGGAGATAGACTCAATCTTAGAAGCCAATCCGCATTTGCTCCATGCAGATGTTAGTGCCATTGTCGCCAGAGATCAGTTTGATGTGCGGGACCCGGAAGTCTTGCAGGCTATCCGCAACCACACATTAGGCCAGCCGGCGATGAGTTTGCTTTGTTGTGCGGTGTTTGTCGCTGATAGTTTAGAACCCAGTCGTGGGGACACGGCGGAATTGAACGCCATGCGGCAAGTGAGCCGGCAAAATCTCTATCAAGCAGTTTGGCGAACCAGCGATTATTCGCTAGGATTCTTGTTAGAAACCCGTCAGATGATTCACCCCCGAACCATACTGACCCGAAACTGGGCTTTGCAACTGAGCGCCCTTCAGGGGCAGACAGTCAAAAGCCTTGAAAATCGCTGCATTTCTGCATAATTTGTGTGGGGAAATCAGGCAGAATAGAATGTTTAAATCGCTCGGCCCGCTTTCACCGAATTATTTAGGGATGTTATTAACATCAACGATGAATTTACCACAGATACTGATTTTGGAGATTTAATGTCAGATTATTCCAAAGTCGATTTAGTCAACACCGGCACGCTCAACTCAGATACCAGTCGAGCCATTGCCATGACGGCTGCCCAAGCGGCAGATGACCGCAAGGGCGGAGATATTGTTTTGCTGGGAGTGGCAGAAGTGTCTTACCTGGCAGATTATTTTGTCATGGTCACCGGCTTTTCCCGGGTGCAGGTACGGGCAATTTCCCAGTCTGTTCAAGACAAGATAGAAATAGAGTGGCAGCGCCTTCCCTTGCGTGTTGAAGGGCAAGCAGAGGGCAGTTGGGTGCTGCTAGACTACGGCGATGTGATTGTTCACGTATTGATGGCGAAAGAACGGGAATTTTACAATCTAGAGGCTTTTTGGGGCCACGCCGAACGGATAGAATTTTCAGCAGCCGGCCTAGGGAGAGAGTAGCGCCATGAAGGATACTTCTGTGTCTGTATGTCCCGTCCCCGCCGAACAGCAACCGCTCAATGAGTATCAAGAACTAAAAGAGTCTTGGTTCTTTCGCTGGGGTATCAGCGATCTGCGGGGTTATTTAACGGGGATCGCCTGGGTATGGGGCATCAGTTGGGCAATTTCAGGGCCGGTAGCGGCATCCAGTTTTGTCCCAAAGAAGTATCTTGGCCAATTTCTCCTCAGCGGGGCAGCCGGTGCCAGTTTCATTTTGGCACTGGTGCTGCTGCGGCTGTATTTAGGCTGGTGGTATGTGCGAAATCGCCTGCTGAATTCTACCGTTGTGTATGAAGAGTCCGGGTGGTATGACGGTCAGTGCTGGGAAAAAAACCCGGAAATGCTGCTGCGAGACCGGCTGGTTGTCACCCACCAAATCCAACCGATTCTGGGCCGGCTCCATCGCACATTCGGCGTTTTGGCACTCGCAATCGTTGCCGGTAGCCTAACTTGGCAATTTTTAAGTTTTAAGTTTTGAATGAATTCTTAATTCTTGATTCTTAATTCTTAATTGATAATTTTCCTGTCCCCTCAAGTGATAAAGTCTAACCCATGACAATGGGAAAACGAACTCAAGCCGCACAACTGGAAGTCAGACTGTTGCGGGAAGGCATTATTGAATCGAAGCATCAAGTCCAGGCAGTCGTATGTGACAACCGGGGACGCGTTTTATCTGTGGCCGGCAATGCGGAAACTGCCGCCTTTGTCCGGTCGGCCCTCAAGCCGTTTCAAGCCCTAGCGGTGCTGACAACCGGCACCCTCGAACGCTTCGGCTTAACTGACAAAGACTTAGCGATTATCTGTAGCTCTCACAAAGGGACTATTGAGCAATCGCGGCAAGCTTTTAACATCCTCTGGCGGGCGGATGTTGATCCGTCAGCGCTGCAGTGCCCGGTTCCCGAAGGTAAACGCAGCCGGTTGGAATACAACTGCTCAGGCAAACACGCCGGAATGCTTGCAGTCAGCCGGCAGCGAAATTGGCCACTCACCTCTTATTTGCAGCGCAACCATCCAGTGCAGCAGCTAATTTTGACGAAAGTTGCCGAACTGCTGCGGATGCCGGCAGCCGAATTTATCGGCGCACGAGATGACTGCGGCGCACCCACTTATTTTATGCAACTGGCGCAAATGGCGTCCCTGTACGCTCAGTTGGCGTCTGGCAGCAGTTTGGATATGGAGCGCATTGTTCGCGCCATGACGCATCATCCAGTCATGGTGGCGGGAGAGGGCGAGTTTGATACCCAACTGATGCGCTTGAGTGAGGGAGAGTTGGTGAGTAAATCCGGCGCTGAAGGAATTCAGTGCATTGGCAGAGTGGGTGAAGGCATGGGTTTGGCGATTAAGGCGATGGACGGTGCCAAGCGGGCAAAATATGCCGTCGCGATTCACTTACTCAAGCAAATGGGTTGGATAACTCCTTCGATGGCGGAAACGCTTTCAGAGAGTTACATGAGTCTGAACGACTTTAAGCGTTTGGATGTGGTTGGGGAACTCTCTATGCTTTAGGTGTAGAAACTTTTGTTTTACCTGAGAGTAAGGGCATCGCATTCGGGAACTGATCACACCGAATATGATGCCCTTACTTCTTGGAAAGGTTAATTTTTTGGATTTATTAACCGCAGATAAACGCAGATAAACGCAGATGATAGCGCAGCGTGCCGTTAGGCATACGCAGATGAGTTTCGTAGGGTAGCGAAGTGTGTTCTCCGTTTCACTTTGCTTACCAAGCCGATCAATATAAATTCCTCATCAACCGGCACTTTAACTGCCTAAGAACTTAGCTGTTTGCGAAGCTCTAAGTAGCGGTAGAGATATTCACTGATGATGCCGTGCAAAAATAAGTCACGAGCCGCATTAAAAGGACTGTTAGGGGCAAGGGGATGACGATTTGCAATGACATGATGCCAGTCATAATCGTCTGTGAGCCTGCCAATGTAAACCCCGATATTTTCATCTAGCTGGAGCGACAAAACTGCTCTGGCAAATTCATCGCTGGTTAAACACAGCGAGTAAAACACTTTAAACAACTCAATGGCAGATTCTAAATCGAGAATCCTTAGCCAGCGCCGGCTCTGAAAGTCAATTTCTACAGTCACCGGCTCAATGCTGTCGTAGTTAATGCCCCGTTGTTTGACTTGCTGAAGCCACTGGGGGTTCACTCGCTCCGCCTCATTATAATCTAAAACAAAATTGTAGAGAATCAGGTCATGTTCTAGAAAGGCACTGTCTGCCAAATCGTCAACATTGCGAGGATAAAGGCTTGATTTTTCCAGCGTTGGATCAGGGCCATTATCAATGAGAAAATTGATAATATTAGAGCCGATACAGATGTGTCGCACAATTAGATAACACGCTGCCGGTGAGACAAAATTGTTGAGGAAAAACGCTGCGGATTTGTGCATCAACCCGTAAGCGTTAAATTGAAACGGCAGCAATCGCTTAACCGTCATAATTACCGCCAGCATCACATTTGCTAATAACTTAATCGGAATTAGCAAATAGTTGCGAGTCCAGCTTTGCAAATCCTGAATCATGTAAGCTTTTGCTACAGGATTCACCGGAATTGCGCCATCTAAATAAAGCGTGTCCCAAGTATTAGGATTTCTGCGATCACGGGGTTTAGGGGTGTAAATTTCTGTTGCTTGTGCAGTGGTTGTGAGTTCGGCATTTTGTTGACTCACAACCGCCTCATAATTCAAATTTTCCATTAGCGGATTTCCTCTAGTTGCAGCAAGTACAAACGAGCCGTTACTTGAGCCGTTTTCACAATGCGACGGGCAATCTCTTCCGTCATCCATTCTGCATTGATTAAAGCTTCCAGTTTACCAATATGCAATTCATCATTCGTGCCGTGATAAGCTAAGAAAGAAACTTGCTCATCTCGCAATCCCAAAGTTTGTTTAATCTGGACAGCCCATTGGCCGGCAAGCTGATTTCCCAAACCTTCGATAATAAACATACTCCCGATTAAATCTACCGGGTTGTCTCGCGATGCCTGATGGAAAATGAATGCAGAAAGCGCTTCACTTCCGATGTTTTTCTCAGCGTTCACAATTTCGTCTAAGGCACCTCCCACAGAGACATAATTGCGTTCAAGCATTTGATAGTCACGATGCTCGTCCTGTGCATGACCAATGAAGGTGGAACGTAAGCGGAAATCTATCATATTTGAAGCGGCACGAGCAATCCATCGTGCGCCTTCCACGACTTGAGGACGCAGGTTTCGCAACAGTGCTTTATAGTCTTCGATGGTGAATTCACCTCGATGCAATTTTCGCACCACCGGCACCGAACGAATTTGACGCTCAAATCCCAACCAAACCTGGGCTAACTCACGCAACAAATAAGCTTGCGGGGATTCTTCATTTCCGAGTTTGATGCTCTCTAATGGGGTAGTTTCAGAGAAATTGGCAGACATATCTGATTCTCCCTTGCCGCCTGCAAAAAGGGCAGTCGATGCCGCTTGTGATGTCACAGGCGCAACTCCCACCCCTGAAGACGCGTCAACCACACTTAACATCATATAAGCCGTTGTAAATCGCCCACTTTCTGGCACAAAGCAGAAGATTTTTTGACCGGCTTGCAACTTGCCAGAATGGAAAAGTTCTTCCAGCATTAAGTAAATAGAAGCACAGCCGGTGTTGCCTCGTGTGTAGAGATTTGTAAACCATTTTTCTTCGGGAATCATGCAGCCGGCTTTTTCAAGCAATTCAACAATTTGACCCCGGAAGAAATGCGAAGAGTAATGGCAGAGTAACCAGTCAATGTCTTCAGGACGAACACGGCCTAATTCTATTAACTTCAGCCAACCTTCAACGCCTAATTTAATGACCTTATCGAGTAAGCGAATATTCTGCCGTAAGTTGATCGCCCCTGCTGTTGCTGCTGCTACATAAGACGGATAATCCATCCAACTTTTTTTAGCAGTGGCATCTTCCACGCCGGCATACATACAAACTGGGTAAGCATTGGCGTGAGAAATTAATTCAATCCACTCAATTTTTAAACTAATTCCTGTTGCATTAGGATGATTTTGTATCAAAACCGCCCCGGCACCATCCGAAAGCATCCAACGCAAAAACTCGGTATCAAATGAAAGCGGCTGTCCTGATTTAATTGCCTCTTCCGCTTCAAAATTAGTGTGTTTAAACAAGCGAGACGCTAATTCAGACGCCACAGCAAAAGCTGCCCGTTTTGTCCCTAACTGAACTTGAGAAGTGGCATATTTTAAAGCAGCCACGCCGGCACAGCACACCCCTTGGCTAGAAAGCGTTTCCAAAGGAGAAAATTCAGGTAATTCTCCGTGTACCATGCTTGCAAATCCCGGCACCAATAAATCTGGCCAACTTGTGCCACAAGCCAGTAAATCAATTGCTGCCGGTTCTAGATCGATTTGAGAAAGGGCATCTCGCACCGCATAAGCAGCCATTTGACTGTTTAGATAGGTGGTATTTTGCTGGCTATCAAGTGCGTAATGGCGCTGCTGGATGCCATTGCTTTTGAGAATGCGGTTTTTAACCTTAGAAGGGCGTCCCCCAACTTTACCCAGATAGTCTTCCATTTGGTCATTACTAACTGGATTTCCAGGTAAAAATTTACCGATGCTGTTGATGTAAGCACTGTACATAGTAAATTATTTGGGTAAAGGTAAAGCAGTTTTTAGGAAATCATCTGAGTTAAATATTTTCCAGCGATTGGAAATGCTAAAATTCCGGAGTTATAGCTTTAATCGCTGATAAATAACCCAGTGAACATGATTTGAATGTAGAGAGCTAAGCCGTTAAAATTTAAAATCATGTGGCAGTTTTTCCAACTGGCACCCGTTAGACAAAGTAACAAATTGCTTAACCGGCTATTGAGAAATCTGCTAAAATCAGAGCAGAAACCTGAGTTTGATTGAGAAACAAGCTTTTTAATAAAAATTGAGAAATAGGGCTAAAAGTTACACCTTTACAGGACAATTAAAAAACTGTCATAGGGTCTTTAGCTTTGACACAGTCTCCAGGCAGAATCGGCAAAGTAAAAATAATAAAAAATTGTCGCCTGATGAGTGTAACTGTTATCCCTGATACCCATACAACCGGCAACCCGGAAAGCTTAACACTGCGCCAGGGTTTAGAAAAATATTACCGAGCTAATCCTAATTTTGTCCAAAATCAAGACCTTTGGGTGGGACGGATTCGCATTCCTTGGCGTGACTTGCAGCGTCATGATATTATGCACGTTGTCACCGGCTACAACACCGATTTAGATCAAGAATTGCGGCTAATAGGCTTTTTGCTCAGCGCCCTGACTTGGCGCAGACCCTGGTATTATTACGCTCAGAGTTTTCTTGTATTTCTAGAATTGCTTTGGCAGTCGGTGCGCGGGAAATCTTGGGGTTCTACTTATTACAATCCCCGGCAAGTCTGGCAATTTTACTGGCAAGGCGTTGCCCAAGGCGGCACAGTTAGTAAAAAGATTGATGCTTATATTGATGCGAATACCGTGATGGAGCGAGAGTTAAATTCTCTGCGGCAAGAGTATGGTATTCACAATGCCGGTGCTTGGGATTCGTAAACACAAAAATTCACTGATTACAAATAATTTAAACCCTAATAATTTTTAAACATAGCCGGCTGTAGGATACATTTTTCAGGCAGCAAACTGATATGTCTTCTGCATGATGTGAAGCCGGCATTACCTCGACTTATCCGGAGTGGCAACAAAGTAAGTTAACCGCCACCGCCACCACCGCCGCCACCGCCGCCGCCGCCACCGCCACCGCCACCGCCACCGCCGCCGCCGCCACCAGCGTCGCCACCATAGCCACCATAGTTACCATAGCTACCGTAGCTTTCTGAGGGTTGCGAAATCGTCTGGTGATACTCGCTATGGTAAGAGCAGTTTTGGCAGTGGTTTGTAACTCGTCGTCGTCCAGCTAAGTTTCTGGTTGGATAAAATAAAAGTTCGCTAGTGCGTTTTAACGTGAATGCTTTACATTGAGGGCAAAGACTCTCGCGAAGGTTACTGGCCCAAGCTCCAACAACTAAAACTATAAAGGGAACTGTCAAGAACCAATAGGTGAAGGAAAATGCCACAAGACTTCCTAAGAAGTTACCTTGTTGCCAGCGAGATTTAGAAAGGTTAAGAATCTTTGTGGGAAATGCGATTTTAACTTCTAACTCTTGTCCGGGCAAAAGTGGCTGAGCCGCAAAAAACTCAAACGTTCTGGGATTTATTTCACGAGTGATTGCCGGCACCCCAAAACTCCTGAAATAGTGAACCTTTCCTGAGAGAGACTCAGGTAACTTTACCTTAACTGTCGCAGTCTGGACAGGAGCTTTGCGATCAGCAAAAATTGCTTTCCAATAAACTAGAGTATTCTGACTATCAACCTGCAATCCACCAACGACCCGATATTTCACCACGAATGTATGGGTTTCAGGGGGATTTAATTCATGCTGCCAGCGAATCCAAAGCTTGTTATTCTCTTTGCCGGTTTGACTGAGAAGGGTTTTGCCGTTCTCTTCAACACTTATATCTCTGACTTCATCAACTCTATCTAGCGGTATATAACGATATCTTTCGGTTGTATAGGCAGTTTTGAAAACATATTTTTGTGTTTCTGTGACTAACATATCTCCGTTATTTTGGACATCGATATTGACGTTGATAAACTGCCAGTAAAACGGCGTATCTTGTGCAGTGGCATGGGCAATTCCTATCAAACCTGCAACCAATACACTAACTAATGGCAAAAAGAGTCGTTTAATTAATCGATAATTTTTCATGACTGTAACTCCATATCTACGAACTACCAATGCAGTTCAGAATGAATGCTACAATTCATTCACAAAAAGCCAGAAGGTTTTATGCAAAATTCATAACTTTTTTCGGGTTCGCCGGCTGAGCAGATACTTACTTCGCAAAAAGCCAAAAGGTTTTACGCAAATTCTGTAACTTTTTTCTGGCTCACCGGCTGAATGTAAAGTTTTGTTGCTTTATTCAGCGTTTTGCATAAAATTTTAGGACTGAGCCAGAAAGACAAGTAGAGCTTCACCATCGGGAGTTCTACTTCTGTTAGTTGTCAAATCGGCTTGATCAGCAAAAGGGAAGCGGAGAGTTTTCCCCTCTAGTCAGATTATGCTGACTCAACCTATATTATTTGCAAATAGCCGATAAGTTTTATACAATTAGCGTTTTGTCAGGGGCAAATGGATAAGGAATGGAGAGAAAACGTTCTAGCCGGCAAAGAGTTCGATGAGCGACTTCAACAGCTAGCAATCGCAGCTAAACAGCATCCACCTTTAAGTCCTCAAAGACAACTCGTTTTAAATAAACTGGTTAATAAAATTTTGCAAGCCAGCAGCCTTAGCCATCCCCAAAGCGGGTTATGGCCACCGAATCTTTATGAAGACCTTTATAACGAAGCTCTCCAGAAAACATTTCTTGAGATTTGTCAAAAAATTGATCGCTATAATCCAGAATATGCCGTAATGGCATGGTTTAATTATTTGCTGGGCAAGCGCTTCCAAGATGTTATCAAGGCATGGTACTCCAATCAGGGAAGACAAGAAAAAATCGTAATTTCCCTAGACGATCTAGACCACTTAGTTTCAAGAGAATTACCGCCGGCAGAAAAAATAGTATCTGAATCTGAGATGCTGCGGCAATTTCTTGAAGAAGATCCAGAAAATCTTTTAAAAACTGAGCATATTCGAGGGTATCCTCAAGCAACTTTTCAATATATCGCGCTCGCTAGATTTGCCCTAGAAAAAACCTGGGAAGAAATTTCTATTGAATTGAACGATCTGTCAATTCAGACGCTTTGTAGTTTTTTTCATCGGCGATTGCACAAATTAATGCCTTATTTCCAGAAGTATTTACAGTGAAGTTTAGATTGAACAGGCGGAAGCATAAACAATGAATCGGACAACTGAAAGTTCCTTAACATTTACAGTATCGCTATCTTTTGAGGCTCATTTACTTGCCGAACAACATTGCCGGCAGCACGCACAACCTCAGAAATCTAAACAAGTTTATCTCAACGCCTTGGCAATATATGCAGTAGATTTTTACTGTCAGTGCATGGGATATGAAACGGATGGAGAAACGAGCGACAGTCACAATCCATTAATGCAGAAATTTATGGATGTGGCAGATTTGAATGTCAAACGGTTAGGAAAATTAGAGTGTCGTCCAGTTTTGCCAAATGCCGAAGTTCTTCAAGTGCCGGCGGAGGCTTGGAATGACCGAATTGGCTATGTAGCCGTGCAGCTAAATCAATCGCTTAAACAAGCTATCCTGCTTGGATTTGCCCCAAGCGTAGCAGAGAAACAAGGAATCATACCGTTGCGTGAGTTGCACTCGCTTTCCGACTTCCCTCGCTACCTCTCAGAATTTTCTCAAGTCCCTAAAGAATCATCATTCCAACTCGTGAATTTGAGAAATTGGCTAGCGGGTACTTTTGAAACGGGTTGGCAGACGATTGATAAACGGTTCGAGTTAAAAGAAGTCAGCCTAGCTTCGGCATTTCGCTGCAGAACTTTAAAATTGCGCGGCAAAACCAAAGAAGAGTTAATCGAAATTGTGCAAACAACCGAGGATGAAGAAATTCGCTGGGAAGCTGCGGAACTCCTATGGGAAATTGATCCAAACAATCCTGCAAGTGGAGTGAGAAAAGTAGCCGATCTAGGCTTTCAGTTGGCGGCGCGTGCGGTTGCCCTAATGGTTGGCGTTTTACCCAAGCCGGATCGCAGTTTGGCAATTGTCTTACGAGTGTATCCGATGGCAAGTCAAAGCTATCTACCGGCAGCTTTACAACTGATTGGACTCGATGAAGCCGGCACTTCTTTTTTTGAAGTTCAAGCCAGAGAACAAGATAACTACATTCAGTTTAAGTTTACCGCCGATCCTGGAGATCGATTTAGTGTCAAAGTTGCTCTAGACGGCATTAGCATCACAGAGCATTTTATAATCTAAAAATCTTGACAATTGTTTGATGTTGGTGTTAACTCATTGCTATTTACTCATCCTAGATTTCCCCTTCCTAATTCCCTAACCCCCCTAACCCATCATGAGCAAACTGGTTATATTCAAGATTGGCAAAGGTGATTTTGAACAAGGTTTCCCAGTTACTATCGAGATTTGTGAAGAGGGTAAGCTTCCCTACAAAGAGTATAGAGATGAAAAACTGCCGCCAGCTCCCGAACTTCCCGAAATTTATCGGCAGTGGCAGCAGAAATATTATGGCTTAGAGTCAATGCGAAGAGTCATTAAAATCCCTCCTGCCCAAAAGACCAATTTTTCTACAAAAAAAGAGTGTGAAGACGCTGCTGAAGATTTAGAAGATTATTGCATAGAGTGGTTCAACGGAAAAAATTCATCTTTTAAAGATTTACGGAGTCATGTACGAGAAGAAGTTGAAAAAAAAGAACCGGCGCGGATTATCTTCCAAACAGAGAATGAACTGCTACGGAAGCTTCCTTGGCATTTGTGGGATTTATTTGAGCGTCTTCCCCATGCGGAATTTTCCATTAGTGCGCGGTATGCTCCCCATAGCCCCCCGCTGAAAACCCCTGTTAAAATCCTGGCGATTTTAGGCAGTAGCGAAGGCATTGATATCAGCGAAGATCGCAAGCTTTTAAAAGCATTACCCGGAACCAAAGTTTGTTTCCTAGACGAACCCAAACGAGAAGAACTGAACGAGTATTTGTGGGATCTCCCTTGGGACATTCTGTTTTTTGCCGGCCACAGTTCCAGTTATGAAGAAGGAAAAGGCGGAGAAATTCAGCTCAACGACGCTGAAAGTCCATCCCTGGATAAATTGAGAAATGCCTTAAAAAAAGCAATTGAAAATGGCTTGAAGCTGGCAATCTTTAACTCTTGTGATGGAGTCGGTTTGGCAAAGGAGCTGGTAGATTTAAACATTCCCCAGGTCATCGTCATGCGAGAACCTGTTCCAGATCGCGTCGCGCAGAAATTTTTACGGTACTTCTTGCACTATTTCTCCGCCGGAGAATCGTTTCATCAGGCAGTGCGAGAAGCGCGGGAGAAATTGCAGGGATTAGAAGAGGAATTTCCCCTGGCTTCTTGGCTGCCCGTTATCTACCAGAATCCCGCAGAAAAGTCGCCAATTTGGCCTCAATCTCCTATGACTCGACTCCAAAATAAAATTTGCCGGCTTTGGCTAAACAACAAGGTGGCGGTTTTATTAGGAGGGACGATGGCAACTGCGATCACAGTTACGATAGGTTCTCGAATATTTCCTTACCTTTTCCCACCTTCCCATACTGAACCACAGCCAGAGATTGCTCGGATCAGTTTAGGCGAAAAACTGCTGATTACTCAAAAAAATAATCCAGACAAAGAAAAGGGAATAAAAGCTTTTTCTAATGAAAAATTTGATGATGCCATCACATACTTCTTAAGCTCTCTTCGGAAAAACAGAAACGACCCAGAAACTCTGATTTACCTAAACAATGCGCTCGCTAAACAGAAGGCAGCGCTTAATACGGGTGAAAAGCTGAAAATTGCAGTCAGCGTTCCAATTGGCAGGGAGTCTAATGTTGCGGAAGAAGTTCTGCGTGGGGTTGCCCAGGCTCAGAGTGAATTGAATTGTGGCCTTGAAGAAATTTCGCGTGCAATTGAAAAGGCTCAAATGAACCTGAATTGCAGTGGCGGCATTCACGGGAAATTGTTGGAGATCGCAATTGCTAATGACGAAGATAATCCTAAAATTGCCGAACAAGTAGCCGAAAAACTCGCGGACACTCTGGATATCTTAGGGGTGATCGGTCATTATTCTAGCGACAGCACCCTGAAAGCAGGAGACGTGTATGACGCAAAAAGACTCGTTGTAATTTCTCCCACCAGTACGGCTGTCAATCTATCTAATTTCAGTGAGTGGGTTTTTCGCACAATTCCCAGTGACGCAATCTCAGCCCAAAACCTAGTTAAGTATATGTTGAACGAACTCAACGCTACCAGAGCTGCTGTTGCCTATCACCGGAACAGCACTTATAGCGAGTCTCTCAAGAACGAGTTCCGAAAACGGCTTCCTTCGCAGAAATTTGTTGCTGAGTGCGATCTATCTCAAGGACACTTCAGCGCAGACGACTGCGTGAATCTAGCCAAACAAAACCAAGCAGAGGTACTGCTGCTAGTTCCCGGCACGAAAGATTCCTTGGAAAAGGCATTTCTTGTGATCAATAGCAACAATGGCTCACTAAAGCTATTGAGTGGCGGTGATATCTACAACGCAAGAATGCTCAAAGATTCTGGGGAGAAAGCTGAAAAGGGCAAAATGGTGATGGAAGTTCCCTGGCATGAGCCTAGCTCTGAATTTGCCCGGAAAACTGAAGACTTTTGGAAGGAAGCTGCAAGCTGGCGGACGGTTATGGCATACGATGCCACCCAAGCAATGGCTGAAGGGTTAAGGAGGATTAACGGAAGTCCTGATCGCCAGAGGTTGAGACAGGTACTTTCAAGCTCTGATTTTTCGGCAATCGGCGCGATGGGAAACGTAGAATTTGAGCCATCCGGTGATCGCAAGCACTCTTCCAATATCGGAGTCTTAGTTCAAGTTCAACCCAATTCCAGTGGGAATTTTCAGTATGGGGTTCCTCGGCTGGAATAGCTGCTTTTGATAGTCTGATGCTTACAGAGCGTTGTTAAGTCTTATTTACTTCAACTGTTCGGCTTCAAAACTTCAACCGCCCTTCTGTGAGCCTGTAATAGCAAAGGACAACTCTCCCCTTGAATGTTGCGTGCCGATGAATCTTGCTGAATCGGAATTTTAATCACAAACGTCGCACCTTCTCCGGGGGTTGAAATACATTGCAGTTCACCCCCGTGTTTGTCCACCACAATTTGGTAACTGATCGCTAACCCTAACCCCGTGCCTTTACCCACCGGCTTTGTGGTAAAAAACGGATCAAAAAGTCGCCGGCATACTTCTTCCGTCATACCGGGACCATTGTCAGAAATTGAGATAGTAACAAACTCAGAACCGGCTGCTTCTGTGCGAATGCGAATACAAGGCACGGCAGATTTAGAGTGATGATTTCCATTTCCCTCAGAGGCATCGTGCTTCTCTGCTTCCTCCAGCGCCTCAATTGCATTGCTGAGGATATTCATAAACACTTGGTTAAGCTGGCCGGCATGACATTCAACCGGCGGCAAGTTGCCATATTCTTTAATAATCTCAATATTATCAGAACCCGTCTTTGTTTCCAGCCGGTGTTGCAACAGCAGCAAGGTATTATCGAGTCCTTCATGAATATTAACCGGCTTCATTTTCGCTTCGTCTAGCCGGGAGAAGTTCCGTAAGGACAACACAATTTGGCGGATACGTTCAGCGCCGACTTTCATCGAAGATAGCACCTTAATTAAATCTGAGATTAAAAACTCGATATCAAGTTCTTCTGTAGCCACTTTAATTGCCGGCACCGGCTCAGGATAGTGTTGCTGATACAAGTGCAGCAAATCTAATAAATCTTGAATATATTGCTGTGCCGGCGTAATATTGCCGTAAATAAACGTGACTGGGTTGTTAATTTCATGCGCGATGCCGGCAACCAACTGTCCCAAACCAGACATTTTTTCTGCTTGAATAAGCTGAGCTTGTGCTTGTTGGAGATCCTTTAATGCTTGCTCTAAAGTGACATTTTGCTCAGCGAGTTGCTGGGAGGCGCGAGTTTCTCTCTCTAAAAGTTGAGCTTGAGCCAGCGCAATGCTGACTTGATCGGCTAATTGTTGCAAAAGCTCAATCTCAAAGCTCGTCCACTCGCGTGCAGTGGCGCACTGATGGGCGATTAACAAGCCCCACAATTCCTCCCTTTGCAAAATTGGCACCACCAAGTTCGCTTTCACATCAAGCCGGTGTAACAATTCTGCATGGCAAGGTTGCAGATTCGCCTGTGCCACGTCAGTGATCGCACTAATTCGCCCCCCCCGGTATCGCTCGATGTATGACTCTCGAAAGCAAGGGTCTGTGATATTCTTTTCCACAATTGCTTTAATGCCGGGAAGCACGGCTTCTGTCACCACCGTTCCCGAACCATCTTGCCATATTCGGTAAATTACTACCCGGTCAGTTCCCAGCAGTTGCAGGATTTCATTAACGGTGGTTTGAAGAATTTCTTCAATTTGCAAAGACTGGCGGATTTTAAGCGTCAATTCTGCGAATAATTGCGACCGTTGGTGCTGCTTTAGTAACTCTTTTTCCGCTTGCTTGCGCTCTGTGATATCACTAATAATGCCGGCGACTCGCACCGCCATTCCCCGCTCATTTCGCTGAGCTTTTCCCCGACAAGAGCAATAGCGGTATTTCCCGTTTGAGTGGCGAATTCTAAACTCTACATTGCAATCCCCACCTAATTCTAAATGGGAGACAATTGCATCTTTGATTTTAATTTGATCTTCTACATGAATACGTTCGTAAAAATATTCTAAACTCCCGTAATAAAATTCAGTTTTAGGAACACCTAGAATCTCAAAAAATCGCTCATTAGAATAAAGCTTATTATTAGAAATATCCCAATCCCAAATGCCATCATTAGAGCCTTCCAAAACTAGCCGGTAGCGCTCTTCACTTTCCTTGAGCTTTTCAGTTGCCTCGGCTGCTTGGATTTCAGCGCGGTGAATGCGAATGACATTGTGCAGCCGGCTAGATAAAATCTCTGGTGAGAGCTTCCCCTTAGAAAGATAGTCAGACGCCCCAGCTTTCATTAGCTCAACGGCAACTTGCGCGTCTTCCTGACCTGTGAGGGCGATGAGGGCAACTTTGATGCCGGCCTCACGCACCGCTTGCACCAGAGCGATGCCATCCGCATCTGGCAGACAGTAGTCAACCAACACGCAATCAAAAGATTGTAGTTTCAAAGCAGCGATCGCCCCTGCACAATCAGCGGCTTCCGACACTTCCACCGCCAAACCCGCCGCTTTCAGCGCTCGGCAGACTGCCATGCGATCCACTTCATCATCATCGACCACTAGGATTTCAAAAGTCTCTTCCATGACCATCCGCTTTCAGCTGTGCTTCCTTCGATTTAATGGGTAGTGCCCCTGCGGTGCCATCCCTCCCAAGGGGGATTTAATATGGGCAAAGATCAGCAATTCCTGTTTGGAAAGTTGGGATTCACGACAACGAAAAAGTTAAAACTTCAGTGTAAAAAATTAAATAAACTCAGAAATGAACTGAAAATTATAAAACTGTTTTATGCAGACAGGCTGAGTGCCGAGGTTCAGGATGAGTGGGTGTTGCGCTTGCGCCACATCGCCCCACTCAGTCTATTGAGATCACGTGACACAATTCAGTATCCAGCCATAAAAAATTGCTGACTGTTGCTACGGGATTTCACTCAGCGTCCAATATTTGTTAAGCGTCGCAATCGCATCAACAAAACTAGAGAATGTTACGGGTTTGAGAATGTATCCCGCAACATTTAAGTGATAAGCTTCCACCTTATCTTTATCTTCATTCGAGGTCGTCAGTACAATTACTGGGATTGCTTTTAGGGAAGTGTCCGCACGCAATTCCCGTAAAAACTCAATTCCATTCATTTTTGGCATATTGATATCGAGCAAAATGAGGCGGCGCTGAGGGGGAACTACCGGCGCTTCCCCGTTTCCGCGTAACATCAACAAAGCCTCTAAACCATTATTTGCAACGTAAAGAGGATTCGTGATGTTGTTTCTTTTGAAAGCTCGTCGGACATTCATCACATCAACCTCATCGTCCTCAACAAGCAGGAGATGAATCATCGTTTGTTCCATCATTTTAGTGGTGTGCAATTGGTTGCTTTGGCCAGGTAAAGCTAAAAGTAGAGCCTTGACCTGCCTGGGATGTCAGCTTAATGGTTCCCCCCTGGGTTTCTACAGTTTTTTTAACAAGCGACAGACCGATGCCGGTGTTCTCGACCTTATCGCGAGCTTCCAAAGTCTGAAAGATCACAAACACTTTTTCATGATATTCAGGGGCAATGCCAGGGCCGTCATCAGCCACAGCAAACTCGTAAAAGTCTCCGAGGTCTTTTACTGATATTTTCACATGACCGGCTTGCCTATGGTTATGTTTAATGGCATTGCTGATTAAATTGGCAAAAACTTGCTCTAAGAGCAACCGTTCTGTAACCAATGCCGGCATTTCGGGTTCAACCTCAATTGTGAACGATGCCGGTGGTGCCAGAGAATCCAGGATATCTTCTAGCAAGCTAGCAACGCTTACAGTTTCTAAGGCACTTTTCACGCGCCCAACACGAGAATACTGCAACAGCGCCTCAATTAGGGCTTCCATGCGGTGGACACGCCCGCGCAGCAGGTTCATTTGATGCTGGGTATCCTCGGTTAACAGATCTTCGAGGTCTTCTTCTATCCAGCTGCTGAGGTTAGCGATCGCCCGCAGCGGTGCTTTCAAATCGTGGGAGACAACATAAGCAAACTGGTCGAGTTCTTGGTTACGTTTCTTTAAATTTGCTGTGGTTTTGGCCAAAATCGCTGTGGTGCGCGAAAGTTCTTCTGCTCGCCCTTGCAGCGCTTCCTCCGCCTGCTTGCGAAACGTAATGTCTTCAACAACTCCCATCAGCGTTTGGTTGCCCCCCGGATCGCGCAAAAGCGAGACACTGAGATTGACCCACACCGGCATCCCATCTTTACAGATGTAACGCTTCTCGATCGCGTAAGTTTCAAGGTTACGCGCTAACAGTTGATGCAAGGACTCTAGCTCTGTTTTGAGGTCTTCTGGGTGGGTAAAGTCTTGAAACTTCATTTGCAGAAGTTCTTCGCGGGTGTAGCCCACAATTTCACAGAGCTTTTGATTTACCATAATCAACCGGCCCTCTAGGGTGGTTTGGGCCATCCCCACTGCTGCCTGCTCGAAGGTGGCGCGGAAGCGCTGTTCACTCTCCGCTAAAGCCGCTTCTGAGTGCATCCGCTCTGTGATATCCTCAAACGTTCCTAAAATTCCCACTACATTGCCGGCTCCATCGGTTAGGGGAATTTTATTCGCATCGACCCAAATCGTTTTGCGATCTGGCATCTCTAAAAATAAAGGCTCAACCATGTGATACATGGGGGTGTTGGTTTCCATCACCTGCCGGTCAATTGCATAATAGCGTTCTGCTTCCTCTCGGCTGATGGGCATATCGTAGTCAGTAAGCCCGATGATATCTGCGCGATTCTTTAAACCCAACAGCCACGCAACGTTGTCATTGCAGCCCAGGTAAACTGAATTGCGATCTTTCCAAAAGATAAACTGCGGGATGTTGTCCATCACCAGCTGCAACATTTGCTGTGAGTCCCGCAGCGCTTGCACCCAACGCTGGCGTTCTGTGATGTCGTTGTTAATTTCTAAGATGGCTGTCGGCTGCCCTTCTTCATCTCGCTGTAGCGTCCACCGACTGGAAACGGTCACTTTTGTCCCATCGCGTTTGGTGTGTTCGAGCTGTCCTTCCCACCGGCCTTGATTGAGCAAGGCTTGTTTGATTGCCTCTAGGGGTTGGGGAAATTTTGTTTTTAAAAGCGTGTGAATCTGCTGGCCGAGTATTTCTTTGTTTTTCCATCCGTACAGATGTCTAGCACCTTGATTCCAGTAGGTAATGTTATCGTTCAAGTCGCGGATGATGATGCTGTCATTGGCTAAATCGAGCAGTTGTGCTTGGTTTCGCACGGTTTCATCGGCTTGCTGGCGCTCAGTAATATCGCGGCAAATCGCGATGAACAGGCGCTCTGTGGCGAGGTGCATTTCGCTGATGGCCAAATCCATTGGGAAGGTGATGCCGTCCTTGCGCCGTCCGGTGGTTTCTCGCTGGCAGCTGCTGATTTTAGTAGTTGGGGTGGTCAAAAAGTAGTTAAGTGAGTCACTGCTCGTCCCTTCACGAACAGGTTCCGTGATCAGCTGCCTGATGTTCATCCCTGTGACTTGTACCGCTTTATAGCCAAAGATCCGCTCTGCGGCAGGGTTGAAAGACTCAATATTGCCTCGCTCATCGAGGGTTATAATTCCATCTGGCGCGTTATCTACAACCGCTTGAATGCGAATTTTACTTTCTCGCAAACTGGCTTCCCGCTTCTTGAGCTGGCGATCTAAACGATCAAACAACTGCCAAGCTGTCCCGGCACCGACTAAGCCAAACAATAAAGCGAACCACTGAAAGCCGGTGGTTAAATCTCGCATCCGCACTACGTACTGATTGAGGGCACGTAATCGGCTTTCCTCTTGAGTGCTAAACTGAGCAATCTGCCGGCGCAAGGCATCCATTTTTAATTTGCCTTCAACCAGCTGGTTACTCAGTTCTGGCGATGTGCTGTTTGTCTTGCCCGAACGATTGATCAGTCCCACCGTTCGGTCAAAGCTGCTCATTCTTTCTTGAGCGCTTTGTTGAATTTGTTGGATTTGCTGCTCTTGGTCCGGATTGTTTTGAACCAAAATGCTGAGTTTTTCCAGCGAGTCTGGCAAATTGCTCTTGGCCGCTTGATAGGGTTCTAGAAATTCAGGACGCTTGGTAAGGGCGTAACCCCGAATGCCGGTTTCAGCATTCACAACATTTGTGAGTGCGCGATTGACTTCCCTCACAACTCGGTTGCTGTGGTTTTCTTGCTCTCGCCCATTAGAAACAATCTCGCGCAAGCAGGCGATTGCAATGAGTGAGCTAACCAGGCAGGTGACCGGAATGGCAATAATCAGTGTTCCTTGCCGGCGCACCTGTAAATCAAAC
Source organism: Microcoleus sp. FACHB-68 (assembly GCF_014695715.1). Lineage (NCBI taxonomy): Bacteria > Bacillati > Cyanobacteriota > Cyanophyceae > Oscillatoriales > Microcoleaceae > Microcoleus > Microcoleus sp. FACHB-68. Next base: position 667,118 of record NZ_JACJOT010000006.1, read on the forward strand.
CATCGGGAGCGCCAGTGTTTGGGCGCGAAGGCTTTCATGGATGATTACTCCCCGTTGGGTAATGTTGTATTGTACAGGCTCAAAAGTCTCTACTTTTATGGTGCACAACCTAACTTGAGCGCATTGATTGTTTAAGCCGGTCTTAAATTTATGGCAATAAAGTCCCTTAATTATTAATGATACTGGTATTTCAAGGGTTGAAGGTATTTTGTGCTAGGCGCATGGCCAGTAAGTCGCACATTTGTGCCGATTGTGCTGATTTTGCCAACAGACACTAAGTTACTGATAACACATTCTTAACCAGCAAGATATCAGGAACAGTTTTTTGTACTCAGCTACCATCCTTTACTTGGCTTGGATAAATGCTAAAAGCCAATTATCGAGGGTTGCACGCTGTCGCATTGATCTGCGGAGCCGGCGCAATCCCGTCTTGTATCTATGGCGCATGGGTTTCTGCCTGAAATTTACTTATCGGGTTGAAAATCATATAATTACTTCAGGCAATAGTTTTTAACTTAAGTCGTTAATATTTTTACTCGTTTTTAAAACTTTTAAATTATTTTGAGATATCAATAAAAAATTAAAAGTTTTATGAAAATAACTCAATAAATCTTAATGGTTAAAAATTAGTTTTCACTATTGTATGTTGTAAAATATAGCGGCATACCAAGAAAAGATGCTGGGCCACACAGAAGGAATTAATTTCACATCTTTTGATAACTTTATTACAATTGAGAGCATTACTGGCCGGCAGAAACAGAAACCTTTGTAATGAAACCATGCGAAAAATACGGTTGTTTATTGCCTCTAGCCTTGACGGATACATTGCGAGAACCTCAGGCAATGTGGATTGGCTGTTCACCGATCAAGATTACGGTTACACAGACTTTTTCGCCCAAATTGATACCTTGATTATGGGGAATAAGACGTATCAGCAAGCCTTGAGTTTTGGAGAATACCCATACAAAGGGAAGAAAGGGTTTGTTTTATCAAAAACTCGTGCCGGTGAAAGAGATAATAACGTAGAATTTGTGGGGGGCGATTTGAAAAGCTTCATCAACAAGCTGCTTAACCAAAGTGGGGGTGATATTTGGTTAGTTGGGGGAGCTGAGACGATTCATTATTTCATGAAACACGGTTTTGTCGATGAACTAATTCTTGCCATACACCCAACAATTTTAGGAGATGGCATCCCACTAATTGTGCGAGATCCGAGCTTGGAGACAGCACTTGAGTTGAAAGAGGTTAAGTCTTTTGAATCGGGATTGCTCCAAGTATTTTACGACGTGAAAAGAAACCCTACAGACACAGTCTGAAAGGGATACCGCGCAAGACGGTTAATTGCTGAATAAGCCGGTGTACGATCTCCTCGTTTGGAAGTATAAGTTTGAGATTTGTTAAGATTCTCTAGCTTGTTCGGCTATAAAGTACATTCTTGCAAAGGTTGATTTTTTAGGTTTTTTAATCACAGATTTTGCAAGTGAAACTTGAATGGCGAGCACAGCACATTCAAGTTTCACCAGTGCCGGCAGCTTATAGCAGATAAGGGTAACAGTTGGATGTGATTAAGCGGGTACTTTTAAGGTTTTGGCAAGAGGTTCAGTCGCTTTGCCGGCAGTTAGCATAAAATAGCACTGGAGCCGCTCTCGCACGAGGAATTTTATCCTGAATATCTCAGATATTACGCCAATCCCTACCCCACCTGCCGGGTTTAAATCCGGCTTCATCGGCATTATCGGACGCCCGAATGTCGGCAAATCTACGCTGATGAATTATCTGGTGGGGCAAAAAATTGCCATTACTTCGCCTGTCGCGCAAACTACCCGCAACCGGCTCAGAGGCATCCTGACGACTCCAGAAGCTCAGTTAATTTTCGTCGATACTCCAGGTATCCACAAACCCCACCACCAGCTTGGGGAAGTGCTGGTGCAAAATGCCCAAATTGCCATCCGATCCGTCGATGTGATTTTGTTTGTTGTAGATGCTTCCGTCCCTGCCGGCGGCGGAGATCGTTACATTGCAGAACTGTTGAACAATGTTGAAACGCCGGTTATTCTGGGGTTGAACAAAATCGATCAGCAACCCTCAGAGTCTGAACAGTTGGATGAGAGTTATCAGCAATTGATTGCCGGTCACGAATGGCCTATTGTGAAATTCTCCGCTATCACCGGCACTGGACTGGACACCCTGCAAACACTCCTCATCGAGCATTTAGAAGCCGGTCCCTATTATTATCCCCCGGACTTAGTCACCGATCAACCCGAACGCTTTATCATGGGCGAACTGATCCGGGAGCAAATTTTGCTTCTCACCCGTGAAGAAGTTCCCCACTCAGTCGCTGTCGTTATTGATATTGTGGAAGAGACGCCCAAAATTACCCGCATTTTAGCCACAATTCACGTCGAACGCGATTCTCAAAAAGGAATTCTCATTGGTAAAGGAGGCAGTATGCTCAAAGAAATTGGCAGTGCTGCCCGTGAACAAATGCAAAAGTTAATTGATGGGAAAGTCTATTTAGAGCTGTTTGTTAAAGTGCAGCCCAAATGGCGACAATCGCGCCAGCATCTAGCAGACTTGGGTTATCGGGTTGAGGAATAAGATAACTCATGGAGGATTAATTGTTCCTTCTTAAAAAGCTGTATGGGCAGATCAGCATTCAATTAAAACCGGCACCTCCCATTTTTATTTTAATGAATGGGTTCCAAAGCAAAGAACGTTTTAAAAATTTGGTTGCCCACCCCATTTAGCTGGATTTGTAAGTCATTCAAAAATTCATGCAACCCTTTTTGAATGATTTCATCAATCGTCAGATAATCCAGCTCCGAACGCAAGCGCCCTAACGCTCTTTCTCCCGGATCTCTCCACGTTCCCCCCGGCGTTCCCGTAATTTTATGAAGCGCCCGTTCTGAACGCAACAAGCAAAATCGAATTGAGCGCGGAAAATCTCGATCTAAAATCAAAAATTCTACAACGCCGGTGGGGGTAATTCGATGCTGACATTTGCGATACATTTCGTAAGCACTTGCAGAACGAAGTAAGGCGATCCACTGAATTTCATCCAGGGTTGTGCCAACGTCTTTTGCTGAAGGCAGCAAAATAAAATACTTCACATCTAAGATGCGAGTTATTTTATCTGCACGCTCTAAAAGCCGTCCCATCTGACCAAAATTCCACCCTTCATTATGGGTCATCGTGGCATCCATCACACCAGCAAATAGGTGACTTGCCATTTTGACTTGCGTAAAAAACTCATGCAAAGCGGATAAAGATTGGTCGGGATCGGCCTCTTTTACCATTAGATAAAAGGCATTGACTTGTTCCCACATTTCTGAGGAAATAATTTCTCGAATCGAGCGAGCATTTTCTCTGGCTAGTTGGAGGCATGAAAGGATAGAATTAGAATATTTTCTATCAAAAGTTAGAAACTGAATCACATTTTCTGCGGTTGCCTCACCGTAACGTTCTTTAAACAAAGGCAAATCCCCGGTTGTTATCACTAAAGGTTCCCACTGCTGAGTAGTGCCGGCAGGAGAATCTAAAAGTAAATTCAAATTCACATCAATAAATCGGGCAATATTTTCGGCTCGCTCCACATAGCGAGTCAGCCAATAAATAGAATTAGCAACGCGGCTCAACATTTACGAAACTTCCTCCGATTTTATAAAAACCTTGCGAACTTGCACTTTTTGCATTTAAAAACCTAAATTGCTATCTTGGTCACTCTTCACTTTGCAGGGTTAATTCTTCTGCCGGCAACAGTTGACGTTGTTTGCCATCGAGAATCGCGCTAACTGTCATATCTCCCATAACATTAATCGCAGTGCGGCAGCGATCAAGGAACCAATCAACCGAGATTAATAACGCAATGTATTGGGTGGGCAAACCAACCGCAGAAAATACCAACGTCATTGTTACCAAACCGGCTTCGGGAATGCCGGCGGCACCAACCGAGGCAAAAATGGATGTAATCACAACAATAAACTGCTGGGGCAGGGAAAGATTAATTCCCAGAACTTGGGCGACAAACAAAGCGGACATCGCCTCATAAAGTGCCGTCCCATCATTGTTGAAATTGCTGCCAACCAGCACCCCCAAGGAAGCAGAAGCTTCTCGCAAACCAATTTTTTCTAACATTGCCTGGTAAGTGATCGGCATCGTTGCGGTTGAGGAAGCGGTGGAGAAGGCAGTCAGCAGCGCATCCGATCCCCCTGCCAAGAAGTGTTGCGGACTCACCCACGATCCAAAGTACACTCGGCTGAGGTAATAGCAACCTTGCAAGAACAAAGCAACCAGCACCGCTACGATGAAGGCACCTAAAGCTTTAAAGGGTTCAAAGCCTTGCAACGCGACGGTTTTGGCAACAATTCCAAAAACAGCTAATGGGACGAGGGCGATCACCCAGTGCAAAATGCGGATCACTGCTTCAAATAACAGGGTGATGCCCTGTTCAAGTGCCAGGTAATCTGTCTTCCCTTGGGCGGTTTGCTCGGCTTTTAAGCCCCGTAGCACGATTCCAAACGCCAAAGCCAGAAAAATGAGCTGAATGACATTGTTATCTACCAGCGGCTTGAGAACGGCCTCTGGCACCATATCCTGAAGTAATCCCCAAGGATCGAGGGTTTTGCTGACTTCGGAGGCGTCTGAGGGGGCAGCAAGCCGGCCCCATCTACCGGGTTGCAGGACGTTTGCAACCAAAAGTCCGATGAGAATTGCGGCTAGGGTATTGGTTATCAGAAGAGTTGCCAGACGCCGGCCTGATCTGCCGGGGATGGTGGCTGTCATGAAGGCGTGGAGCACGGCCAACAAAATCAGCGGGGTGGCAAGGGCGCGGAGGGCTTTCAGAACTAGGTTGCAGGGAATTGCCAGGTTGTTGATAAAGACGATATTGCTAGGGCTGGGTTGGCCGGCACCTAAAGCAATTCCTAATAAGACTGCCACAATTAGGGCAATGAGTATCTGCAGGTAAAGTGGGATACGCTGCCACAATGGGCGGGGTTTGTTTTCTGGCTTTTCCATGTTCTATTTTTTATTTTTAACCGCAGATAAATAATGATTGGTTGCCGGCCTTCTTTGGAGTTTTTTAACCGTAGATGCAGGCAGATAAACGCAGATAACGCTGATGGATAAGGGTTGGATGCCGGCGCTATTTATCTGTGGTTAAAAAGGTTTAGTGAGTGAGTACCCAGGTATCTTTTGATCCGCCTCCTTGGGAGGAATTTACAACTAAGGAGCCTTTTTTAAGGGCAACGCGGGTTAAGCCGCCGGGATTTACATAGATTTCTTTGCCATAAAGAATATAGGGCCGCAAGTCTACATGGCATCCTTCAAAATGATCGTCTACGAGTGTGGGAACTCGTGACAAGCAAAGAGTGGGTTGGGCGATATAATTGCGGGGATTTGCTTGAATTCGTTGGGCAAATTCTTCTCGTTCTTCTTGTGAAGCGTGAGGGCCAACTAACATTCCGTAACCACCGGATTCATTGGCTGCTTTGACAACAAGTTTGTCTAGGTTGCCTAGCACGTATTCTAACTGCTTTGGTTCCCAACATAAATAGGTAGGAACGTTGGGCAAAATTGGGTCTTCACTGAGGTAATAGTGAATCATTTGGGGCACGTAGGCATAGATGACTTTATCATCTGCAACCCCTGTACCTAATGCGTTGGCAATGCCAACACGACCGGCCCCGTAAACTTCCATAAAACCGGGAATTCCAATTAAGGAATTAGGACGAAAAACTTTAGGATCAATAAAGTCGTCATCAATGCGCCGGTAAAGCACATCCACCCGCTGCAACCCTTTTGTGGTTCGCATTTGTAAGTAACCATCTGCAACCACTAAATCTCGCCCTTCGACTAATTCTACGCCCATTTGCTGAGCGAGGAAAGAATGCTCAAAATAGGCGGAATTATAAATACCCGGAGTAAGAACAGCAACGGTCGGATCTGCTAAATTTTTTGGGGCTAAATTCAGTAAGGTTTCTAGCAGATGGCCGGGATATTTATGCACCGGCTCAATTTCCATTGTCCGAAACACTTGGGGAAAGGTGGTTTTCATCACCCGCCGGTTTTCTAGAACGTAAGAGACCCCTGAAGGACAGCGAAGATTGTCTTCCAAGACATACCATTGTCCATCTCTATCACGCACCAGATCAGTGCCGGTGATGTGACACCAAATGCCTGCCGGTGGTTTCAACCCCATGCAAGGTGGAAGAAACCCTTTAGCCGAGTGAATTAATTCTGCGGGAATAATGCCATCTTTAATAATTTTCTGTTCCCCGTAGATATCTGCGATGAACAGATTTAAGGCAAAAATCCGCTGTTTGAGTCCCGCTTCGAGTTTTGCCCATTCGCCGGCTGCAACAATACGCGGGATAATGTCGAAAGGAAAAATTCGCTCCGTCCCCTCACTATCACCGTAGACACTAAACGTTACACCTTGCTTAAACAGCGCAATTTGTGCTGCCTGCTGCCGGCGCTTCAATTCCCCTTCAGATAGTGAGTGAATTCTTTCTATCAAAGGAGTCGCTTCTGGGCGGGGTTTGCCCTTGCCGGCGAACAGTTCATCGTAGAAATCCCCTGGATCGTAACTATCAAATCGCACTTCCAGCCATCCACCTGTCTTAACTTTTTTCTGATTGACGCAATTGATTAACCAATCAATGGCACCGCAAGCGTATCAACACCGGCAACCGCGTCACCTTTAAACTGGTATAGATGTTAGCGGTATTGTTTAACTGTAGCTGGGAATACAGCACACCTCTCAGCAGGGATAAGTTTTTTAACAAAAGCCCTCCCTCACACGCCACTTGATGCCGGCAGCCCCCTAAACCCATCTAAATTACATCTGCGTTTATCTGCGTGCATCTGCGGTTAAAAAATAAACCCTCTGCAACCAAATGCCGGCACCCCCCCTAAACCTATCATTTCTTCATCTGTGTTTATCTGTGTGCATCTGTGGTTAAATAAATCCTAACCTTTCAATAATCGCTAAAAAATCTGCCAAAATCGGCTCCATATTTTCATCGCTCAACACCGGCACATGAACAAAAATACATTGAGATTGCCAACAAGACGAACTGCATAAATAGTTTAGTACCGAATAATAAAGCGCCTCACACACAAACTTCCCCGCCTCATGGCTAATTTCCGTAACCGATAAACCTGATATAATTTTTTCAAGATCAACAGAAGTTTGTAGCATATCATCCCCACACACCGCCCTCGATTCTACTGTTAATTTTTCTCTGCCTTCTGCCATACCGCAACAGACAATCACATCCGGTTGCAATTCCGCAATTTTAGCGAGCGCGAGAGCAGGAGCAAGTTCAAAATCAACCGGCAGCTTCCGTAAGAAAGTCAGAGAAGAAGGAATACAATCTATTTGGCAAACTCTTTCTAATAAATCATCAGAAGAATTCGAGATTTGATGAGGAAGCCAAGTATCAAAGGATGTTAACAAGATTTTTCGGCGCATAAAAACCAGCCGGGACGTTTTATAATAATTAGGAGCGATCACTACTATAAATAAAGGAACCCGATCAATGCCAGTCATCGCTGTCGTAGACTATGACATGGGAAATTTGCACTCAGTCTGCAAAGGGTTAGAGAATGCCGGCGGATCGCCAAAAATTACGGACGATCCAAAGGTGATCGAGTCCGCTGCTGCGGTTTTGCTGCCTGGAGTCGGTGCGTTTGATCCAGCCATTCAGCACTTGCGCTCTCGTAATTTAATTGAACCTGTGAAAAATGCGATCGCCTCCGGTAAACCATTTTTAGGCATCTGCCTGGGTATGCAAATACTCTTTGACAGTAGCGAAGAAGGCAAAGAACCGGGTTTAGGCGTTATCCCTGGAGTGGTGCGCCGGTTTAAGCATGAACCGAAGCTGACGATTCCTCACATGGGCTGGAACCAGCTAGAATTTACACAGCCAGATGTCCCCCTATGGCAGAAACTTGCGCCTCAGCCTTGGGTTTATTTTGTCCATTCCTATTATGTTGATCCAATTGATCCCAGCGTGAAGGCAGCAACGGTGACTCACGGCAGCCAGACTGTAACGGCTGCGGTTGCTCGTGATAACTTGATGGCAGTGCAATTTCACCCAGAAAAATCTTCGAGTGCCGGCTTACAAATGCTAGCGAATTTTGTCAGTTTGGTGAATGTGCCGGCAAACGTGCATTGAGTTTTTGTACAGTTTAAAAAGTGCCGGCATTTTCAGTTATCTCGATTTAAATTAAAGTGCCGGCGCAGAAATTTATAAAAAAAGAATTTATCTCTTATCCCAATATCTTTGTGTCGTTAATAACAGAGGATGGGCAGAGTATATTAACAAATACCTAGGGACTTATGAGCCTGAGAATTTACGGCAACCGCCAGATCAAAACTTTACCGACTTTGGATACGCGACCTACAGTGGCACGGGTGCGAGAAGCTGTATTTAATATCTGGCAAGGCACGATCACCGACTGTCGTTGGTTGGATCTGTGTGCCGGCACCGGCGCAATGGCAGCAGAAGCTTTGTGTCGGGGTGCGGCTGAGGTGATAGCCATTGAAAAATGGAATCGCGCCTGCATCATCATTGAGGAAAATTTGCAACAAGTCGCCGGGGAGGATCAGACATTTCAGGTTGTGCAGGGAGATGTCGTCAAACGATTGAAAATTCTTGCCGGCCAGCAGTTTGATCGGATATACTTCGATCCCCCCTATGCTAGCAATCTTTACCAGCCGGTGTTAGAGGCGATTGTAAATCACCAGCTACTCGCACCGGAAGGCGAACTCGCAGCCGAACACAGTCCTAATCGGTTGCCGGTGAAAGCCATCACCGACTTGGAAATATGCCGGCAGAAAGTCTACGGTAACACCGCCTTAACCTTCTACCGGCATATTAGTTCTGATGCTTTACCAGAAGTCAGTCACCCCTAACAACTGACAGCTAGCGCTTAAATGCCCAACTTATTGCCCCGTTTGAACTGCTCATAAGCCTTGAAAAACAAACCGGCAAGGGTGATGGCAATCAGTCCGAGCACAATACCTGACAGTAACGGTTCTACCACGTTAATTCTCCTTGAGTCCTGAGCGATTGATTAAGGTTTTTTTCCTGATTCTCATACTACTAGCTCTAGCGGCAAAACAGGAAAGACCTGCTAAGAGTTTGCCATAAAGGCACTAGGGACAAGTATGACAACGCCTAAAGTCCTCTCCCCCTGTTTCCCGTGTCCCTCCTCAAAGGTGATCAGCAGGCCGGGATAACTCTCTGAGCTTGCTTACACTCTCCCTATCTTTTAAGCTATGTTATTAAACGAAAAGCTTTTTGTACATCTTTCTTTAAATTCTCAGCTTTTGAATAACCAGCTGGCCAAACCTGAAATGGAAAGTCTTCTCCAGCGAACCGCCGTCGCGGGGCTGGCGGCGATATTGCTCACTGTATTGGGAGTTGTCGGCTTTTACCACATTCAGGCATCTGACCCTTACGTTAAAAGCGTTTTATCCATGAATGGCGATGCAGTTCAGGGTCACGCAATCTTTCAAATGAACTGTGCCGGCTGTCATGGCGTGCAAGCACAAGGCCGCGTTGGGCCAAGCCTAGATGGCATTTCCCAGCGCAAGTCTCGCGTTCGCCTCATCAAACAAGTCATCAGCGGACAAACCCCACCCATGCCCCAGTTCCAGCCTAGTGCTCAAGAAATGGCCGATTTGCTCAACTATCTGGAAAAGCTTTAACTGAATTGCTGGGCGTAATAACGGGCATACCGACCGGCTCGATCTAGCAATTCCTGATGAGTGCCAGACTCCACAATACGCCCCTGTTCCATGACTAAAATCCGGTCAGCGCGGCGCACACTAGCCAGCCGGTGAGCGATGATAAACACAGTGCGGTCTTGCATTAAGCGTTCTAAAGCTTGCTGCACAAGGGCTTCAGATTCAGAATCAAGGGCTGAGGTGGCTTCATCCAGAATCAGAATTTGAGGGTTCAACAGCACAGCACGGGCGATCGCAATTCGCTGACGCTGTCCCCCAGATAAGTTGACACCCCGTTCACCCACCCAAGTATGATAGCCATCACTCAGTTGGGTAATAAAATCGTGAGCATTCGCGATTTTAGCGGCTTCTTGAACATCTTTGAGATCAAATTGAGCCTGACCGAAAGCAATATTTTGGGCAATGCTACCCGAAAAAAGCGTGACTTCTTGGGGAACAATGCCGATCTGCCGGCGCAGACTGCGAAGGGTCACATCTTGAATCTTTACGCCATCAATGAAAATTTCACCGGCTTGGGGATCATAGAAACGCGGTAATAAATTAACCAGCGTTGTTTTACCGGCACCCGATGCACCCACCAATGCGATCGCTTCTCCCGGCAGCACCAGCAAATTTAAGTTTTGCAAAACTGGCGTTGAAGTTTCAGCATTTGGAGAAGGGGCGTTTTCCTCGCCTCCTACGGTTTGCTTCTGATAGGCAAAGGAAACATTGCGATATTCTACTTTGCCGGTGACATGAGGGAGAGCGATCGCATCTGGTTTTTCTTGAACGGTTGGTTGAATGGCGAACAGTTCAAAAATTCGGTCTACAGATGCTTCAGTTTGCTTAAACTCACTGTAATTGCTGGTCGTTAGGGAAATCGGATCAATTAACAGTGCGACGGCTGTAACGTAGCTAATAAAACCGGCACCTGTTAAATTTCCTTGGGATATTTGCCACCCTCCCAAGAAAAAGAGTAATAAGATACTCATCGCTTCCAGAAAGCCAACCACAACAAATTGAAGCGCTTTGACTCTTTCTGCTAAATATTTCGCCTGCCGGTTGTGTTCGGCTTCTTTACTAAAACTATTAATGGCGTACTCTTCCGCAGCAAAAGCTTGCACCAAGCGAATACCACTAAACAATTCTGTGAGAAGGGAAGATAAATTAGATGTGCGGTTTTGACTACTGCGGGAGAAAACAAGCAGCCGTTCCCCAAACCAGCCGATTAAAAAAGCCATCAGTGGCGCAATAATCAGCGCAGCAAGGGTTAGCTGCCAGTTGAGCCAAATCATGTAACCTAAGACTACAATCAGTTGCAAAATGCAGGGAACGAACTGATGGAAGACTTTATTGATAATTTCCCCGATGCGATCAATATCTTCAGTTAGCCGGTAGGAAAGATCGCCGGTTTTCGCAGTCGCAAAGTAGTCAATGCTCAGTTGTTGCAAGTGAGCATAAACTTGTTTACGGAGGTCTAAAGCAATTCTCAAAGCAGCTTTAGCCATTAAAGCATCTTGCCCATATTGGACAGTGCCTCGGATCAGGAAAATGATCGCGGCGACTCCTGCAAGTTGGAGGATCGCCACGACATTCCCATCCCCAATAAAATTGGCCATGCGACCGGCTAACCAAGCAAGGATGGGCCAAAATACGGTAAACCCCAAAGTACAAGCCAATGCTTTCGCAATTGTTTGCCATTGGGTTCTGATGTAAGGCAGTAGTTGCCAATAACTAGAGCGCGTTTTCAAGCGGTTTTTGCTACAAAAATATCCTGTATTAAGCTACCAGCTTTCAGGTTTAATTAATCAATGCTTCAAGATTATATTTAAGTGTTCATTCTCATTCTTTTTCTAACGACCCAAATTATAAATCCAGCGATTAAAATGGCAAGGACGATTTTACTAAGCGGGCCGATGTACGTTTCTACAAGTTCATAGTGATCACCCAACACAAAGCCGGCAACGGTGAGCAAACCCACCCACAGAAGTGTGCCGATGGTTGAGTAAAATAGAAATGGCAGCAACTCCATGCCGTTAATACCGGCAGGAATAGAAATTAGGGTGCGAATTCCAGGCACAAGCCGGCCAAAGAATACAGCTTGCTTGCCATATCTGTTAAACCAGTTATTCACTTTTTGAATATCTTTGCCGGATACAGAAATCCACTTGCCGTATTTCTCGGCCAAAGCCTGCAATCTCTCATCACCTAACAGTTTGCCGGCATAATACCACGGCAGCGCCCCTAGCATGGTGCCCAACACGCCCGCAAAAATGGCCGGCGCAAACTCCATTTTGCCTTGGGAGATTGTGAAACCGGCCAGCGGCATGATTAACTCTGAGGGGATGGGGGGAAATAAGTTTTCCAAGAACATCAGCAACCCAATTCCCAAGTAGCCAAGGGAAACCATGATGTTCGATATCCATTCCTGCATAGGGTTATTTGTAAGTGGTTAGTGGTGATTGATCAACGTAGGGGCAAAGCATTTGAGGGCAAGAAAACAGGGTTTAAACTTAAAATTTATCACTCGAATGCTTTGCCCTTTTTAAATTCTCAATTTTTTGCGTTCCCAAGAATTTTACTTGAGAACGCAAGCATACAAACTTCAGCGTGTGGAAAATTATTTCTCGTTTCAATCTGAAGTAATTATCGGCACTATCGGACGGCAATCATTTCTAAATAGAGAATTTTTGAGGCTGGCACAAGTTACCGCCTCAAAAAAACTGAGAAATAACCAACACTAAGACCGCTCAAAGCAGATCAAGAATTCCTTAAGTCCCTGAAGTCCAAGAGTTAATGTACTCAGTTTGATCAGGCGTCAGGGAGTCAATATTAATTCCCATTGCCTGTAACTTCAGCCGTGCAATTTCTTTATCAACCTCAGTCGGGATCGAGTGAATACCGGCTTCCAAGTTGCCTTTATTCTTCACCAAATACTCCGAGGCTAAAGCTTGGTTAGCAAAGCTCATATCCATCACTGCGCTGGGGTGTCCTTCAGCGGCAGCGAGGTTAATCAAACGTCCTTCGCCCAAAACAATCACAGATTTGTTGTTATTCAGACGATATTCTTGGGTGAAAGACCGAACGGTTTTCACTTCAGAAGCGCGAGATGCCAGCGCCTTGAGGTCAATTTCAATGTCAAAGTGGCCAGAGTTGCAAACAATCGCGCCGTCTTTCATAGCATCGAAGTGTTCGCCACGAATGACGTGTTTGTTGCCGGTGACCGTGATAAAAATGTCTCCCTGTGCGGCTGCCTCGTCCATCGGCATCACACGGAAACCATCCATCACCGCTTCAATCGCTTTGGTCGGGTCAATTTCGGTGACAATCACGTTAGCGCCCATGCCGCGTGCACGCAGCGCTGTGCCTTTGCCGCACCAACCGTAACCGGCAACCACTATCGATTTACCGGCTAACAAGATATTGGTCGCGCGGATAATCCCATCAAGGGTTGATTGGCCGGTGCCGTAGCGGTTATCAAAGAAATGCTTAGTATCAGCATCATTGACGTTCATCGCCGGGAAAGTTAGCACCCCATCGCGGAACATCGCGCGAAGACGAACAATGCCGGTGGTGGTTTCTTCCGTTGTCCCGATCAAATCACCAATTTGGTCAGGGCGTTCCTGGATCAGCGTCGCAACGACATCGCTGCCGTCATCAATGATGATATTGGGTTTGTGATCGAGGGCAATTTGAACGTGCCGGTGGTAAGTGTCATTGTCTTCGCCTTTGATCGCGTAGACAGAAATGCCATAATCGGCAACGAGGCAAGCGGCAACATCATCTTGGGTGGAAAGCGGGTTGCTGGCAATTAGCAAAGCGTCAGCGCCACCCTCTTTCAGGGCAATTGCCAAGTTAGCGGTTTCCGTCGTTACGTGGCAGCAGGCTATCAGACGGATGCCGGCAAACGGCTTTTCTTTGGCAAAACGTTCGCGAATTTGCCGCAGCACCGGCATTTCCCGCCCAGCCCATTCAATCCGCTGCCGTCCAAGGGCTGCGAGGGACAGGTCTTTAACTTCGTGTTTGATCTGGGTTTGAGTTGCGGTCATAAACTTGGTTATTTGACAAACTTTACCTTAACAAACTAACTAGCGTCCTGCATATAGTAAAAAGCGCAATTTTAAATCGCTACATATAATTCACGACTGACGCTTTGGGGCAGCAGGAGGCGGCTTGATAGCCGGCTGTGAAGCACCCTTTGGGGTTGGGATTGCAGGGCTAGCCGTTGTTTTTTGGGTGGGTGTTGGGGGAGTCGCGGGATCTTTCTGGTCAGACCGGACTTCCGAAACTTGACCTACTTGAAAAACTAACACAAATTTCTGCCCCAGCCTTTCATAAAGGTAGTCTTCCACCTGGCTTACCTGCTTAGAGGTGACGGGTGTTTTTGCCCGCACACTTAAGTAGACTTCCGGAGGCTTTTTGTTCCAGTTCACCTCAATCGGTCTAATTAAATTGACTTGCTGGCCAACGGTAATGGTTTCACGAAGCAGTTTTTCCTTAAGCGTTGCTTGCACTCTGGCTTGTGTGAGTAGTGTCCAAAAACTTAAAAATAGGGGGATCACGAGGATGCCGGTGAGGGCGAGTACCCACCCCAAAGCTCGTCCCAACCGACTGCCTTCTAAATAGAAACCTCCCCAAATGAAGACCAGCATACAGGCCAAGGTAATGCCCAAGAGGTTGGTTAAGTAAAGTAAGAAAGCCCCCCAACTCGCTGCCCAACTTGCCTGGGAGAGGCTAATACCGATCACACACAGGGGCGGCATCAGGGCGACAGAAATCGCAGTACCGGCAACCGCATCGCCGATTTTAGGCCGGATTTTAGCAAAACCACTAATGAAGCCGGCGGCAACAGCGATGGCTAGATCCCCTAAATTTGGTTGCGTACGTGCGAGGATTTCTGAAGCAAATTCTGAAGCCGGCAAGCTAACAAGACGCCCAACTGACCACGAGAGAAGGACTGCGACTACAGTGCCGGCGCTGACAGTAATTAGGCTTTGGCGGAACAAAATCAAGTCTCCCTCTAACGCCCCAAGGGCCAATCCCCGCAGCGGCAACATTAGGGGCGCAATAATCATCGCACCAATGATCACAGCCGCACTATTGCTCAACAGGCCAAATGTGGCGATCAGGCAAGAACTGACCGTCAGAACCAGATAGTTCACTTCCATCTGTGAGTCTTCTACCAAGTTCTGACGCAGTTTTTCTAACTCTTCTTGAGAGACTTTTTGCATAAATATTGGCGTTCGAGTTTGGAGGGTTGCCGGCGCACCCTTAGCAATGGTTGCCGGCGGTAATAAAACTTACATGGGAGGGCAACCTTTTATGATGAATACTTCCTATCGTCTGGTTTTATTGGCTTAATAAAAGAATTTTTTATACAAAAAGCAATCGAGTCTGACATTTAGCAGCGGCTTGATGTTCCTCAAGTTAACTCGATCAGAACGGAAACTTTGCTAATTCTAAAAAAATAGCCGTGTGCGCGAATTTAAACCTAGCAGACAGGAGAGTGCGTTCATCTTACATCACCGGCACGCTCAATCCCTTCAAACTCCGTCCCTTTTCTTCCTCGCTTAACCCCTTACTCTGGATTAATACCCCAAAATTACCCAATCCCATCGGATTCATTAACTGGTGCAACGCCTCGCGCCGGCGCAGTAAACTCGAAATATCTTGTGTCTGCATATTGGAAAGCGCCGCAATACGAGATCCCAAACCTAGCGCCATCAAAAATAATCCTTGCTGAACAAATCCCACCGGCTGCAACCGGCACAATGCTCCCTGACGCTGCAAAGCCGTAAAATCGACATGAGCGGTGATATCCTGCCGGCCTACATTAATATAAGGGTCGTTATGATGGGCGTGCTGGTAGTAACATTGCAAGGTTCCCTCGCGTCGTTGCCGGCTGTAATATCGCTCAGCAAGATAGCCATAATCAATCGTCAGCACATACCCGCGTTGCAGCCGGTTTGCCACCGTTTGCATCCACTCTAACGCCGCCAAATTCACCTCGCTGCGATAGCCATCTTCATAGCCACCCCCCAGCAAATCAATCCCTACAAATTCAAAATACTTGGCAATTTCCGGGGTAGAAAGTTCTCCCGCCTCTTCCTTGAATAAAGCGGGAGAGTCTGGGTTGTTCGTTATATAAATTTCTTTTAATTGTTCGTCTTTAATCAAAAACTGATGCACCGGCAGCGCATCTACTAACTCATTAGAAAAAAAGCAACCTGTGATCGATTCTGCCGGCATCTCTTCCCAACCACACCAGCGCAAATTAGCGCCAAACCTTGACAATTTCAATAAAATATGTTTTTGTTCTTCAATCAGCGCCGCAGCTTTTTCAACAATGATATATTCTAAAACTTCAAAACAATCAAAATAGTGTTTGTGTAAATATTTCAGCACATCCGCCGCGAGCAACCCTTGTCCTGCACCCATTTCTACTAATTGAAACGGGGCCGGTTTTCCCAGAATTTCCCACATTTCATAAAATTGTTCTGCCAGCAATTCGCCAAAATCAGCACCGAGATGCGGCGAGGTGAAAAAATCACCTTTCGTCCCAATATTGACTTGATTCGTTGCATAATAACCGTGCTGCCGGTGGTACAGCGCCAAATCCATATACTCAGCAAATGTAATGCGCTTGTGGGGACTTTCGGCAATTTGCTGAGCAATGATTTCGCAAAGCTGCCGGTTGCTCTCATCCATAATAATATTTGGATTTTTTAAACCGCAGATAAACGCAGATAAACGCAGATGAAGACAAGTTATTTTTAGCTTTTAACCGCAGATAAACGCAGATAAATACAATCTATCTGTGTTTATCTGTGGTTAATAATATCTTATCTGTCAACCGATCCCATGATCACGTCAATACTGCCCAAAATCGTCACAATATCTGCAACTTTCATCCCCCGCAATAGCTGAGGCAAAATTTGCAAATTAACGAAATCAGCAGCCCGAATTTTCCAGCGCCAGGGGAACACATTATCATCTCCGATAATGTAAATTCCTAACTCACCTTTGCCGCTTTCAACACGGACATAATGTTCGCCTTTAGGAATCTTGAAAGTGGGAGCAATTTTCTTACCAATAAACTGGTAATCAAAGCTATTCCACTCAGATTTTGGCCCTTCTGCCATGCGTTTGGCTTCCAGATTTTCAAATGGGCCACCCGGCAATCCTTTCAATGCTTGGCGAATAATCTTCACCGACTCGCGCATCTCCCGAATTCGCACTAAGTAACGCGCCATACAGTCGCCGGCAGTTTCCCAGTGGATTTCCCAGTCGAAGTCATCGTAACACTCGTAATGGTCAACCTTCCGCAAGTCCCACTTAACCCCTGAAGCGCGTAACATTGGGCCAGAAAGTCCCCAGTTAATCGCTTCGTCACGAGTGATGGTGCCAATTCCCTCAACGCGCCGGCGGAAAATTGGGTTATCTGTAATTAAACGCTCATATTCATCAACTTTGGGATCGAAATAGTCGCAAAAATCTTCGCACTTATCTACCCAACCGTAAGGCAAATCCGCCGCAACTCCCCCAATTCGGAAGTAGTTGTTATTCACCATCCGGTAGCCGGTTGCAGCTTCCCAGAGGTCATAAATCAGCTCACGTTCCCGGAAAATGTAGAAAAAGGGCGTCTGAGCACCAACGTCAGCCATAAATGGGCCAAGCCAAAGCAAATGGTTGGCGATCCGGTTCAACTCCAGCATAATCACGCGGATGTAGCTGGCGCGTCTGGGAACGGCAATATCAGCCAGTTTTTCCGGCGCATTTACGGTAACTGCTTCGTTGAACATTCCCTCTGCGTAGTCCCACCGGCTAACGTAGGGAACGTACATGATATTGGTGCGATTTTCGGCGATCTTTTCCATTCCCCGGTGCAAGTAGCCGATCACCGGCTCACAATCCACCACATTCTCGCCGTCGAGAGTCATAATTAACCGCAGCACCCCGTGCATGGAAGGGTGGTGGGGACCCATGTTGAGGATCATGGGTTCTGTTCTGGTTTCAATCCTTGACATCGCTCAGCATTCTCCCCTTTATACAGTTTCGAGCCGCCGCACCCAGTTTATGTTGGATTGTGGATGTTGGATAAAATCGCCCATCTCCAATCCTCGGTGAGCCGGCAGGTCTAGCACCTAATATTGATTTTTGTTGCACTTCTTCTAATTATATGGATTGAAGGGTAAGGGAATAGGCCAAGATTAAACAAAGCTATCGGCAAGATTGATCAGCTTCGATCTTCCCAAGAAAAGAATATGTCTCATGGCCATAACTCAACCACAGTTTGATGCGCTCATCCAGCGCCTAGAAAAGTTTGCTCACCAGCAGCCGGCACTCTACAAGCTTGGTGTGGCGTTGCTTGCCGTGCTTGGCTACGTCTACATCTTCTCCATCCTGGCGCTGCTGCTGGCTATCTTCGCAGTGCTTGTGGCGCTGGTGATCTCAACCGGCAGACTCAATTTCTACATCATCAAATTCGGCATTCTGATTCTCGTTCCCACATTCATCGTCCTCAAATCCCTGTGGGTGCGGTTTCCCCCACCGACGGGTTTAGAATTGCGCCGGCAAGATGTCCCACGCTTGTTTGAGCTGGTTGACGAACTCACGTTAAAGTTGGAAGCGCCACGCTTCCATCACATCTTACTCACCGACGAGTTCAATGCTGCAGTTGCCCAAAGACCTCGTTTAGGAATATTTGGATGGCAGCAAAACTATTTACTCGTGGGACTGCCTTTAATGCAAGCGCTTTCCCCAGAACAGTTTCGCGCAGTTCTCGCTCATGAATTAGGGCATTTATCTGGCAACCACAGTCGCTTTGCCGGCTGGATTTACCGCGTTAGGCAAACTTACGTTCAAATCTTAGAAAGATTACACCACAGCAATCAGGGGGGATCTTCCGTTCTTTTTAACGCTTTTTTTAACTGGTATGCTCCATTTTTTAGCGCTTACTCATTTGTTTTAGCGCGAATGAATGAATATGAAGCGGATCGATGTGCGGCAGCTCTTGCCGGAGCGCAAAATATGGCTGAAGCACTGATTAATGTAGAAATTAGCGCTAGATTTTTGCAGCATTCTTTCTGGCCAAATCTTGACAAACAAGTGATTCATCAAGTCGAGCCGCCGGCAGCAATTTATACAAATCTAGTTAAAGCCTTGGCTGCCGGTATCCCGCCTGATGAGGCGACTGTTTGGCTTGACCGAGCACTCGCGCAAAAAACCGATTTGGATGACACCCATCCTTGCCTAGCAGAGCGACTTTCTGCTTTAGGTTATCTCAAAGGTAAACCCAAACAACTTTCCCTGCCGGCGGATGTCAAAATTAGTGCAGCTCAAGAATTATTAGAAAGTAACCTCAAAAAGTTTCTTGCTGATTTTGATCATACCTGGAAACAGGAAATGGCAACACCCTGGCGGCAACGCTATGCCTACGCTCAAGAAGCACAAGATCAGTTAAAGTCCCTTGATCAAAAAGCTAAAATTCAGCAGCTTACGCCGGAGGAAGCTTGGGATCGCGCCGCTTGGACGGCAGAATTCAAGGGAAATGAAGCGGCGATTCCACTTTTGAGAGAAATCCTCACGACTGCGCCGGCACACCCTTCAACTCACTTTTTATTAGGTCAAATCTTATTAAAGCAAAATGAACTTTCTGGCATCGGTCACATTGAGAAAGCGATGGAAAAAGACCCGGAAAAAGTGCTGCCTGGGTGTGAGTTGATTTATGCTTTTTTCAAGGATCAGGGACAAATCGAAAAAGCAAAAGCTTACCAAGCACGCGCTCAACAACATTATGAGTTATTGTTAATGGCTCAGCGAGAGCGGTCTTTTGTCCGGGAAGATGACACGTTTTTGCCTCACGATTTGCCATCGGCAGCTTTGGCATTGTTGCTACAGCAAGTTTCTCGTTACACTCAAGTTAAAGAAGTTTATCTAGTTCGGAAAAAGGTGAGATATTTCCCGGAGCAGCCTTTTTATGTTTTAGGAATAAAGTTGCGTCGAGCTTGGTATAAATTCAAAAGTTCGGACAGCGATCAACAATTTTTTAACCATTTCGTGTCTGAAGTAGAGTTTCCCGGACAAGCTTATGTTATTCTTCTGAATTCTCAAGAGAGGAACTTCAAAAATTTAGAAGAAATCTTGCGAGAAATACAGGGTGCGGCTATTTACAAACATGAAGGATGAAGAATTGAGAGATTTGG
Source organism: Microcoleus sp. FACHB-68 (assembly GCF_014695715.1). Taxonomy (NCBI): domain Bacteria; kingdom Bacillati; phylum Cyanobacteriota; class Cyanophyceae; order Oscillatoriales; family Microcoleaceae; genus Microcoleus; species Microcoleus sp. FACHB-68. Next base: position 687,059 of record NZ_JACJOT010000006.1, read on the forward strand.
AACAGAAGACAGACACGCAAACACCTGGATTTGTCCATGTGCCGGTGTTGAGTCGGGAATTGCTAGACGGTGTGGTGCTCGTCGCGGATGGTCATTATTTGGATGCAACGGTGGGTGCCGGCGGCCACAGCAGTTTGCTTTTGGCGCTGTCTCCTGGTGTGCGGGTAACGGCAATTGACCGGGATGAACAAGCACTCGCTACTGCCAAGACTCATCTTGCACAATATGGCGAACGTGTCAAGTTTTGGCGAGGAAACTATGCCGAATTTAAGCCAAATAACACCCAATTTGACGGAATTATTGCAGATTTGGGCGTGAGTTCTGGCCAGCTTGACACACCGGCACGAGGATTTAGCTTCCGCCACACGGCTGAGCTAGATATGCGAATGGATTGCCGGCAATCCCTGACAGCCGCAGAAATTATCAATCACTGGGACGAAACAGAACTAGCCAATATTTTTTACACCTATGGAGAAGAACGCCTCTCGCGCCGGCTAGCGCGTCAAATTGTAGGCCAGCGTCCCTTCCACACCACCACAGAACTCGCAGACGCGATTTCCCGCAGCGTTCCTCCCAAATACCGTCATGGTCGCATCCACCCAGCCACCCGTGTCTTTCAAGCCTTGCGAATCGTGGTTAACCAAGAGCTAACCTCTTTAGAAACATTTATTAACCTCGCCCCCAACTGGCTTAAACCAGGAGGCCGGTTGGGAGTTATCAGTTTTCACAGCCTGGAAGACCGGATCGTAAAGCATCGCCTGCGAGACTCACCCCTGCTGCGGGTCTTGACGAAAAAGCCCATTTTGCCGCAAGCTGAGGAACTGGGAACCAATCCTAGGTCACGCTCGGCGAAACTCAGGTTAGCCGAAAAATCGAGTGCGTGATATAAAAATAGGGGGTGACACCCCTCACCCAATGGGAATCGCACAGAGCTAGAAGCGATGACGAGAGCTAAAACTCGAAATGCCGGTTTTAACTGGGCAACTTCTACCTGTTAGAGACACCCAATTTTAGGGTACTTTCTTTATGGGAATATCTCGCTAGCTATTTGCCAGTCGTGTCGCAAACATATTGGCATAAAGCCGGATGCACTGATGCTATTGGCTGTATCTTTAGTTGAAGATCCATCGTCCAAACATCCCGGATATCTTCCTGTGACCCGAACTTATAGTGTTTGGATAATGGATCTTCGAGCGCGAGTTGATGGATTAGCCGGGAAGTGGGGTCTTGCATGAGTCAAGGAAATCGAAGCAAACTCAAACTCTTGGTAGTTGATGACGAGGCAGACAACCTAGACTTGCTGTACCGGACGTTTCGGCGAGATTTTCAGGTCTACAGAGCCGACAGTGCCTTCAGTGCCCTGGAAACGCTGGATCAGCAAGGAGAAATGGCTGTCATCATCTCTGACCAGCGAATGCCAGAAATGAATGGCACAGAGTTTTTGGGAAAAACGGTAGATCGTTATCCCGATACGATTCGCATCTTACTGACAGGCTACACCGATGTGGAAGATTTGGTGGAGGCAATTAACTCAGGCCAAGTCTTTAAATACATTACTAAACCGTGGCAGCCTGAAGAACTAAAGGCAGTGGTTCAGCAAGCTTCGGAAACTTATAAAGTTATCAAGCAACGAACTAACGAACTGCAAAGAGCTTTGCGGCGCGAATTACTCTTTAACGACGTGATGAGTGCGATCCGCGAGTCACTGGACTATCGCAGTATGCTCCAAACGATTGTGGAGACGATGGGCCGGACTTTTGACGCTTGCGCCGGCATACTACGTCCGGTAGAAAGCGATCGCTTGATGCCAGAAACTTTTTCTTATCAAGCGCTCAACTCGGAAACACCGCTATATCACGAAGATCCCCTAATTCACACCGTCCTTGAAAGCCGGCAGCGCCAAGTTAGCCTGGGTGAAGAAGACAGCAACAGTACAAATCGGCTGGTGTTGCCACTGCTATACCAAAAGGATTTTCTGGCGGTTTTATCGCTTTACCAAGAAAATCATGCTGCGGCTTGGTCATCTGAAGATATCCAGCTGATTGAAGGGATGGCAGAACAAGCTGCCCTCGCGCTTTCGCAAGCCAAGCTTTACCAGCGCAGCCAAGAGCAAGCCCAGCAAATGCGAGCTGAGCTAGAGGTCGCCCGCCAAATTCAAACGAACCTGCTGCGCCAAAGTTGGCCAGAGATGGAGAGTGCGAAGGTACAAGCTTGCTGCTATCCAGCGCGAGAAGTGGGAGGCGATTTCTTTGAAGTTTATATTCACGCTCAAGGAGATATTTGGGTAGCGGTGGGGGATGTTTCGGGTAAAGGCGTTCCAGCCGCACTGTTTATGGCAAGTGCCATTTCAGTCATGCGACGCGAACTGTCTCAAGAAAATACGCCCGAACCCGAACAGGTGATGCAAAACCTCAACAGCATCCTTTCCGAGGATCTGGTGAGTAATAACTGCTTTATTACAATGGTTCTGGCTCGTTACACACCGGCAACCAAGCAACTGGTTTATGCAAATGCGGGACACATTTATCCCCTCGTTTGGTCTAAACAAGCGGTGGCTGACAAAGCAGAAATCGAGCCAAATTTCTTAAAAGTTCGAGGCGTTCCTTTGGGGATCTTGCCGGTGTGGAAAGCCAAAGCGGGCACCTTAACGTTAAATCCAGGGGATATCTTTCTACTAACGAGCGATGGCATTACAGAAGCCACTATCTCTGAAGAAGGCTCCGCCGGCACCGGGTCAAATGCAGGGTCAATGCTCCAACAGTCGGGTCTTTGGGAGCTTCTACTGGCTGAGCCGGCTCCTTTAGACCTGAATAATTTATTAGCTCGCATCCGCGATCAAGCGGTGGAGCAAGAAGATGACCAAACTATTCTTTCTCTGGAGGTTCTGTGAGCTATGAGAACTGAGCTTCATGTGCCAAGTGATTTGAGGTTTTTGACAATCGTTGAAAACTGGCTGCTGGGTTCTTTAGAGGTTGAAGTCGGCGAATATGTAGATTGGCCGCGTCAGTCCAATCGGTTGCGCCTGGTTCTAGCGGAAGCTTATTCCAACGTAGTTCGGCACGCCCATAGAGATCAGCCTAACCTGCCGGTGCTAATTCGCTTAGAACTTAAGGATCGTGACATTGCGCTGGAAGTTTGGGATCACGGTAGAGGATACGATCTGTCTACCTATATGGCTCCATCACCGGAAGCGATGTCTGATGGCGGCTATGGCTGGCTGATTATGAATCGTCTGATGGATAGGGTTGAATATTGCTTGCAAATAGACGGTCGTAACTGTCTCAAATTGGAAGCCAGTTTGCCAGAAGTGAAAAAAGCTTAGTCATCTACGAGTCTGAATCAGGCTTCAGGAACCTCGATGAGTGAAATGTTTTTCACGATAGCGCTCAAGCGGAGAATAGAAACTCCACCGGCGCTATCTATCTGGGCATAAGCTTTGAGCCGGTTTTACCATTTCCTAAACCATTGAGAAATCATATTAATCTTCTGCTTAGGTTAAGAGCAGATGTGCCGGCACACAGAAATTTATGGGAGTGTCAGATAAACTAAATTGATGTGAAATAAAATTAGAAATTCTAATAATTTTTGCTAATCTAAAGCCGGCAAACCCTTAAGACGAGCAGCCGTTATCCTTCATTCCCAAACGCCAAGTGAGGGTTCAGCCATCAAGACTGAGATTGGCGCATATCTAGCAATTCCTGGGGAGACGCCAGCAGTTTAATCGTGGCAGAAATCATTTCCTGCTCTTGATTGAGTATAAATATCCAACTAACATTCACACCAAACCACGGAGTCTGTACCTTACCGCTGACTTGAATCTGAGTTTGGTTATTTTCTAAGGGTTCGGCGATGCCTTGGCGCGGGTTGAGCTGCATCCCTTTCGCGTGTGCTTCCAGGTAAGCGGCAATTGCTTCAGGGCCAACCATCGGCTCCTCAAAGGGCGGGTTCATCTGTCCATCTGCGGCAAACAACGCCGCTGTGGCCTCAAAATCGCCGGCATTAAACGTTTCAAAATAGCGCTGCACCACCGGCTCTGTAATGCCTTCTATTGTGACATCAGTTCCAGATGCCGGTTCAGTGTTTGAGTTGATAGCGTCTTCAGTTTCCATCAGATTTACCCTGGAGAAAGCATAGGCGGCAAATCGATTTTAAACGAATATCGGGACGTAATTATTCGTATCTTTATTAACTGGGTTAAGAGCCAAACTCGCAGATCAATGGCAATTATGTAACGCTTTTCAACAATTTGTCTATAAAATTTACAAATAGGTCAGAGAAAAATTATAATACTTTGATCGTTTGCGCTCCTGATCGCTAGATCGATTTGTCTTGGCAAGGTAAATGCGCTATTCGGCTGGTGAGAAAGAAGCATAAACTTGCCCCTGCCCTAATTTTTAAGCCTGTGAACTCACCCGTCAGTAGCACCCAGGTTAAACAGAAAGCCACAGAGTTGGGATTCCACAAGGTTGGAATCGCTGCAGCAGACTCGGCTGCCGGCACTTCAGAGGCGGCGCACCTGCAGGCGTGGTTTGCAAAAGGCTACCACGCTGATATGGATTGGATGGCCAACCCCAACCGCCAAGAGATTCGCCGGTTAATGCCAGAAGTGCAGTCTGTCATTTGCGTAGCGCTCAACTACTACACCCCTCACCAGCGTCCTGAAGGACAAGAATATGCCAAAATCTCCCGTTATGGATGGGGACGGGATTATCACAAGGTACTGCATAAAAAACTGAAGGCGCTGGCAAACTGGCTGCAAGCACAAGGCGACGACATCCAAGCGCGTTACTATGCGGACACCGGCCCGATTCAGGATAAAATGTGGGCGCAGCAAGCCGGCATTGGTTGGGTTGCGAAGAACAGTAATGTGATCACGCGAGAATACGGTTCTTGGGTGTTTTTAGGAGAAGTCTTGACTGATCTGGTTCTAATGCCGGATCAACCGCATACCGAACACTGCGGCACTTGCACTCGCTGTCTAGATGCCTGTCCCACCGGCGCGATCATCCAGCCATTTGTGGTCGATGCTAATCGGTGCATTGCCTATCACACGATAGAGAATCGCAGGGAACAACTGCCAGATGCCATCACCTCCCAGATGCACGGTTGGGTTGCCGGCTGCGATATTTGCCAGGACGTGTGTCCCTGGAACCAACGATTTGCTAAAGAAACCGATATCGCAGAGTTTCAGCCTTATCCTGAGAATGTTGCTCCCACTCTTGCGGAATTAGCCGAGATATCTGATGAACAGTGGGATCAGCGCTTTCGTGCATCGGCGCTGCGGCGGATTAAACCAGAGATGCTGCGGCGCAATGCTAGGGTTAATCTGGAAGCCGGTTCACGAACGATTGAAGTGAAAGGTGAAACGTGAAAATAAACGGATAAAAGGCTTACATCTCAAGCGCTAAAATTACTTTTGAATTCTAAGTTATAAATTTTAGGCGCTGACTCTTTATTTTCAAATCTAGCCAGGATTTTGTGGTCCTTAAGTTCAGCTAAATTATGACAGTAAAAGTAATTGTTTTTGATTTTGATGGCACAATTGCTGATACCCTTGATGCACTCATTGCTGTTATTAATCGTTTAGCCGCAGAATTTAAATATAAACAAGCGAGTCGTGCGGATATTGAACAGCTCAAAAACTTAAGTTCTAGAGAAATTATTAAAGATTCCGGAGTTTCACTTTTGAAAATTCCTTTCTTACTAAGAAAAGTGAAGATAGAATTAGCTCATGAGGTTCCTCGAATCCATCCATTTCTAGGCATGAAGGAAGTTCTGACGCAGCTAAGAAGTCAAGGCAATAAACTAGGAATTATTACTTCTAACTCTAAGCCAAATGTTATGACTATTCTTCAAAAAAATGATGCCCAAGATTTATTTGAGTTTGTTTATGCAGAAACTACCCTATTTGGCAAACATAGAGTCATTAACAAATTTTTGAGAAAAGAGAGTCTCACCCCAGAAGAAGTTGTTTATGTTGGCGATGAAACCCGCGATATAGAAGCGGCTAAAAAAAGTCAAATAAAAGTAATTGCCGTGACTTGGGGGTTTAATTCCAAACAAGTGTTAGCCGCGCAAAATCCAGATTTTTTAATTGATCGACCCGAAGAACTGATTGAGGTGATAGAAAGGTTACAGCAGCGAGATTTATACCCACCCAAAGCTTGAATTTTCCCAGAAACATAGCTTTTAGATATCGGCCTAATTCTAAATAAAATCTTGGTCTATAAAACAATTAAAGCCCAACCATGAATCGGTTGAGCGAGGGCAGTATCTATGGGTGAAAAATTCGGAAAGCTTACTGAGCCGACTGACCCTTTTCCAAAGCTTTTTCTACAAGTTCATCACTGACGGTACTGCTAGCTTCTGATGAAGGGTTAATATCTTTAGCCATCGCCCGGAAATCTCCAGGATCGCCAGTTTCCTGAGTAGTTTGTGTGGTTTCTTGAGGTTGGGAAACCCTAAATTTAGGAGCAGTCGCAGCTTCAGCCGCCTCGGCACTGACGCCCCCACTAAATTGTTTTGAAGCTTCGTAGTCGTCCTCTACATTGACTTCTGGTAATTTTTGTTCGCCGGCTTGGATGCTCTCATTTTGCAACTGAACATCGAAGTTTTCAGATTGATTTTCTGGCATAAAATATCCTATTCAAACTGTACTAATCTTTAATATAGATACTAACAGAGTGATCCCCGTTCATTTGTCCCTCTTGGGGTAGATCCATCCCGCTGAAATTTTGAGTGAGCCGGCTGAAGCAATCGGCTGGGTGCAAACGCGCTCAAGTTGCCATCTGACCTTAATTGTTGCCCAATACCACGCTGCCGGTACAAAACCCCTGCTTTGGCTTTGAAAGGTTCCTAGTTCCAGCCGAGTTTAGCCATTTGAGCGGAACTTCAATTCCCTGCTAGTTACTAATTTTGTGTAATGGTTGCAAAACAAGAAATGTTGGAAGTCCTAGAGAATAAATAGTTATTAATTCACAGTTAATGCATTTAAAAGTATAATTTTTATGAATTCTGGAAGCACTTGTGCTTATAACGCGGTAAGACTTGATGGAGAAAACCCCCTACACGGCTGCCGGCAGATGAGTGGCAAGCGATGTAATTTATACAGATTAGCCCGAAAAGAGATGGAAGAAATGGACAGGGCTAGTTTTTCGAGCGGATTTTTGTCACGATTGAAATGAGATGATCTAAGCTAGCCGAGAACCCTTAGCATTTTTTCAAAGCTGTACTGTGCCAAAGCGTATTCCTTTCATCTGTTTCTTAATCACTCTTGCTGTCGGGAGTGCTGCTGTGCCTGCTTTTGGACAGGCATTATTGCCCCATCCCCTGCAACTTGACTCAACCCAAATGGAGAAAACGGGCTTGAGCATCGCAGAGGAAGCCGCGCAGCTAGCGCGATTCAGGCAATATGAATTGGCTTTGCCCAGAGCTGAGCTAGCCACTCAGCTGGCACCGAAAAGTTTTCAAACTTGGGCGCTGCTGGGTAGTTTATATATCCAAACCGAGGAACTAGAAAAAGGCGTTGCAGCCTTGCAACAAGCTCAAAACCTAGATCCTGAGAATGCTTCAATTTTGTTTGCTTTAGGATCGGCGCGATTTCAGCAGGAAAACTACGCCGCAGCCATTCAAGAGTTACAAGCCGGCTTGAAATTAAAACCCAATGTTCCGGGTGCTTTATTTGATTTGGGAAATGCTTACTACAAGCTCAATCAATTTCCCCAAGCTATCGCAGAGTATGAAAAAGCCTACGCCCAAGAGAAAAACTTTTGGCCGGCGATTAACAACATTGGATTAGTCAACTACGAAAAAGGCGATACTGAAGGAGCGATTCAGCGGTGGAAAACCGCCGTGTCCATTGACGACAAAGCAGCCGAACCAATGCTAGCCCTAGCTGTCGCCCTTTACACAAAAGGCGACCGAGAACAGGGCTTAGCGATGGGAGAAGCGGCGCTAAAATTAGACAGCCGGTATGCAGATATAGAGTTTCTCAAAGAAAATCTTTGGGGAGAGCGCTTGCTCCAAGACACCCAAAAATTCTTAGAAACGCCTCGTATCCAAGCCTCCCTAGCTCAAAATCAAGACGCTCCTACGCCTCCTGTCATGTCGCCCTAAAGCATTTAGATTTTAGATTTTGGATTAGGTAAGAATCTAAAATCTAAAATCTAAAACCCACTTTAATCCTTGGGCAGCAGAGCCATAATTCGATCAACAAACTCTTGGTGATCGACAACAGGTTTGGAGATATACCCATCTGCTCCACTCTGCTCTAGAAATTGTTCGCGATCACCGGCCATCGCATGAGCCGTCACCAGGATAATGGGCAGACTAGCCGTTTGTGGGTCTGACTTTAACATTTGAGTGATTTTGATGCCATCAACCGCTCTGCCCTTATAAACACTGCGAGCGAGGGAGACATCCATCAAAATAATGTCCGCTTCCCCAGCTTGGGCAATTTGCATCACCTCTTCCACATTTTCGGTATGCTTTACGGCTAAGCCGCCCCGTTTGGTCAGGATCTTAGAAAATACTCGTGCATTGACCTGATCGTCCTCCACAATCAAAACGGTTTTCATTTTGAACTTCCCACTGGATACCCATCTAAACTTGTTTAGGACTGGAGAAAAGCTGGGCGTTGCCGCCAGCTACAGAACAGTCATGTCCCCGTTTATAAGCGACCGACACCGTTAGCATAACGTGGTCGCAGGGCACAGCATTCGTCCGAAAAACTTGGGGTTGAGCCACAAAGTTATGAGTTTGAATGCCATGCGCTAAGGGGCACACAATAAAGGACATCCGTACCTCCTCGCCTATCCCTACCAGTATGTCTTGTCTGTGTGCTACCTAGCCAGAAGGCTGAAGGCAGAGCCGGCCCGTAAAATCACCAGAAGTGTTTCACAGGTAGAAATTTTGGCAAGCTACTCTTATAGTCTAGGTTTAAAGACCCATCGAAAGTTAGTCGATCAAAAAAGTATTTCTCAAGCTATTTTCCCAAACCGGCATTAATTGATTAAATTCCCACAGAAACAATTTTTGTGAAGACTGGGGTGCGATGCGATGCTACCGTCAGCCGGCGTGAATAAAGTGGTTGAAGGTGCTTTCGTTTGAGAGATCAGTGATTTTCTATGTTCAAAGCGACCTCAGCCGGTGCCTTCGCCCCCACCAGAGAATCTATAACAAACCATCAAGCACCGGCACAGAAGTCTGATCGAGACCAAGTCTTCCGTTACGCTAGATGACATGGCTAAAATTGCACGACACTGTTAAAAGTTGGGAATTAAGGAACTGAACTCATGGCCAAACAGTTGAACTTGCTCTCGACAGGACAGGTGATCTCCACTGCCCTGCACACGGAGATGCAACAGTCCTATCTTGAATATGCCATGAGTGTGATCGTCGGGCGGGCACTGCCGGACGTTCGCGATGGCTTAAAACCCGTCCACCGGCGAATTTTGTACGCTATGCACGAGTTGGGGCTGACACCAGACCGGCCCTACCGCAAGTGCGCCCGTGTGGTCGGGGATGTGCTGGGGAAATATCATCCCCACGGAGATCAGGCGGTTTACGACGCCTTGGTGCGGATGGTGCAGGAGTTTTCGACGCGCTATCCGCTGCTAGCCGGTCATGGCAACTTTGGTTCGGTGGACAATGACCCACCGGCAGCCATGCGATACACCGAAACTCGCTTAGCGCCGGTAAGCCACGAGGCGATGCTGGCTGAAATTGACGCGGCGACGGTTGACTTCATTGGCAACTTCGATAACTCGCAGCAAGAGCCGGTGGTGTTGCCGGCGCAACTGCCGATCTTATTGCTCAACGGTTGCTCTGGGATTGCGGTGGGGATGGCTACCAATATTCCTCCCCACAACTTGGGAGAGATTGTTGATGGTTTAATTGCTTTAATTGACCGGCCCGATTTGCCCGATGAGAAGCTGTTTGAGCTGATTCCGGGGCCAGATTTCCCCACCGGCGGCGAAATCGTCGAGACAGAGGGAATTCGAGCCGCTTACACCACCGGCAAGGGCAGCATCTCTGTCCGGGGCATTGCTCAAATTGAAGAGGTTCAAGGAGGACGAGGCCGGCACAAGCGCATGGCAATTGTGGTGACTGAACTGCCATTCCAAGTTAATAAAGCGGCTTGGATTGAAAAGATGGCAGAGTTAGTCAATCAGGGGCGAATTGAGGGCATTTCTGATATCCGCGATGAGAGCGATCGTGAGGGGATGCGTGTAGTCGTTGAACTCAAACGAGAGGTAGAGCCTCAAAACATCCTGCATCACCTGTACCACCAAACGGCGCTTCAGTCTACCTTTGGGGCGATTTTGCTAGCGATTGTGGAGGGTCAGCCCCGCCAGCTGACGCTGCGGGAGTTGTTGCTGCAGTTTTTGAATTTCCGAGAGCAGACGCTGACGCGCCGGTATAGTCACGAACTGAATAAGACTGAGGAACGGCTGCACATTGTTGAGGGTTTGCTCAATGCGTTGGGAAATCTCGATGCGGTGATTGACATTCTCAGAAATGCGCCAGATGGCACGACTGCCAAGATCGCTTTTCAGAATCAGCTGAATTTGAGTGATCGGCAGGCAGATGCGATTTTGGCGATGCCTTTGCGCCGGCTGACGGGTTTGGAACGGCAGAATTTGCAGACAGAGTTTGCGGAACTCACGCAGCGCCGGCAGGAGTTGCAACTGTTGCTGGGTGATCGTCAGGAACTGCTCAAAGCCCTGAAAAGAGACTTGAGATCCCAGAAAAAGAAGTATGGCGATCCGCGCCGCACCCGGATTTACGGAAATAAGCCGGCACAGCGGCAGAAGGGTAAAGCATCAGAGGAGAAAGCCGGCACGGGAACGAAAGAGAAAGGCAGAAATAAGTCAGACTCACCGCCGTTGCCTGTGTCCCCCGTTCCCTCTCTTCCTTTCCCAGATGAAGAAACGGTTCTGGAATTCACGCACCGGGGATATGTGCGCCGGCTGCCGGTGGCGGCGTTGCAGCAGCCTACTCGCGGTCGTAAAAAGAGCAAGGGCGCGGAGTCTGTGCCGAGTAATCAGGACTTTTCGGTTCAGACTGAGTTGGCTAAGACAGGGCAGGATGTTTTAGCCTTGACTCGCACCGGCAAGGCTTTTGCAATTAAGGTTGGGGACATTCCACCGGCAACGGGTCGGGACGCGAAGGGCAAGCCGTTTGTGACTTTGCTGCCTCAGTCTGTCCACAACGATCCTGAAGCGATTGCGGCGCAATTTATTATCTCAGATTATCTTGACAGTATGACGCTGATTATGCTAACGCAGCAGGGCCGCATTAAGCGGATTCCCTTATTAGAGTTGGCCAATATGACAGGTCGAGGTCTGACGGTGATGAAGTTGAAGGATGACGATTTGCTCATGTACGCAGATCTGGCGGGTGCCGACGAGGAGGTGGTTTTGGCTACTTCTGGAGGCCGGCTATTGCGCTTTGCGGTGAATGAGGAGCAGTTGCCGGTGATGGGGCGCACGGCGCAGGGTTATCAGGCATTGCGCTTGCGGAAGCAGGAGCAGTTGGTTGGTTGTGCGACAATGGGGACGAATAAAGATTTGTTGCTGGTGACTGAGTTAGGGTTTGCGAAGCGGTTGCCGATACACTTATTGAGACCGGCAAATCGGGGAGAAATTGGGACTCAGGCGTTGCAGTTTACCACCAAGAGTGATTCCTTGGCGGGAATCGTGCCGGCACCTAAGGATGCTTCTGTGATGTTACACACTTCTGCGGATCGGTTGGTGAAGTTGCCGATTGCTGAGGTGGCGATCTGGGGTAAAGATGGTATCGGAGATCGGGTGCCGTTGCTCAATCCTGGGGAGAAGGTAATTTCCCTGACACTGTGTTCCCAGGAGTTGGGGTAGAGATGATTTTGCTGCCGGTTAACATTTAAAGTTATTACGAACAAAGCCCGCACCAGCGGGTTTTTTGTTGGTGATCAGGGGAAGCCGGTGTAGGTGAATGCTGCCCAGCAGAAGGAGAAATCTACACGACAAAGCAATTGCAGCCGTTCTAGGGCTTTGTAGATTTTGGTAGCTGCCTTGGCACGGTTCTCGAACTTTGGCTCAATTTATCTTAAATATTTTTAGCCAGACTGCCTTTCAAAGCGTTCTAACAATTCCTGACGAGATAAATTCAGAAGTAAATGAAAATATAACGCTTCATCCTAAATCTCTTTAATTATTTGCCTTAATTACTCAAGTTTAGCTAAACTTAAAGGAGTAATTTATTCAAAACATTCATTCATTTTTTATGCCAAGATTCAATACCTTCAACACTACGACTATGATTTATTACATAGATTTTGAGCTTTGATATAAAAGTTTATATCTGAAGATACATTTGCTGACAACCATACTGATAGAATTTGCCATATTTATTCTGATAAACCTTCAATCTTTGGAAATATCTCATCAAGTTATTTAAAATTTTAAGAAATTGGGAAATATCGGTTTCTTTAAAAGCTTGTTTATTATAGAAAAGATATAAAGTAGAAAAATGTTTGTGATTCACAAAAATTTTACCCTCATGTTTAAAAGCACTGAGTAACCGTTTCTCAAAACCAGCAATATTAAAATCTGCTGTTATATAAGCGTTCAGAGATTCTCCCGCCCCCTCCTTCATTAATCTTGGGGCTTCAAATGCCTCTAAATAAAATACATCCGGTGCAGTTCCTCCGGCTAAGCGGGTGTAAATGACAGACATATACTCACTGTTAATAACTTCATATTTAACTTTGATATTGGGGTGCTTTTATTCAAATTTCTGAATGAGCTTTTTGAGAAGCCGCTGTTCGCTGAGATTGCTTTGCCAACCGGCAAGTGTAACAACTTGTTGAGCAGGGATTGTCTCTTTCGTCCTACAGCCTGCTAAAGTTATAAACGCAAGTATCGAGATCGCAAAATCGGCTAACCTTCTTGCCCTCATTATTAAATTTCCTAATTTTGTGACTTCTCATATATTTTAGAAATATCGGGTGAACAGATCCGATCTCCCTCAACTTTCCAGATGTAGTAGATATTGACCGCCGTGGCAAAAGTTGTTATCAAAAGTATTTACAAAAGTTTTCCCGGTCGCAAAGGTGAAAACAAGTCCATCTTGCGGGACATCAATTTAGAAGTGCCAGATGGCCAATTTATGGTGCTGGTCGGGCCGTCTGGTTGCGGGAAAAGTACCCTGCTGCGCTTAATTGCGGGTTTAGAAGAAATCACCGGCGGCGAGATTCAAATCGGCGATCGCCTCGTCAATGAATTGCCTCCCAAGGAACGCGATATTGCGATGGTGTTTCAGAACTACGCCCTTTATCCCCACATGACAGTTTATGACAATATTGCCTTTGGGCTGCGGCGCACAAAATTGGGCAATGGGGAAAATGACTCATTTGAAAAATTGTTCGCCGGCATGACGCGATCACTGCCAAAAAATCTGCGTTACCTGTCACCGCAAGAGAAAGCAGTTGACACGCAGGTGGCAAGGGTTGCCCAGCTATTGCAAATTGAATCACTCCTCGACCGGCTGCCGAAACAGCTATCTGGGGGGCAAAAGCAGCGAGTTGCTCTTGGACGAGCGATCGCCCGCAACCCCCAAGTCTTTTTGATGGATGAACCCCTATCGAACCTAGACGCTAAACTCCGCGCTGAAACCCGCGCTCAAATCGTCAAACTACAACGCCAGCTCGGAACAACAACGATTTATGTCACCCACGATCAAACTGAAGCGATGACAATGGGTGATCGCATTGCGGTTATGTATGCCGGCCAAATTCAGCAAGTGGCAAAGCCTCTGGAACTCTACAACCGGCCTGTAAATCGCTTCGTTGCCGGCTTCATTGGCTCACCTCCGATGAACTTTCTGCCGGTGCAGTTTCAAGCACCCTTGTTGCTCTACCAAAACCAGTTCCGCCTCACGCTCCCAGACACTTGGGCACCGGCGCTGGAAAAGTACAGTGGCCAATCACTGATTTTAGGCATCCGTCCAGAACACTTAAACATTAGTCTGCCGGCGCTGAAAAATATCCAAGTTCAAGTTGATCTGGTGGAATCCCTCGGCGCGGAAACGCAACTTCATGTCAGTCCCGTCGAGAATGCCGGCAATCCCTCAATGCTACAGGTGCGAATTGAGCCAGATCGTCTTGTAAGTGCCGGTGAGCAACTTTGGCTAGCGATCGCACCGGACAAAATTCATTTATTCGACCCGGAAACAGGCATCGCGATTTTGCCTTAGCGGCTTACAATCTCTTTTTCTTGTGTGGCGGTGAAATCTTGTCAGAGTTATTAGAATCGGCTGCTTGTTGCACCGCCTGGGATTCTTTGTTACATTTATTTACACAACTTAAAAAAATGTAGCTAAAGGTCATTCATCTTTATGCAAAAAGAAAATCGCAACGCTTGGCGCTTTGGCTTCACCCCCGGTGCCGAGAACTGGAACGGTCGTCTGGCAATGATTGGCTTTGCCGGCGCAATGATTCTGGAATTAGTGACTGGAAAAGGTTTGCTTCACTTCTGGGGCTTAATCTAATTCTTCAAAAGCTTCTAATATCAAATTGGATTCATCTCTTGTAAAGAGAAAAAATCGTAGGTACTAAGAATGCCGGTATAGCCAACACTCAGTTTTTCAACCTCTACAATCTCCAAAAAAAAGTAACTGGGAATTCCAAAGGGAACGCCCAGTTTTTTTTAAAATTTACTAATAGCTAATCGCTAATTATTCAGCGATTAGCCATTAGCGATACTAGCGAATATATTCTTTGAGAATGCTATTGCGATTGGGATGGCGCAACTTCCGCAATGCTTTGGCCTCGATTTGCCGAATCCGTTCGCGTGTGACGTTGAATATTTGACCGATTTCTTCCAACGTCTTCATGCGCCCATCATCCAAGCCATAGCGCAAACGCAAAACATCACGTTCACGGGGGCTGAGGGTGTCGAGGACACTTTCAAGGTCTTCCCGGAGTAGATTTTTAGCAACTTGATCTTCCGGGGTTTCTCCGTCAGATTCAATAAAATCTCCCAAGCGAGAGTCTTCTTCTTTCCCGATAGGGGTTTCTAGAGAAATCGGCAACTGCGCGGACTTGGCAATAAACCGCAATTTCTCAATGGTCATCTCCATGCGAGTGGCGATTTCCTCTTCAGTGGGCTTGCGGCCCATTTCTTGGGAAAGTAATTTGGTAGTTTTCTTAATTCGAGAAATTGTTTCGTAAAGATGAACAGGAAGACGAATGGTGCGCGACTGATCAGCGATCGCACGGGTAATTGCCTGACGAATCCACCAAGTCGCATAGGTTGAGAATTTATAACCTTTTTCATGGTCAAACTTCTCAGCCGCCCGGATCAAACCCAGACTGCCTTCTTGAATCAAGTCTTGGAATGACAGACCTCGATTCATATACTTTTTCGCAATCGAAACCACCAACCGGAGGTTAGACTGCACCATTTTCTCTTTCGCGCGCCGGCCTAAATGCAGGCGACGACGAAACTCTTGCAATGGCATCTTCACCGCTTCAGCCCATTCCGCATCATGGGGAATCCGAGCCAGATCATCGTAGAGTTTCTCGCGTACACGCTCTAATTCAAGCAGATCGGCAATCTTACGCGCTAGCTCAATTTCTTCGTCAGCACGTAACAGCCGAATTCTGCCGATTTCTTGCAGGTAGAGGCGAATTGAGTCTTCTGTATAATGCTTTTTCTTAGCCTGGGCTTTCCGCCGGCCAGAGCGAGCCTTCCCAGACTTCGCGTCCTCATCATCAGACTGAGCATCTAAAAAGGCTTCTTGGTCGCCGGAGTCGGCACCAAGCAAGTCATCTTCTGCTTCTTCAATTAAAAGATCTTCTAACTCGATCTCAGGCTGGGTAAAATTTTCCAGCTCAGGCTGATCAAGGGTTGCAAGTACGTTGTTAGCCTGGGTCATGCTGCGTTCCTCATGCTCCTTCATGAAACAATCAATAACTGGATAGCTTGCTCGATAGAGCTCTATACAAAATAGCCGGTTACAGCTTTTTACAAGCGCTCAATGGCTTGAACAACTGCGGGCTAGTTAACTGGAAGATAAACCCCTTCGTCGCCACCATATATGTCGGCATATAGCGAGTGTGGGATAAGTAAAGGTTGGATCTTGCTCAGACCTCTCCGATTGTAGCCTTTTTCACAAAAATAGCACGCTACTTTGTTGGCTTAATTGTAGTTTCCAAGAGTCCTGCCAAGCTAGCTTGGTTTACATCAACCATGTCATCTTAGATGAACACTTGAAAAGCCTGCAAGATGCTTGGTATTTGGATAAGCGCGATTCTGAAATGAGAATCTCACTCAACCGTTGTGCTCTAATTCCACTAGCAAGTCAGTGGTAAAAAAGCAATTCGGTTTTGCCATCTGAGTTGATCAGGAAACCGATAATCATTAATGCACCCATATTTACCCTGTATCCTTGAACTTCATACGCACTTTGCGCTTTAATCAAGCCGATTTGCTGGGATCTACAGTAGATAATTTCAAACTGCTTTCTGCAATTGCCTCTTCATGCGCTCCACAAGCGCAGCATCGCAGTCACAGCATTCAGTAAATTAACTCAACCCAAACTCTGGTGTGGGAGAGTTGGAGCGTTGGTGCCGGCAGCGTGTTAGCCACAAGAGCGCAGTTGATGTCTCAATTCGCCAACTTCTGTTTTGAAGCATACTGCCCACCGGCACTACCCCTTTTTAACTCATTTAGGCCGTGTCTTGCATTCTGTTAAATACTACTTAAATTTTTGACAAAATTCATCGTGCTTTCCCGTAAATACCTCATCCAATCTTGCTTGGGTGGGTAAGATGCCAGTTTGTTGGGAGCCGAGAAGGCGAGAAACTGGCACAATGTCCGCTAACTTACTGTATCCATCCCTGTGAAGGTGTCTCCTTTTCAAGCGTCCGACCCCAACCGCTTGTTAGCAGCCTTAACTGGGGAAGTCTCTGAAGTACCCACTAGACAGGGCTTTTTGGGGTCAATTCCCCGACGCCTATTTAATCCTTGCGTCTTTTGCTCTGGTTCGTTAAAATCCTCATCCCTATTTTTAATTGAGACGGTTTCACTGAACCGGACACTTAAGCCAACTACTTTCCGCTATTCTAATGAATCCTTTTGAGAGTTGACAGTGGGTAACTTTCAGAAATTAACATTTCTCATCCCAATCGCGGAGTTTTTGCCTGAAAAAGAGTCGGTTGAGCGTGCTTCTCCCGCACCCGGTTGTCTGAGAATCCAGCACCTTTGGTGACTTGAATCGCTGTGCCGGCTTTGGAAAGGAAGGTTGAACACCCCCTTCAAAACAAGCTTGGGGGAAATCTGTAACCGGCGAAAAATAAAAGAGTCTTATCAGGTGTCACTCCCAGCACAAATCGGGGGTTATCAGGTTTTTCTGACCGGCAGCACACTTCTATTGCTAATTAGGTAGGGCAAACAGCCCCTTACAGGCTAAGAGAAGAACGTCGCCTCTGCGCTATTACTTATATTACCCATTCTTTCTAAAATAAACTGCCCCCGACTGCTGAGACGCCTCAGATATCTTACCAAGGTAACAAAAACGCTAAGCGAACTTTAAGAACTGAGACTGTAAGCAGCCTGCCGGTGCTGTACTAATCGGGATATAAGAAAGATATTGTAGCGCGAAGATCGGTAAATACTTAATTGGCTTCCAAATCTACACAGAAATTTTAAAAAAAGCAAATGAGTCTTGTTTTTTCCTTGCGACTTTTTATGCTAATCACACGTTAATTAGTTACAGAGTGCGCTTTTTTCTTGCTGACTTTTTTTCACTTTTTGTTTTGCTAGGAGTATATATCCCTTCAAATCAAGAGAAATATTAATTCACTGGCCATCCCAAGCGAGTGGGTTGCTCATAAATCCGCTTAAGCGTGTTGATGTCTCTAGCGGAAATGGGGGGTGGGTTGCGAACTTGAGAAAAATAGAGCGTGTCGGTTTCCAGAGGGCTGTGGCCCCAGATTCCCAAAGCATGGCCAAGTTCGTGACGGGCGGCTGCTTGGATGTAAGGGCCGGCCTGGTTAGGACTTAATAAGATTGTGAAGCGGTGGGACAGCATTGCCGGTGAGTCGGCTTCCTGGCTGATGTAAAACTCATAGCGGGTTTCAGCCGAACGAGCGCGAGTTAGGTTGCCATCAGGAGACATTCGCAAGGGTGGACGCCGGTGCCAAATCGCAATATCTGCCGTTTCTGAGTCTTTGACGATGTCTAAGGGTAAATATAAGCTCCATTCCCGCACCGCTTGCAAGACAACGCTGGCCCATTGCTGGGATGAGGGAGAACCGGCTGCCTCGATAAAAACTTTAACTGGAAATAGGGACCAGATGAGATAGCCAACTGGCAGCGATTTCACCTCGGAGAAATAATCGCCGCTGCCAGTCGGATCTTGCCACTGGGCAAGCGAGGGGGGCAGGGGGTGCGCCTGTAGGGGCGGTAAGGCTGTCGGTGGGGATGTTGTCTCTTCTAAGCTCAAAATCCGATTTGTATGGCCGGCCTGTGGGTGCCATTGCTGCGCCCCGATCGCTGTTTCTTGTGCTAAAACACCATAACAGCTGCCGGTGGGGGCGGCAGCTGAGAGAGTGATATTAATCAAGATAACGAGCCAAACTGTGCTGGTGGCCAGAAATACCAGTCTTGTCCTTTGCCTGTTACGGGAGACAAGGGACAAAAAAATGTCTTTCAGCTGACTTATTTGCCCAGCCACCCGGCGCTCAAAATCACCGTTAAGCCCATAAAAATGATACTGAGACCCCAAGTAATGCGATTTAGTGAGGTTTCGGCACTCTTGGCGCTTGTGAAAAGTTGGGCTTGTCCGCCAATGCCCCCGATGCCATCACCTTTGGGGCTGTGCAGCAACACAAATACAATCAAGCCAAGTGCGGACAAGGCCCAGATAATCTGCAAAAAGCTAACAATGGTCATGGTGTTGTCAGTTATTAATCAGTAATGGCTCATCGGTAATGAGTCATGAGCAACTCAGGATGAATGACTTATGACTCATTTACCGATTTCCATCTTATAGACGAATCCGCACCGGCGTGCGATTTGCGCGGGATTCAAATTCTACTGGCTCTATCATAGATCGGCCAGTCATTTCCGAGGGTTGAGGCAGTTTCAAAATTTCTAAAATCGTGGGGGCAATATCCGCTAAGCAGCCATCGCTTCGCAGAGAAACTTCGGTTCCATGCCCTGGAATTTTCAACCCCTCCCCTTCTACTAAGATAAAGGGCACCGGATTCGTGGTGTGAGCTGTCCAGGGGTTTCCTGCTTCATCTCGCATACATTCAGCGTTGCCGTGATCAGCAATGATGATGGCAGTGCCGCCGGCACCAATGATACTGCTCAGCAAGCGACCGAGGCACTTGTCAACCGTTTCAAGGGCTTTGACCGTGGGTTCTATTTGGCCGGTATGCCCCACCATATCCGGGTTAGCGTAGTTGATCACCACCAGCGAGTACATACCTTTTTTAATGGCCGCGCTGGCCACATCCGTTACAGCCTCCGCTGACATTGCCGGTGCTTGGTCATAGGTGGCCACCATCGGACTTTGCACTAACTCTCGATCCTCACCCTCAAACGGCTCTTCCAGACCCCCATTAAAGAAATACGTCACATGGGCGTACTTCTCGGTTTCTGCAGTGCGAAGCTGCCGTAGACCGTTTTCGGCGATCACTTCTCCCAAAATTTTAGTCAGGTTTTGCGGCTCGAAGGCGACCAACACCGGCAGTTCCGAATCGTATTGAGTGAAGGTCACAAACGACAAGGGACGAATGAGTTCGCGTTCAAACCCGTTAAAATTCTCGCTGACAAAGGCGTGGGTAAGCTGCCGCGACCTGTCTGGGCGGAAGTTATAGAAAATCATCCCATCTTTGGCTTCCACTGCTCCCGGTGCAATGCGAACCGGCGCAATGAACTCGTCTGTGATTCCCTCGTTATAAGAAGCTTGCAAGACCTCTAAAGCTGAACGGCCATCTCCAGGGCCATCCTGAGTCATCACATCATAGGCGCGCTTGTTGCGATCCCAGCGGTGGTCGCGATCCATACTGTAGTACCGGCCACTAAGGGTGACGATCTGCCCAATTCCAATACGCTCAATCGCATCTTGAATTTGCCCGATCGCTTGCATTCCCTCTGTTGGCGAAGTATCCCGACCGTCTGTGATCGCGTGGATGCAAACCTCTGAAATGCCCTGAGCCTTTGCTAGCTTTAACAGTCCAAACAGATGGGAGATATGGGAGTGCACACCTCCTTCTGAGCAAAGACCCACCAAATGCAGCTTGCCGCCCGATTCCCGCACTTCTTGGCAAACTTTTAATAGGGCTGGATTCCTCAGCAACGAGCCATCTTCAACCGCATCAGAAATCCGCATCAATTCTTGCTTGACAACCCGACCGGCACCAATATTCATGTGACCCACTTCGGAATTGCCCATTTGGCCTTCTGGCAAGCCTACGGCTTTCCCGGAAGTGCGGATTAACGTTTTCGGATAGGCTGCCCAGAGGCTGTCCATCACGGGTGTGTTGGCTAGGGCAATCGCATTACCGTCAGTCTCCTCACGGTAGCCCCAACCGTCTAAAATGACTAGCACCACCGGACATACAGGTGCTTGGGCCATAATCAGTCACCGTTTAGTTCAGCAATTTCGACCTCATCATATCATTGACCTTTACTTTCTTAACCTCTCTTATGGAATAAACTCTTACAAAAATCCTAAAATATTTATCAATATCGTTGTTTTAAATTCTCTATCAATAGAAGTAAATCAACTTATAATGATAGCATCTTATGCTATATAAGCTCTCGTAAATTTAAAGCTTTTGTGGATGGGCCATTATGCGTAGACCATCAATGAGGGTGTCTCTAGGAATCCTTGTACTTTTGCTGAGTGGGTGCGGGCAACCTGGAGAAAATCAAAGCAGCACGACTCCTTCGCCATCACCGGCTGCCACCCCAGCAGCAACGACCCCAGCAGCAACTCCAGGGCAGTCTCCAGCCCCCACGGCTCAAGCACCGGCAACCACCAAGCCGCCTGTAGCGGAAAAATCACCCGTTGTTGGCCCACCACCCGGCATCACACCGTCTACCTCCGCAGAACAACGGACGAAGCAGGTGCAGACAGGGCGGACAAACCCCTTTGCCGGTATTGCAGTTCAGCCGCTGACGCCGCCAAAAACTGCCGTAGCCGGTGGGCAAAACGTGCCGGCGCTACCCAAGCTGCCAACTTTAGAACCGCAATCAGTCGCGGCCCTGCCAGATTTGCCGGTAGCTATTGGCCCTAAAGTTCCCATTGTTAATAACAACAATAACAACAATAAAACGACCCTTCCAATTCCCAGCACGCAAAGCAGAGGAGTGCCTTCGCTGCCAGAGTTGCCAGTGGCAATTGGCCCTCAACTTCCCCCGCAAAATCGCCGCCCCGGCTCTCAATCTCTTGCTCAGGGTGGCGGCAGAGGAGTGCCTTCGCTGCCAGAGTTGCCAGTGGCAATTGGCCCTCAACTTCCTCCGCAGAACGGTCGCCAAAGCCCAGCGAATTCCCCGCAAAACGGTCGCCAAAGCCCAGCGAATTCCCCGCAAAACGGTCGCCAAAGCCCAGCGAATTCCCCGCAAAACGGTCGCCAAAGCCCAGTGGCCAACAAGCCAAAACCGCCTTCAATTCCTAAAGTGCCTTCTACATCAACCCAACAAGTGCCGTCGCTGCCAGAGTTGCCGGTGGCAATTGGACCCAAACTCCCTCCAAAACCTAAAGAGGCTTCAGTCCCTCAACTGCCTCCCGCAGCTAGCAGAGGAGTACCATCTCTACCAGAGTTGCCGGTGGCAATTGGCCCTCAACTTCCCCCAACTCCCCCTGAACCCGCAGCGCCGACAGCGCCGGCAGCCCCACCCCCGCCGCAACCAGACATCGCGAGAGCGGTGGAAGTCACTGGCGTCGTCCAAGTGGGTAGAGAGACTCAGATTATTGTGAAAGCACCCGATGAAGCCGCGAGTCGATATGTCAAAGTTGGGCAACGGCTTTCTAATGGCCAGGTACTGGTTAAACGGGTAGAAATGAATGAAGGTGCAGAGCCGATCGTGATTCTAGAGGAGAAGGGCATAGAGGTTGCTAAATCGATTGGGGAAAAACCCGTCGCGCCGGCACAGGCACCAGGAGCAACCTCTTAGCACATAGCTGTTAATTTTTCCACTTTGCTACTCAGTACGCTCTTGCTTAAATTGCTCGATTCATGCATCTGTAGGCTGGTGCCGATGTCATCAACACCAGGGATCTGCCTACAGATGCCTCTGAAAGTTGTGGCTATCTCTCTGTTAACGATCTTGAGTGGATGTGGCGAACTCGCTTTCACAGATTTCGCCCACTCATGGTTTCAGAGCCACTCTCAACAGCCTCAATGGAGATCGAGAACCTCAGTTTTCTTACGACGGTCGCTATTTGATATTTACTTCCGGCCGGCAGGCTCATCAGGGTATCTCTCTACAACGTTTACACTCAGTGTCTCATCGCACTTCCAATACTCAATAGCCTGAATGCTATCGTCCACCAACTCGATAATCGTGCCGATGGTCGTGACATTCTCTGTTTTTCCTTGGATCGAGGCAAACTAAACGGATTTGCCTGTTATCGACAGACTGGGCAATCTTAGCTCGCCCTTGATAATATGCTTGGTGAGCTGGGCAATCCTGTAATTAGCGGTAAGGATCAATTTGTGGCCTTTGAATCGCTTTGTTCAGGGTAGTGGGAGATTGCGCTCTAGTGTGGGAACCCTAATGTTGAATTATCCTAACTAGCTCGCCAAAAATAAACATTGAAAATTAAATTTTAAGAAGTAATCATGCTGGTTTTCGCCCTCACGCACCTAACAACAACTAATAACTGATTGGAGAACGTGACCCATGCCTAAATTAATGAAAAAACTTGGGATGATTATAGTAGTGGCATTTCTCCTGGATATGACCAGTTATGTCACTCATCCCTTCCCATCTGTAGCACAAGGACAAGAAGAGTACGACCCGCCATCCTGCAAAGGTAACCCCGCCGCCGGCCCAGTGAAATGCAATTACAGCAATGGTGACAATTATGTAGGGGGCTTCGCGAATGGTTTACCCAATGGCAGGGGGATCTATGTATACGCGGCGGGAGATCGCTATGAAGGATTGTTCCGCAATGGCCGGCCCAATGGTCAAGGGATCTTCATCTTCGCTAGTGATGACCGGGTGGAGGGAGAGTTCCGCAATGGTAATATCGTAAACGGCAGATCCATCTTTAAAAATGGAGATCGCTACGAAGGGCCGTTTGAACTTGTTCAAGAAGTTGACACCAAAAATATTAGCAGCCAACCCGCAGGTCGAGGTCGGTTCATCTTTGCTAATGGAGATCGTTACGAGGGAGAATTCTTCGCCGGCTCTATTTTTGGCGCAGGGGTCTTCATCCGCACAAATGGCACCCGCTGCGAAGGACAGTTTTACAATAACAAGCTCGATGGTAAAGGGAGTTGCAGCTACCCAAATCGGTCTCGTTATGAAGGAGAATTACGAGGAGGAGTACCTCATGGAAGAGGGATATTCGTACAGAGTAACGGTCAGCGCTACCAGGGAGTGTTCCGCGACGGTCAGCCGGTTGATCCGAAAAAACCTCAATGATAAGGATACTGGCCACTACTGCAGGTAAACACAAAATCTCGCCTCAAAATTAGCACCGGCTCCGAGTTGTCAGCGCTAAAGTTGAGGGAGATTTCTTTTACTGAATTAGGTTTTGGAGGCTTGCTGCTATGACAACTGCCGCTTCTGCTTCTTCGCAGATGGGCCAGTCTCCCTTTGATTTTGTCCCTCAACCCACCCAAGATTCTGATTTACTCAAGCAATTGGCGTTTGTTCCAGGGTTAAAAGAACTTTTAATGCTGCGGCAGGTTCATGCCTTGGAACACGCCACCGTTTGGGTGTTGAGTCAATCTCCCGCTTCACCGGCACCCACCAGAATTGCTTCGGCATCACCCGCCGATAATGAGGGGTTGGGCGGGATGTCCACCGACTCAGGATTTTACCTGTATGGCAATGTCAGTACGGCTACGCTTCAGCGGGCTGTGCGAAGAGCCTTACAGCGCATCACCACCGGCGAGTGGGATCTGGCAGTGCATCCGCGCTGCGGCACGAATTTATCAGTGGGAATGCTTCTGACAGCCGGCCTTGCTGTTGGCATCCATTTGCTGTTGCCACGAGGGCCAATTGAGCAACTCATAGGCTTGGGCATCGCAGCCACAACAGCCTCCCAGTTGGCTCCAGATGTGGGAAGTGTCGCCCAGCGATATGTAACCACTGCCATTCCTTTCAATCTGGTCATTGATGACATTACGATCACCCGCGATCTGTGGGGACGTTCAGCCCATTTTGTTCGTGTGCGTTGGAACGAATGAGAGCGCCAGAGGCAGAAAACCCATAACAAAGGGAAGTTCTAGCCACGCTTCCCCCTAAATAGCAATAAAACTTAAAGAATTGAGTGAACCAAGGGTCTATCAGGAATAGTACGCTGAAAAGCAATTAGCTGTGTGCTTTAAATATCAATCACAAAGGGAGAAAAACTCATGGTTCAACGCGGCTCGACAGTTCGCATTCTCCGTAAAGAGTCCTTTTGGTTCCAAGACACGGGCACGGTCGCTTCTATTGACCAAAGCGGCATCAAGTACTCGGTCATCGTTCGTTTCAACAACCCCAACTATGCCGGCGTCAATACGAACAACTTCGCAACCAACGAAGTTGTCGAGGTTGCAGCGCCTAAAGGCAAGGCCAAAGGCGGAGAGGCAACCGGACGCACCAAGCAAACTCCTGTTGATGAAGCTACCCGCAAGACGGGCATGGGCGTCAAATCAGGAGCGAAGCCAACTGCTAAAGCCGAATCGGGCGAAGGCAGCGCTGTTGTAGAAGGCAGCCCCAATCAAGGGACTGACTCCCGCTAAGTTGTGCCTGAACTGCCTGAAGTAGAAACCGTGCGCCAGGGTCTAAATCAATTGACCCTGGGCCAAGAAATATTGGGTGGGGATGTGTTGCTTGATCGCACCATCGCCCATCCTCTTTTTGTTGAGGATTTTTTAACCGGCCTGAAAGGGAGAAGCCTCGCCCAGTGGCACCGGCGGGGTAAATATTTGCTTGCTGAACTAGATGATTTGCAGGGGGCAAGGGGCAAGGGGCAAGGGGCACTGGGCACTGGGCACTCCCCCTCTTCCTCACTAAAACTCAGCACTCAGCACTTAGCACTCAGCACTCAAAAAGCCGGCTGGCTAGGGGTTCACCTGCGGATGACCGGCCAGTTATTGTGGCTTGATCAAGACACCCCTTTACAAAAACACACCCGCGTCCGCCTATTTTTCGCCGGCAACCGAGAATTGCGCTTTGTGGATCAGCGCACCTTTGGCCAATTGTGGTGGGTGCCCCCCCTATCCAATCCCCAAGAAATTATCACCGGCCTGAAGCTACTCGGTGCCGAACCCTTTTCTGCTGAGTTTGACTTGGAATATTTTGTCAGCAAGCTAGAACGACGCCAGCGCCCCATTAAAACCGCCTTGCTTGATCAGTCCATCGTTGCCGGTGTGGGTAACATCTATGCCGATGAAGCCTTATTTAAAGCCGGCATCCGTCCAGAAACTTTATGTGCAAATTTGAACCGGCAGCAGATAGAACGCTTACACAATGCTGTCATTCAAGTTTTGCAAGCAGCGATCGCAGCCGGCGGCACAACCTTCAGTAACTTTCTCAACGTCCAAGGCATTAACGGAAACTATGCCGGTGTTGCCTGGGTTTACAATCGTGCCGGTCAGCCTTGTCGCGTCTGTAGCACCCCCCTGGAGCGACTTAAATTAGCCGGTCGATCCTCGCACTTTTGCCCTCAGTGTCAGGAGTGAGAGGGGGAGTGTTCAGTGCTGAGTGCTGAGTGGGAACGGGGAGAAAAGTATAGGAACTGCCGGCCTTTCTTCTCGAATAAGAGTAGACAAAGGTAACTGAGGGCTGAAGCAGCTTAAAATTTTTAAAGAAAGTCATTAAACAAAGGCGACAAAGCAACCTATGCCAGAAAAAAAAGAAGCAGCCCTCAAAAAAGGTGACTTGGTTCGCGCCGTCCGCGAAAAATTAGAAAATAGCTTGGAAGCTCAAGCCAGCGATCCCCGCTTTCCGCCTTATATGTTTGAAACTGACGGTGAAGTTGTAGATATTCGCGGTGAATATGCCTTCGTCAAATTTGGCATAGTGCCTACCCCGAACTTTTGGTTGCGCCTCGATCAGTTACAAAAAAGCAAGTAGTCACCACCGGCTACTCTTAAAGCCTTTGAACCTGTAGCGAGTACCCCCCCAAGATGACCTCTACCTCGTTCTTTCCACCTACTTGTAGTGGCCCTCGTGTCGCGGTTATTGGTGCCGGCAGAGTTGGCAGCACCCTGGCACAGCGAGTTGCTGAAAAAAACATTGCTGATGTGGTATTGCTGGATATCGTGGCCGGAATGCCCCAAGGTATCGCCCTCGATCTCATGGAAGCAAGAGGGGTGGAACGCCATGACCGGCAAATTACCGGCACAAACGATTATAAAGACACAGCCGGTTCTGACATTGTGGTGATCACTGCCGGCTTGCCGCGCAAACCGGGGATGAGTCGGGAAGACTTAATCAAAACCAACGCAAAAATCGTTGTAGAAGCAACAAAAAACGCGGTTGCCAACTCTCCCGATGCCATTTTTATTGTCGTCACCAACCCGCTAGATGTCATGACTTTCTTAGCTTGGCAGGCGAGTGGGTTGCCGGCACGCCGGGTGATTGGCATGGCAGGGGTACTCGACTCCGCCCGTTTCCAAACCTTTATTGCGATGGAATTGGGCCTTTCTGTGCAGGATATCAACGCTTTAGTGCTGGGGGATCATGGCAAGCTGATGGTGCCGGTGCCTCGCTACTGTACCGTTGGGGGGATTCCCATCACAGATTTGATGGATGCTGCAACGATTGAACGCCTCGTTGAGCGAACTCGCAATGGCGGGACAGAAATTGTGGAACTGATGCAAACCGGCAGCGCTTATTTTGCACCGGCTTCTTCAGTTGCCTTGATGGTGGAAGCGA
This sequence comes from Microcoleus sp. FACHB-68, assembly GCF_014695715.1. NCBI lineage: Bacteria > Bacillati > Cyanobacteriota > Cyanophyceae > Oscillatoriales > Microcoleaceae > Microcoleus > Microcoleus sp. FACHB-68. The sequence goes on from NZ_JACJOT010000006.1 coordinate 714,160, forward strand.
TTTTATTAAATCAGTCGCGCTTGGTAACGGCAGCAGCGTATTTGGAAGGCGAGTATGGGTTGCAGGATCTTTTCTTGGGTGTACCCTGCCGGCTGGGTTGTCGTGGGGTGGAAAAAGTGTTGGAACTGCCCTTAACTGAAGACGAACAAACTGCTTTTAACGCTTCCGCTGAATCGGTTCGGCAAAATATTGAGCGGGCAAAGGAACTGATTGGTAACACCTCCGAGTCTTAGGCAAGCAAAGTAGGGCCGGCACTGCCGGCTTTACCATATTTATTATTTAAAAAAAACTAACTTTTCTTATAGTAGGGTGAAGCCAACAACACGCTAGCTGGCAACCGATTGATCTTTTATCCCGTCTTCTCAAGGAGACTTTATGCCAAAAAATTCAAAAGTTTTCTTGAGATGACTTGAATTAATTTGCAAAATTTCTGGCTGCCTTGTCGGCGTCTTTCCACCTTCGCCCTTTAAGCTTTAGCCCTTTCAAACTCCAGAGAGTGAGGTGCGTATAATTTGTATATTTACTTTGCAATAGACTAGAGAAGCGGGTGGATATAAATTTAATGTGCTAGATTTTAGTTGATTCTCTGTGTCCCTACTCCCATGCTTTTTGGGCTTGATGATCATATAAATCTATGAAAGCTGTTGAATGTTTCATCAGCAGTGTGCGGCGGGAAGGGTGTACAGTAAGACTTCTCTAGTAGCCAGCCATCCAAAAATTCTCGGTAAATTCACTGGCACTTGATGAACAGGCGGCAACTGTATAGCTATCTTGCTGTGCAGATGTCATCAGCAACAAATCGGCAAGGGTGCACATCTATTTCGAGTTGAGGCAAGCGACAATCTTTGATAGAACCGGCAGTAAAACCGTTAGATAACGCTGCCGGTTCAGCTAGCAACTTTATTGACCCTCTTAAAGCAATATACTATGGCTTGTGATTTCATCTCTCCGATTAAAGCGCTTAATACTGTCATCGCCACTCACAACCCATTTAATAAACAGCCGGCTGTTAAAGATTCAGAGATTTGGAGCCTGATATTCCCGGATATTAGTACGCTTAATGATCACGCTTCTGATGCTGTTTTTCAAGCAATTGAGCAAGCGAGAACTGGGCAAAGTAAAATCATATCAATGGCGATTTCTGGTGAAAGTGGCACGGGAAAAAGTCACCTGATTCATCGCATTCGTCATCGGTTACAAATTCAAGGTAGCGGCTTATTTATTTATGCCAACGCTCATCAATTCAATGAAGTTAACCTCATTCGTTATCAATTCCTGCAACTTCTCGTAGATAGCTTAAGACGCCAAGGAAATCAAGGTGTTTTACAGTGTCAGCAACTTGCAACGGTGATGGTTAACGAAGCTTTAAAAGCGCTGACTCCTATGGCGAAAGCGTTTACTCCTATTGAATTGGTGAGAAAACTAGCGGGGAATTCCCATGCAAAAAATCAAAACTGGGTGAACCAGTTAACAGAAGCTTTTTTCAAAACGCAACCTGATGTGCCTGAACCGGATATTGTCCGTGCATTAGTGTGGACACTTTGCAACGCACAAGCGCCTTTTGCAGTGAAATGGTTAGCCGGCAAATCTTTAGCACCTTGGAAAGCAGATGAGTTGGGATTACCAAATCACAGCCGCGAGGAACGAGAATCCGCCGCTTGGGATACGGTAGTACAAATTCTGAATTTAATGAGTGATTATTATCCGCTGATTATTTGTTTTGATGACTTGGATTCACCCGAAAGCAGCGAAAACAATTTGAAGCGGGAACGAGTGGTGGCAAGCTTAATTAGGCGTTTGTGGGATAGCCTTCAAATGACTCGCCTCAATCATGGCGTTGTGATTCTTTCGACAATGACACCGGCAACTTGGACAGAGAAAATTCTGACTTTGCCGGCAGGACTTGCAACTTATTTTTCAGGTAAAAAAGAAGTCATTGAATTAAATAGCATTACGGGAGATAAAATTGTCGAGTTAGTCAGTGACTGGTTGCAAATCTTTTATACATCTAAAAACTTAATCCCGCCGACGCCGGTTTATCCTTTTGATAGTGGTCAGTTACAATCTTTGGGCCGTGAAAAACTAACAGTACGGCAGGTTTTAGAGTGGTGTGAAGAAAATTTTCGCCCTGTTGAACTTGATCCTTTGGAGAAAGTGGAACAAGCTTTTGAGCAAGCGATGAGTATTGAACTCGGCGATGAATTGAGTAATAATTTTTTGCTGGCTGAGGCGATTAATTTTAGCTTTCAAACATTAATCGGTCAGAGTGTGGAAGGCGTAAAAATTGAAGCGGTTGCTGGTGAGGTGAAACCCAAATCAGCCAATCAAGAATATATTCAGTTTAAAATCACCGGCACGCAAAATGAAAATGCTGTCAAAATAGGCGTGGCTGTGCTTCAGGATACTCGCGCTCAAAGTGTGGCAGCAGGAGTAAAACGTTTAACGCAATACGGAACTTTCGATCTGAGTTGTGGCTGTTTAGTTCGCGCTTTCAAGCGAGAAATTCCCCCTCACTGGCAGGCTTATAATTATCTCACTCAGCTTACAGTTGAACTGGGGGGAAAATGGGTAAATTTGAAATTAGAAGACATTAAGCCGTTGATTGCAATTTGGTCACTTCACCGGCATCGGCAAGCTGATCAGTTTAGTGAGGCAGAAATTTTTGAGTTTATTGCTCAAAGAAGGTTGGCAGCAGATAATCCTTTAATTCGAGGGATTGTGAGAGGAAAAACTCCTCAAATTCCCGTTGAAGTTGTTGCTGAAGCGGAAACGAATGAAGCAATAATCACAGAGGAACTTGAGCCGGCAGATCAGCGGGATTTGATGAGAGACTTTACGAAGTCCTGAGTTCTGAGTTCTGAGTGGGAAAGCGGTTTTAAAAAAGTGACGAATAGGAAAGTAAGTTAAAGGAGGAGAAACTAGCAAGAACATGACGATAAAATATCGTTTTAACGCTTTCTTAGAAATGAAAACAAATCAGAGGAACCGATGGGAAAAACACTGATTCAAGTGGATGCATTTACTAATAAACGTTTTTCCGGTAATCCGGCAGCGGTTTGTGTTTTAAATGAACCGGCAGATGAAAAGTGGATGCAGAATGTTGCCGCAGAAATGAATTTGTCAGAAACCGCGTTTTTATATCCTCAAGAAGAGGGTTATAATTTGCGCTGGTTTACGCCGGCAGTCGAAGTTGATTTATGTGGACACGCCACACTGGCAAGCGCCCATGTGTTGTGGGAATTGCAGTATTTAGATGCAGGAACACAGGCAAAATTTTACACCCGCAGCGGTTTGCTGACAGCGGAACGCCAGGGAAATTGGATTGAGTTGAATTTTCCCAAAAACTCGCCTGAACCGGCATCCGCACCGGGGCTTTTAGAGCAAGCTTTAGGGGTTGAGTTGAAGTATGTTGGGAAGAATAAATTTGATTATTTGGTTGAGGTTGATTCTGAAGAAGCGCTGCGGCAAATGCAGCCGGATTTTGTATTATTAAAAACTCTGCCGGTGCGCGGCATCATTGTTACCTGTGTATCCGCATCCCATGAGTATGATTTTGTCTCGCGCTTTTTTGCGCCGGCAGCCGGAATTAATGAAGATCCGGTGACAGGTTCTGCACATTGCTGTCTTGCACCTTTTTGGAGTCAGCGATTACATAAAAATGAGTTTGTGGCTTATCAGGCATCAGCGCGGGGTGGCGTTGTGCGGGTGCGTTTAGCCGGCGAACGCGTCTATTTAGGCGGTCAAGCAGTAACAGTTTTGCGTGGAGAGTTGACTTAATCGCAAGTAGATGATTTTTCCTGAATGAACTTGTAAATTTACAGCTCAGCCCGCTTCTGCGGGTTTTTCAGTTTATTTAAGTTTGTATATTGTTAATGGCAACAGTTGTCAAGGTTTGAAGAAACAAATTAACATATTTTCAATTTATGTAAAAATTTTATTTCACTTTTCCAGGGAACTTGATAGGGAGAGTTAAGAATTTTTGGGTACTATAACTTGGAGAGTGTGAGACGGTATCCACGTTATCAGGAATTTTGAATATGTCATCTAAAGCCGGTAAGAACAAGGATTCAAAGGATTTTCAAACCCAAGCAAGAACTCGCCTGCTTCTAACTTTGTGGGATTTGGGAGGATCTGAAGCTGGCGTTAAAAAAGGTGATTTGACGAAACGCATCGTACGCACAGGTGAGACAAGTCAAGACTATAAAAATATCTTGACTGAATTAGAAGAATCTAAGGCGGTTGAGATTATCAATAAAAACCGAGTCACGCAGATTTCTTTAACCAATGAAGGCCGGCAAAGCCTAGCTGAAGGATTAAAAAGCGCTGAATTTGAGTTTGACGGCACTCAAGTTGGCAGCAGGGTTGCTAATGCGTTGCTGAAGTGGATTCGTCAAATGGATGGTGCCGTGAGTGTGCCGGCATCTAAAGGCAAGCCGGCTGCTGAAATCGGATCTTATGAGAAATTTAAGCCTGAAGTCCTTGCCTTATTTGAGAAGCTAGACAAAGGACACAACTACAGCGGACTGGTTCCCATCTGGCATCTGCGCCGTGAACTAGGCGAACAAGTGGGACGCGAAGATTTTAATGAATGGCTGATGAAAATGCAGGGTGAACAATTGTTCTATCTCCAAAGCGGCGAAGCGCGTGGCGCAACAGATGATCAAAAACGCGATTCTATCACCGACGACGTGAGAGGACTGTTATTTTTCGCCAGTCAACAATCTTAAGATAGAGGAAGAAAGCCATGACAGATGCCTACATATTATTTGAAGAAGCGCGGAAGCAAGGCCCAAACCCTTTCAAATTGAAACCAATCGTCAGCGCAGATGAAGTTTGGGGTGACGTGGTGACTGATTTGCCTAACCTCAATCAGCACGTTGACCGAACAATATATCAAGCAATTTCAGAGGTTCGCAAAAGGTATTCGGATAAAATTGGAATTGCTATCAAGGGCGATCGAGGCACTGGCAAAAGTCATGTAATCCACCGAATCTGGAAAACTATTGAGAGGGAAGGCGGCGCAGTATTTGCCTACATTCCTCAATTTGTTGATGCCAATCGCATTGACTCCCATGTGCGCTTCTATCTATCACTCAGTTTTAATCACAAAGACGTCGGGGGAATCACACAATGGCAGCAGTTAGCAACGGCTATGGTTGCCACTCTCAAAGGAACGGAATTTGAAGAAAAATACCAGCCTTATCTTGAAAAATGTGAGAATCCTGAAGAACTAAGGAAATACATCCTCAGAACTCATAGTGCAGCCCAAAGGTATGAACTGGTTGATGAACTGGTTGAAGCTATTCTAGAGAATCAATCCGATCTTCATCCTGATTTTTTGAAAGCAGTTTTGTTTTTACTCTTCAAAACAGCCCCGATTGCTCAGGTTGGCATGGCTTGGATTCAAGGTATCGAGCATCCAGAGACCAGACAAAGAGGGTTACCAGAGTTTTCGCAGCAAGAGCAAGATGCAAAATCTATTTGGTTTATCCAGCAAATTTGTAAGCTAGCTAGCGTTGCCTTACGACCTGTAGTGATTTGTTTTGATCAATTAGACCAGCCTAATGTCAGTGCTGATTGTGGAGATAGCGCCGCTCAAATTGTCGCTAGCTGTATTGATAAAATGTACTTTCAATGCAGCAATGTGATCATCCTTTGCTGCGTGATGAGCGATAGATGGCGGGAAATCGAGCAAATGGGAAGTGGTATCCCAGATCGGGTCGGCCAATGGTCTGAATCTACAAAACCACCCACGGCTGAGCAGATGATAGAACTTGTGAAATTGAGGTTGGATTGGTTTTATTCGGAGAAGCATTTAAATCCGGATGCCTACCCTTTTTTATATCCTTTCGATGAAAATGAAATAAAAGGAATTGCCAGTAAGGGAGCTGGAGTCCGCTCTCTGATGAAATGGTGTACTGAAAAATTCGATTCAGTGGAAATCGGAGGGTCAGTCGCCCCATCTTTGAACCCAGAAGAAAAGAAACGTAAAGAATTCTCGGATGCTTATAACGAATTGTTAGGCCGAACTTCTGCCCCTGAGCAAAATGATGATCAGTTAGCTGCAATAGTTGCCTGTGCAATGAAAATGTTGCCAGAAGAAGCCATCGAAAATTTAGTCATTCAAAAAGTCGAGTCTATTAAAGCAAAGTCTCATGACCTTCATTTGACAATCTCTGGTTCTGATTCCACACAACAAAAAAATGTAAAGATAGGTGTCAGAATTTGTGAAACTCAGACAGGTAAAACCTTGACTGCGGCGATGAAGAAACTGCTAGACTACGGCAAATATGGGATTACTCGCGGTTGTTTAGTGCGCTCTACACCCATCCCAAGAAGTTGGAGAAAGGCAAAAGAACTTGAACAGCAACTTGTACAGCAACAAGGGGGTGAGGTTGTTGTTTTGAAGAAAGATGAAATTAATCCTTTAGCAGCGATTCATGCAATGTATGAAGAAGCTGAAAACTACGGGTTTACAAAGGAAGAAATTTCAACTTTTGTCAAAGAGCTCAAACTGGCTGCGAATAATCGACTCATCCGCGAAATTCTGAGCGAGGGTGCGACTGTAACATGACAGTTCAGATTATTAAGGGGATTCAACTGCCGGCTTTTGATGTGGAAATGCTAAGTTTAGGCAAGCTCATTGCTGTGCCATTCAGACAGCATATCACAGATAATCAGAAATTCTGGCTTTACCCCAGTCAACAACTTCCCGATAATCTCAGTTTAGAACAATATTATCAGCCTCAATATTTAACTCAAGCTAGACGTTCATTCGCTGATAATGAGAACTATCCCATCCAGCTTAAAACTTGGGCACGTTGTGAATTTCATTTGCGGATTAATCCAGACAAAAAGCATCTTTTAGCTAGCATTGCTCAGTCAACTGTTTGGAATTTAAGTGCTTTAGAACATATCTTTGAACAGTACAAAGTTCTGAAACTGTTGATTTTGCGGGTTTATCGTTTGTCTCATCCTTGCACCGTTAATATACCAACAAAATTGAGATATTTCTACGAGCCGAATCAGTCAGAAGATATCATCACGATGGGAAGTGAAAGTGATGACCTCATCGTTTCAGAGGCTAGTTTTAACCAGCGAAAAGCGCTTTTATTAGCTGGGGAAGAGTATCTGCATAAAGATTTAGAGGATTTGCACTTTCAAGTTGAGCAGATTGCGATTAATAATCCAGCAGCTAAAATACTCAACCAAGAAATCAAAATATTTTTGGGTTGGTGTGAAGCTTCACCAAAAGCTGCACCTGACCCTGATTTAGCTTGGATTCAAACTATCGCTCAAGTCGGAAATTCTAGCGATGGTCATGCGTTTGAAAAGCTGGTACGTCGAGCACTCCTCAAATTAGGCTTCACAGGTTCTATTCTCGAACCAGACTCAACAGGTGGACCCGGAGGCATGGACTTTTATTGTGAAATGCCTTATCCAATGGTAGGAGAGTGCAAGGCAACGAAAACTGAAACAGTTAGTGATAAAACGCCGGCACAACTTCTAAAAATTGGCATGAATCATCTTGGTAAAGAACAATATGAGCGTTCAATCAAGTTGATTGTAGCCGCTGGAGACTTAACTTATTATGCCCTTAGAACAGCGAGGGAAAATTCTATGAATGTCATTAGACCTGAAACTTTACAAAGACTCGTTGAACTGGAAGCGCAACATAAAAACTCTGTAAATTTGCTGGAGCTAAAACATTCTTTACAACACGCTCCTTTTGGATTAGCTGACGAAAAAGTTAACAATTATCTTGATAAAGTTCAACAAACTATTAATTTGCGTTCGCATATCATCCAGCTCGTGAAAAAACATTTAGAAAACATAAATGATGAAAACGTCGGAGTTGAAAGCCTGAAAATAGCTTATATTTACTCTACTCCACCCCCGCCTCAGCCATTAACCTCTCAAGAAATGTATGAAATCCTGATTGAACTTTCCTCGCCTTTAACCGGCTACTTGGGGCGAATCAAAGGCAGCAATTGGGAAAATGATCGCTTTTACTTCTTGCGAGAAATGCCGGCAGATGAATGAGCCGGCAAGCTTCACCGCAACTACGCCTGCTTAAGGATCTTCATCAAATCCAAAATTGACTAATACTAAATGCTCCGGGTTTTCAATTAACTCTTGCGTTAAAAAGAACCCAGCAATTGTCCAACTTTGGAATTTTCTCGCTTCTTTTCCAATCAGCCGGCCATCTTCACCATCATAATATTCTGGCCAATCTTCGGCTAATAAACGCTTCCCAACAACGACAAGGTCTTCTTTCAATCTTTTTAAAACATCGTATCTGCCGGTTTTCAAAGCAGCCGCCGCCAACATCCAAGTTAAAACCGGCCAACTTCCTCCATTATGATAAGACCAGCGTTTATTCTTAGGATCGCATCCTGTCAAAATCTCCCAATCTCGACCTTCTAAAGCCGGATAACAAATTTTTATCGGCATATGGGCAAGCAATTTATCCCATTGCTGATAGATCAGTTCCATAATCTCTTGGGATTGCATCTTCGTTGCCAAAGAACACAGAATCGTCATCAAATTTGCCAGCGTAAAGAAACGACAATCTAACTGCGAAGGGCCGAGGTTGCCGGCAAAATATCCCCCTTTTTCTTCTAACCACTCACTCAACCATTCGTAGGGAATTGAATCTGAATAGAGATTGAACTTATTAATCACTTCTTTCCCATATTGCTCCACCCTAAAGCGATAGATATCATTCAAACTCTTAATATCTAACCAATAATCGATCCGAATTCGCTCTTTGAGCGCTTGCAAGCGTAAATGCACTGCCCGCCTCACTTTTTGATTGGCTTCGTTATCGGGCAACAGCTCAGAAGCTGCTCGCAAAGACGCGTAAAATAAAGCTTGAATTTCTAGCGGATGCCCGTAGATTCCCAGCCGGCGATCAATCATACAGGCACCATCTGGAACAAGCAGCGTCGGTTCCATATCAAAGCGATCTGAAAAACACAATTCCAGAATTAATCGCACCCCTTCTTGAAAATCCTCTTGATGCGCCAGAAAGTGATTTCCAACCGCCTTACAATAAGCTCGCAACAAAAGAATCCACCACAAGCTAGAATCAACCGGCGTTACCCTAGCAATCGCCCGATCCCCAAAATCCGGTTCTAAATGTTGCTGTCCGTTGTCAACAATTACCTTAAAACTGGCCGGCATCAAAGCTAAACCCGTAAAACTTCTTTGTCTAGCTTGCTGATGTAACTCTAAAGTCACTTCCAGAAAATGGCGAACAATTTCTTTGCCGCTGACTGGAATCTCTTTTTCTCCATCATGTTTAGCCGGCAACTCATCATCTTTTACCAAAAAAAGCAGCGCGACGGGAACAAAATCACGAATAAAAACCTGGTCGTAATTTAGAACTTCTCCGGGAATAGGATGCGCTGCATCAGGATTGCAGACAGCCGGTGTGCCAATCCAGCGGCCTTCATATTCGATCAGCGACTCAACAAGGATTTTTAACCCGTCTTCTTCCATCTGACTTAATTTCCTCAACTTCCAATCATTATGTTAGAGGCGATGCAGCTTGCTTAAATGTTTCTCCACCACCTTATCTGATTGTGCTGATCTCAGTTGCACACTTTCAGGCCGGTGTTGTCGTAGCGTTGACCCTCGATTCGGGCTTTTGAGAGCGTCGGCACTCAGTTTATACATAACCGCCAACCGGCGCAAGCTTTCTGCACCACATCTCAAATTGCCTTTCTCAGATGCCGGTGTATTATCGAAGCGTTTATCTGGTGGTACATCAGTGGTAACTGAGTGTCGGTGTCAAAAATCACCAACTCCTTTAACCAAATCTGGGATGATTACGCGCAATCTTTAACGGTCACACAGACAAAGGAACACTCAATGGAAATTCCAGACATCACCTCAAAACTTTTAGCTGCAAAAAAAGCCACCGGACTCAGCTTTGCCGATTTAGAAAAAATTCTCGGACGCGATGAAGTCTGGATCGCCGCCGTTTTCTACCGGCAAGCCAGTGCTTCTGAAGAAGAAGCCAAACAACTCACCGACGCACTTGGACTCGATGCCAGTGTCGCTCAATTGCTCACCGAACCCTCTCTCAAAGGGTTAGGGCCGGTTGTTCCTACCGATCCGCTGATTTACCGCTTCTACGAAATTATGCAAGTGTACGGAATGCCTCTGAAATCGGTAATTCATGAGAAATTCGGCGACGGCATCATGAGTGCGATTGATTTCACCCTCGACGTAGACAAAGAAGAAGACCCCAAGGGCGATCGCGTCAAGATCACGATGTCCGGGAAATTTTTGGCTTATAAGAAGTGGTAGCCGGTCACAACTACAAGGGGTAGCACGTCACAACCAGACGCGGAGGCGATCACAGCCAATAGAAGGGGAACGGGGGATCATGGAAATAGGGGAAAAAAACCCCCTTTTACCCCACCCGATGCCCCCCAAGCGCCCAAATTTATGTTAAATTTTCGTGACCTTGCGGATTTTGGCTAAAAAACGGTAAAATAAGATACAGAAATAAATTTTTTATTGAATATGAACTTCTCTACTCAGCCCAGAAACAATGATTCGTTAAGGAACGCCGATATGAAACTCACTTATCGCGGTGTTAGCTACAACTACGAACCCCCCACCATTGACATGATGGAAGGCGAAGTCGGGGGTAAATATCGGGGACAACCCTGGACAGTCAGCTATCCCAGACATATTCCCGTGCCTCAGCCGGCTTTATCGTTGAAATATCGCGGTGTTGCCTATCAAACCGGCGAAGCTGCAGATGCCGGCGTCACTGCCCCTGCCTCACCTGTAGAAACAACGCCGGTGTGGGCAGTTTCACCCCGAAACGCTTCTCATAGCGTCGTCTCGCAAGTCTCCGAAATTCACCGCGCCAATATTTGCCAAAACCTGGAACGGCGCATTGAAGCAGCCAAAGCCCGTGGAGATCGGCAGCTGTTGCAAATGTTGGAACAAGAATCACAGCAGTTGACTTGCTCACTGTAGTGGGTTTTGTCTAAAGCAGACTTGAAACAGCCGGTTTCATGAACTGACTTTGTCGAAGCATTCTCGATTAGCCTCAAATCCCGCCCGCCATTTAAATGGCGGGCTAATAGCAAAAGTCCACTAAAGGGGACTGGAATTTTTTACCAGTCCACGTTAGTGGACTTTCGCTATTAGCGGGGGACTTAAGTCCCCCGCAGGTGGTGCGACGAAATCAGATCGAGAAGCCGGCTTTTTCACACTCTGCCTTAACCTTTAACGCAAACAACTTGCTTCAGTGTGGCCACCACTTCAACCAAATCCGATTGCTGCTTCATCACCTGCTCAATCGGCTTGTAAGCGCCTGGAATTTCATCCAAAACGCCGCCATCTTTGCGGCATTCAACGCCTTGTGTTTGTTTCACCAAATCGTCTACGCTAAATTGGTTTTTCGCCTTATTTCTAGACATCAAGCGACCGGCACCGTGGGAACAAGAACAGTAACTGTCCATATTTCCTTTGCCTTTAACAATGAATGATTTCGCACCCATTGAACCAGGAATAATGCCATAGTCATTCTCTTGCGCCCGCACAGCGCCCTTACGGGTGACATACACTTGTTCCCCGAAATGCACTTCTTTCTCGGCGTAATTGTGGTGGCAATTTACCTGCAATAAAGGCTTTGTCTGCTTACCGCCGCCCAGATGCTTTTCCACAATCCGCACAAAGCGACTCATCATCACATCACGATTGTAGCGGGCATAGTTCTGCGCCCACTGCAAATCTCGCCAGTAAGCGGCAAACTGAGGAGTGCCGGCGACAAAATAGGCCAAATCCGGATCAGGTAACCGAGTATCTGCCAGTTTTAGCAATTCTTTAGCTGTATCAATGTGGTTTTGCGCCAGCATATTTCCAATGTGACGTGAACCAGAGTGCAGCATCAACCAAACGTGGTTCTCGGTATCCAGACAAACCTCAATAAAGTGGTTGCCGCCACCCAGAGAACCCATCTGTTTCATGGCTTTTCCTTCCAAGCGCCGCACCCCCGGATGCAGTTCTTTGAAATCACGCCATCCTTGCCAATTGGTAACAGCTTTTTCAACGTTTTTGTTCTCATTAAATCCAACTGGAATTGCTGCTTCAATATCCAGCCGAATTTTCTTGAGTTTACCTTCCAACTCATCAGCCGTGAATGGTGTCTGGACAGCCATCATGCCGCAGTTGTGAACAAATACGCCGGCTGTTAGGGCAAAGTTGCCATATTCAGGAACCGTTAAGCAATAAACATCTTGCCGGTCTGGTAAGGAGATAACCTCAACAACTTTGTGGTTGTAGCCATGTTGGTACTTCCTATGATTGTGCAGTCCAATTGGGCTTTTAACACTGTCTCCGCAAGTTTCACAAGCGTAAAGCCGATTCGCAATTTCTTTGCTCTTGGATTTTCCTTTCTCGCTGATGTTGTAGTTAATTAAGAACTGCTTGCCTCGTTCCCCATTTCCTGAGACTGACTCTCTGAAATGATCGGGACGATCTTGCATATACTTAATAATATTTTTCGTCCCTCTTTCAGAATAAAAGCTATGTCCCTCTGCGGTATTAGCTTTGTCAGTGAGCGCTTGCTTTCTTCTGCTCTCAAATTCAGGAGATTGCCAGTATTTGTTTCTTTCTACCAGTGACCGATGATAGGAAGAATGTTCGCGATTCCCCATGAATTCTAGGTTTTCCGACCTGTTATCAACCGGGTCAAAGTTTTTGTGATGAATCACAGTCCGCTGGCCGGCAAATGCAGGAATTTTCCCTAAAAGGCCAGACCGGGCAACAATCCAATGTGCCTTTTGCAATCTGCCAGAATAATTCTGCTGAATTAAGGTGTATCCATCCTGATCAGTATCCGTGTAAAAAGGCATTAAAGATGTACCGGCTTTTAAATCGCAAGCCTCAAGGTAGCTGCCATCGCGCAGCATAAATTGGTGATCGGGAGTGCATTTAATTTCTTCGCCATTGTCAAGAATGACCTTGACCAAGGGAGCATTTTTACGAGTTAAACGTGCCGTTGCCTTTGCCGCTACAATGCGACCCGTAGCCGTGCACGAATATACGATAAACTCCTGATTAGCAATAGCCAGTTCTTGAATGGGATAAGATTTCCCATCAGTCACAGGAACTAATGTATCTCCAGTAAAACAACCAATATCAACCCCCACAGCGGCGGGTATCAGTGCGTCTTTTGTCGCCACCACTGAACCCACCAAGGCACCTTTACCCAGGTGAACATCCGGCATCAGTGAGACGTGCTTAAACACAAATGGCAGCGAGGCCACATTTTTAGCCATTTTTTCTTCATCACGGCTTAGTGGGTGGCCGGCCCAAGACAGCACCGGCTTAGGGGTTGAAAGTTCGAGATTTTCGTGGGGCATGAATATTGTTTTCCTTTCGCACTACTAATATACTACACAAAAGTTACAAAATCATCAAGGTATCTCGGATCGCAACTGTTCGATATTTTTCTCCCAGTTACGACCGTCAAAAGGCACAATATGAAAGCGTTCCTCTACTTCACCATCGAGACAGTGGACATTGACATCGAAGCTATCAGGATGGGAACGGGGCCGGTAAAATGAGTGAATTCCGCAGACTCGGCAGAAGATGTGTTTGGCAATGCCGGTGTTGAAGGTGTAGGTTGTTAGTTCATCTTCGCCTTGTAGTAAGGTGAAGTTTTCTGCCGGCACGATTAGATGCAAGAAGCCTTTTTTTGTGCAAATTGAGCAGTTGCAATCTGTGGCTTCATGTTTTTCTACTTTTACTTGAAATCTTACAGCGCCACAGTGGCAGCCGCCTTCATAAGTAGTGGGTTCGTTCATGGTTTTTTGTTGATGTATTTAGGGAGGATGGGTTAGGGTGAAAGTTTTGGGAATAAGATCTTTTAACCGCAGATGATAGCGCAGCGTGGCGCTAGCCATACGCAGATGATTGAGCTGTTATTGGTAGGGTTAAACAAGGGGTGTGATGAGATGCCGGCTGTAAGTTTTTCTATTTCCAAATATTATAATTTTGGTTTCTTTATTGAGAAAATTAAGGTTAGTCTCGCCTTACCCAAATGCCTCGCAGTCCGACAGCTTTAGCGCCTTGATAATCTTCTTTGAAACTGTCACCTATATGCCAAGCTGTCTCAGCTAGACAATTATGTTTTTGCAAACCGGCAATAAATATTTGAGAATTTGGTTTGGCAGCACCGACTTCTGTAGAAATTGTAACAGATGTGAAAAAATCCGCTAAGTTGAGTGCTTTTAGAACTGTGTGCAGGCGGGTATCAAAGTTTGATATAATTCCTAATTCAATTTTTTTATGATGCCAAAATTTGAGTGCCGGCAAGACATCGGGATAGACAAACCAAGCTTGATCGGTGGCAAAATAAGCGAAGGCTTCGGTAAAGAAAGCATCAAAATCTGAAAATTGATGGAAGACACCGGCTGTTTTGAAAGTTTGTCCGGCTATCGCTTTCCACCACTCAAATTCTCTTTCTGGAATCTGTGCCGGCGTGGCATCAGGAAATGCTGCCGGTGTTGATGCCTTAAAGCTTTTATAAAACGCCTGATTGATTAACTCAGGTGAAACTTTAACATTAAACCGGCTGGCGATTTCTCCATAGACTTCACCGACACTTCCCCTCACTCCAAATAAAGTGCCGACTGCATCTAAAAAAATTACTTTGGGGCGTTCGTTCTCATTAGTCATGGGTTAAGCAAATCAGCATTTTATTAACTTTTAGAAGCGGGCAAGGACGCCTGCACGACAAGCGGTTTACCGAGAACGACTAGTTAAAAAAAATATCAACTTCATCGCTAATAATAAACCATGAGCTAGAAGAGAGAAATTCAAAAACTAACCTCTAGCCCCATGCCCTTACCTTAGTGCCCAGTCCTGAGTGCCCAGTCCTGAGTGGGAGAGGGGGAGAGGGGGAGAAGGGGAGAAATGCCCCATGCCCCTACCTTTAGGTTGGCGAAGCCTTGACCCATGCCCTATGCCCCATTCCCCTCTATTGAGAAAGTATTTCCCGCAACGGTTGAGCGATCCAGTTGAAACCGACTCTCAACTGGTGTTCTAATGTGGGCAGCCGGTAGAGATAAGTCAGACGGCGGACAAGATGAGCGGCAGGGCCATTAAGTTTGATTCCTAAACCGCTAAGGGTCGCGTTGTCAACGCCTAAAGTCATCATTTCTCCGGTTGCCTGATAGCGGAATGGCAACAAAGGCCGGCCTGTGAGGGAGGCCCAAAGATTCCAACCGGCATAATCAGCTTGCTGTAAGGCTGCCTGGGCGGTTGCCGGCACTCGTTGATCTGTTGCGTCTTTACAATCAGCCAAATCTCCTAAAACAAAAATTTCCGGGTGATCAATCGCTTGCAGCGTCGGCAGTGCAGCGAGTTGTCCTCGATGATTTTGCTTGAGGGGCAGCGATTTCACCACCGGCGCAACCTGGGTTCCCACTGTCCACAGCACCAAATCGGTTGGGATCGTGTCTACCTGTCCTTTATACACCAGAGAAATCTTATCTGGCCCGATTGATTCCACTGCGGTTTCCAAATCAAGCCACACTCCCCGTTCTTCTAGCGCCTTGCTGGCTGCTTCACGATTAAAGTCAGCAGAAGTTCGCAGAATCATATCAGCTTGTTCAACCAGCCGCAGGCGTCCCCGATTTGAAAGCCGGTCTGCCAGTTTGCAAGCCAACTCAACGCCACTGTAACCGGCACCTACAATAACGATGCGAATTTTGTCTTTGTCTGATGCTTCCAAAACTCGCAACTTTTCTTCCAAGCGATAGGCATCCGTGACTGTCCGAAAGGGGAATGCGTAATTTTCCGCTCCTGGCACCATGTCAAGCGGTGTCTCACCCCCCATTGCTAAGACGAGCCGATCATAGGGGAAATCATGGCCATCTTGAAGCTGTACCAGCTTGGAGTCTACATCAATTCCAGCCACCGCTCCTTGATGGAAGCGAATGCCGGTATTTGCCAAAAGTTCTTCAAAGGGTGGGGCAATTTCCCAGGTTTGCAACTCGCCGGTGAGGAGTTCGTACAGCAGGGGCGAGAATAAGAAGCGGTCGTTACGATCGACCAGCACAACTTCGGGTTTCTCTAATTTATTCCAGGGAAGCTCACTCAAACGCAGCGCTGTGTAGAGACCTCCAAAGCCTCCACCGAGAATGCAAATGCGTGCGGGTTGTTCATTCATAGGTTTTTGGGCCGGCGATGGTAGCAGGGCAACTCTCTATTCAGGATAGCAAGGCAATATGGGTAACAGGTTGGCCTAGCTGAATCCTCTAGGATCAAGTTGCTTAATCGATGTAAGCTGAGGAATATTCAACTTGCTGTCAGAGATGGGCGTCCCCACCGGCACCTTAAGAGTTTTAGCCAGAGCCTGACCGCTCGTTAAACAATAATTAATTTATCAGAGGGGAAATAAACCGACATAACCTACATAAGGAAAGAAAAAGTTATTAATTTAAATACCATTGCAAGTAAAGTAGAAATTTAGTCTGATTTGCGTAACAATTGCCTTGTTCGCACATCCTCAAGTCGGCTAAGTATTAAATATTCCCCCTGTAAAATTCTATGATATCTTCAGCATCTAACTGGGCCAAAGCACGGGAAAACCGGAGCCGGCAAGAGCAGGAAAATTCTGAAGAATAACTAAAGAGGGGAAAATAAACCGATGTGGGAAAATACAATTCGCGCATCATTAGTAAACTAAGCTCTGCGTATGGCACTGACTATTAAAACTCTCAGGGAAACCGTTTTCAAACTCAGACCCATTCAATCGGGTGAACTTCCAGAGGCCGAAAAACAGCCGATGGAAGGGGGGAAGCAGTTTGAACTCCACTCCTACGTCATTGTTCGCGATCACATTCGATTTGCACTGCTTAAAGATTCCTTCAAAGGCTTCAATACCTGGTACGCTTACGCACCACACGTCCAGATACTGGCGGATACGCCTCAAAACCCCGTTGTTTATCCACCCCCCATACCGGCGAAGTATCGGCTATCAGTTCCTTACAAGTCTCAACTCGACAACTGGTACAATCCCACCGGCGCTTGTAATGTCACCTCACTTGCCATGTGTTTGGAGTATTTGAAGACTCCCCGCCGCAGCCGGTCTGGCCAATTTGAGGATGAACTTTACCAATATGCACTCAGTAAGGGTTATAGCCGATGGGACCCGGTAGACTTGGCGAAAATTGTCAGAGATTATGGCAGGCGCGATGACTACAAAACCCGCGCCACCATCGAAGGAGTCAAAGAGTGGATAGCCGGCGGCAATCCTGCCGTGATCCACGGCTACTTCACGTCTTTTGGCCATATTCTCGTTGCCGTTGGCTATGACAGCACCGGCTTCATTGTTCACGATCCCTATGGGGAGTGGTATCCCAGCGGATATCGCACGGATCTTAATGGGGCTTATCTCCACTATTCCTACGGGCTAATTCGCCGGGTTTGCATCCCAGATGGGGACTTTTGGGTTCACTTTATCTCTGCGTGAACCTAGTTCAACCTGATGAGTAAAAAGTGAAGAGAAAACTTTTCTCTTCACCCCACAATTCACCGCCGGCAGCCTAAACGCAGATTTTGACTGCCGGCACTCATACAATTAAATTTCAATCATTGTCGGACATCCCACGTTGGTTCCGCCTAAGCCGCAATAGCCATTAGGATTTTTGGCTAAATACTGCTGGTGGTAGCTCTCTGCATAGTAAAATTCAGGAGCCTCGATCACTTCAGTGGTAATCGTCCCGTATCCCGCAGCGCTAAGGGCTTTCTGGTAAGCATTGAGTGAAGCTTCAGCAAGCTTTTTATGGCGATCAGAATAGGCATAAATTCCCGAACGGTACTGGGTGCCAACGTCATTGCCCTGGCGCATCCCCTGAGTCGGGTTATGGCTTTCCCAAAAAACTTTCAGCAGTCTTTCGTAACTGATCACTTTTGGGTCAAAAACAACGAAAACGACTTCATTGTGCCCCGTCATGCCGGTGCAAACCTCTTCATAGGTGGGGTTAGGCGTTATCCCGCCGGCATAACCGACTGCAGTGCTAAACACGCCCTCAAGCTGCCAGAATTTGCGTTCTGCACCCCAAAAACACCCCATACCAAACATGGCCATTTCCATGCCGGCGGGGAAAGGCGGCTGCAGCGGATTCCCATTGACATAGTGATTAGAGGGAACTTTCACCGCCCCTGCCCGCCCTGGTAAAGCATCTTGGGGAGACGGCAGTGTTAGCTTCTTACCAAATCCAAATATTCCCATAAGTTCTAAATCTGATTTTCCATCGATTGTCGTTACATAACTTTATGGTAGGGAAAGAATCTGCGGATTTTCAAGCAGTTTCGGGAAATCACAAAATGTTAAGGGGGCATGGGGGATTGGGCATGGGGCATTGGGCATGGGGCATGGGGCATGGGGGATTGGGCATTGGGCATTGGGCATGGGGCATGGGGCAAGGCTTCGCCAACCTAAAGGTATGGGCAAGGCTTCGCCAACCTAAGGTAGGGGCAGGGGGCATTCAAAACTCAAAACTCCCAGTGAAGACTCCGCCTAGAAGTCAGCAAAAAAGCCTAAATGATTGGCAACAGGGCGCTGACGCATCGGCAGTTTCGTGTGAATGGGTGCATTCAATACCTTAACGCCAGAATGATTGGCAACAACCAAAGTGGCAGAACCGCCGCCATCAAGATTGATCGCCTCAAAAGCACCCAACTCCTGGGCAATCTTGCTTAATTCCGCTAAAGTAACGCCTTCGCTGTAAAGTGGTTGCTTGCCGTCTATGACAATCAGCCATAATTTTTGACCCTGCCGATCAATCGCTACCGCTACACGAGAATAGGGTTTATCTTGCCGACGCGACTCTGAACTGAGCGATACAACGCCTCTTTTCAGGACAATATGGCTGCCGGCGACAGCATGAATCGTCCCCTTGGGACACTGCCCACTGTCAAAAATTTGAGCACGATTGCCGCTATTAAAACACAACACCGGCACGCCAGATTGCACAGCAGAGTAGGTAGATCCGTTGGCAATTGCCTGTCCCACTACGTTGACGCCCTCACCACTGCGAGGGTAAAAATCCCACGGGTTATGTTCACGAAACGGGAAAAAATAGCCGGCGTTGATCGCCAGTTGCAACTTAAACTCACGGACAAACTCAGAGGTGGTTCGCGCTTGGATCTCCTTCCTGGTGTTAAGTTTGCTATCCCTTCCCTGGTTGTTTCCGGGTGTCACCAGCACTCCCACGCCTGACGCGGCTAAATCAATGGTGACGATGTGGAGCATATACGGGCGGGGCGTATTCCGGGCTTGGCGCTTGTAGGTAATGCCCTGAAACAGCGTCATTTCAAGGTTAGTGCGAGTTGGGCGCAGTAAATGCTGTCGTGCGTACAGCAGCAGTGGCAGCAGCAACAAACCGATACCCGCTACCAATGGCAATTGCTTGATCCAGATTGGCTTCTGTTGATTCACGTTGCAGGCCGGCAGGATAAAAAGTTACAAGGTTAGTCTGTCAGTTTTAATATTAAAAGTTGATATCGCCGGCTCAGCGTCTGACCGATGAAAACTAATTTTGAACAAGGGCCAACCGGCATAACTTTCAAACGGGTAACGGTTTTAGTTGCAGTGGCAGCATTCGTCGCGGCTTTGATGGGATCGGCGGTAGCGCGTACTGTATTTTCCTCTCTGAGTGAGCCGGTGGGAGGGCGGAAGTGGTCTTATATTGTGGCGTTGCTGGTGAGCTTGAGCGTTGCTGGTGCCGGCACTGGTTTGAGAATTCTCATGCCGCGACGGTTTGGAATCCTAGCAAATGCTTTGTCAGCAACCGCATCGGGAGCATTGCTTGGTTTTTATTATGGGGGACTGGCTGCCGGTAAAAACCCACAATTTGCTGTGGCAGGAGCAGTGATTGGAGGGATACTGATGGGAGCCGGCAGCTTAAGGTTTCGCACTGGAGCCGGAGCGGTGGCTGTAGCAGTTGCCGGCGCTGTGGGGGGATATGGCTTTGCTTTTTGGCTTTGGGCAGTTTCACTGGCCTTCCTGACCGCACAAAGGCTAATTGAGGGAATTTTTTTGAGTGGGCTATCGCTGGGTTACATTGGATTGACTGTTAGCTCCCTGCTTTTGGCGATCAAAGAGATCAAACGTTCTGAGAAGATATCTTTGAGAAAGGCCGGTTAACAAATGTTTGATTGGACGATGCTTTGCCGGCAAATACGGACTTTTTCGAGACTATCGGCTATAAGTAGTTCACGGTAGCATCTAATGTGATGTTAAATCTCGATAAAATTTAGCCAAACCCGTGATTAAGTCCTCTGCTGCATCAAAACCCGTGACTAAGCCCTCTGCTGCATCTACCGGCACTCCCAAGCCTGCCGGCAAAAATCAGCGACTTCTGTTTTTCACTTTGCGACTGCTGCTGCTGGTTTTGGGCGGCGGTTTAGCATTTGCAGTGGGCATGGCGATTGCACAATTCTATCCCGCTAGAAATCCTCAAGCACCTATCTGGCAAAACGTTTTCCGCCGGCCTGAAAATTTCGCCACTAACACTAGGCAACTGCCCCCACCGCCAATTGCCACCCCCACTCCGCCACCGAATCTCACGCCTGAACAAAGCAAACAACTGCGCTCAGAACTACAGCAGTTGCAGACACAGTTAAATGAATTAATCGGGCAGACTGCAACGTTGGAAACCAAACTCGGTAGCAGCCGTCCGACGGAGACAGTAGAAAGCCGGTTGCAGCTACTTTCGCGGCAACTGGGCACCCCAGAAGTTGCACCGGCAGCCAATGTATCTGGGGCAGCGGCAACTCCGCAAGCTTCAGAGGCAACAACCGGCACTGCTGCCACTGTGTCTGCCACGAATGGCCCAATGGTGACGTTACCCAGTGATGTTTTATTTGCAGAAGGCAGCGCAATGCTGCGCCCGCAAACTGGCGTTATTTTGGATAACCTGATTGCCGATCTGAAAAACTATCAGGGGGCAAGTGTTCGCATTGCAGGGCATACGGATGATGCCGGTGATGCGAAGGAAAATCAAGCTTTATCATTTCGACGCGCTCAAGCTGTGCTGGCTTATCTCGCCGGCACCCTGGGCAACCAATATCACTGGGTTGTGATGGGATACGGTGAAACTCGCCCTGTGGCAGAAAATAACACCGATCTAGGCCGGCAGCGCAACCGCCGAATTGAAATTGTCATCGAACCGAAAGCGAGCCGGTAGAAATAATAAGATTAAAAAGGGTTTTTTCAACGCGCTTGTTCATGACTTATTGCCTTGGTATCGTTACCCGTTCTGGTTTAGTCGTTGCTGCTGACTCTCGCACCAATGCCGGTGTCGATTATATTTCCACTTACCAAAAGCTCTTTGATTTTTCCAATCCGGGGGAACGAGTGCTCCTGATTTGCACATCAGGAAATCTGTCGATGACCCAAGCCGTACTCACTTTATTACGCAAAGACATCCAAACTCAAGAAGAAATCTCTCTCCATACTCTGCCCACAATGTATGAAATTGCCCGCTATATTGGGAGCAAAACTCGGCAGATTCAGGAGCAAGACAAAGCTTGGCTGAAGCAAGATGGCATTAACGCTCAAGCTAGCGTACTTGTTGGCGGTCAAATTAAGGGAGAAGATCCGGCATTATATTTAGTTTACAGTCAGGGAAACTGTATTCACGCCACTAAAGAAACGCCGTTTCTTCAGATTGGAGAAACTAAATATGGCAAGCCAATTTTAGACCGCACCCTCACCTTTGAAACTCCATTAGAAGCGGCTGCTAAATGTGCCCTTTTGTCAATAGATTCCACCATGAAATCTAACATTTCTGTTGGCCCTCCCATTAACATGGTGATGTACGAAACTGACACGTTTGTAATTCGGCATCAGCTCCAACTGCGGCTGGGAGATCCTTACCTCGCAAAAATGCGGAAATTATGGGAGGAATATCTAAAAAATGCGTTTGATCATATGCCTAATATCGATTGGCAGCATTATTTAGAGGAGCCTCAAACAGACGTTATTATTGACTGAATAATGCTGTTAAATACAGCGTGGTTTCCCATCTTTCAAATGCTGAATAAGTGTTTACTGTTTGTTACCACGGGCTGCCAATCATTGTGAAGCCGGCCCAATAATAGGGATGGGATAAATTTTTATTGGCCAAGTTTGTTAAACTGGGCGGTAAGGCAATATTGTCTTTAGAACTTAGCAAATGACCCTGCTGCAATCGCACATTATTTTGAATCATTGCAATTTGTGCTTGCCGTAATGCTTCGGCTTTGATAGGCACCGTATGCAGCTGTTGGTAAAACTCGGTCATTAACGCCAAGGTGCCCTCATCACTCACATACCAGAGACTCGCTAAAGCGGACTTGACTCCTGCCTGTACGGCTAAGCCGGCAAACCCCAGTTCGGCTTCCTCATCTCCGACTGCCGTGCGGCAGGCAGAAAGCACTAACAACTCTACTGCTGGATTATGCCAGCCTAACTGCCGTACTTGATCCATTTGCAACTTAGAGTCCCACAACTGAATGTAGGAATTGCTAGCTTTACCCCTTTGGAATTCTGCATGAGTGGCTAAGTGAATAATTCCAAACGCACGCGCATTGCGCTGGGATTTTAGATTGTCCAAAGTAAATGCTTCGTTGAGGAACAACTCACCTGTCCAGACATCTTTGGCAATCGCGTTGAGTTCCACCGGCACTGCCGGCAGGGGAGTTTTGTCAGTAAATTCTGATGCTCCCATTGCCAGCACTTCCATCTTCCTGATGTCTTGGTAACGAGTATCCGTTAAGTTCAGGCTGGGCATGAGGCCAAGACTGTACTTTTCTATGAGAAAATGTTGCCCATCATGCAGTGCGGCAACAGGAATTGTTCGCAATCCAGAATCAAGAATCAACACTAAATTCTGGATGCCTTGGGCTTCGAGTTCCTCCTCTAACGGTGCCAACAGCCATTTATAAAGTTGCTGTGCCGGTTTCAAGTAACTGTTCGTGTTGCGCTTTGAGGCAGTCGTTACCTCTTGGTGAAATTGTTTCGCCACTTCTAGCACCTGAGAACGCATCGCATAGGGTATTCGCTTCCGAATCGGCTCTCCCGTTGCAGTTACCATTACCAGTTCTAGTGAATCTTTCTCGTGTCCCTTGTTCTTCCCTTGGGTTTTAGACTCAGGATTGACTGAGGGATTAATTCCACCCCCATCTGGGATAAAGCGAATATACAGCAATGCCGGTTTAGTACCCGTTGCCCGCTCAACATCACTCAGAATTTGACGGCTTTCTGCCAGGGTTGGAGACGCGTTCTCCTCAGAAATCCCCAGATAAGCTTCAAATTGACTCGTGAAAGATTGGTCAATTTCAAAAGCAGCAGTATCGATTTCTACCTTGGGAGAATTGCTATTAGTTTCAATTTGTGGTTCAGGAGCGGATGTCACTAAAGATGTGACGCTCTGCTGATACTGTAGGCCGCTCGCTGAGTAGGACGGTGAACTGGGCGTGGGAACAGATGCCTGTGTCGGAGTCGGGCTAGGCGTGGGAACAGGTGCCGGTATCAGACTTGGTGTGGGAACAGGTGCCGGTATCAGACTTGGTGTGGGAACAGGTGCCGGTGTCGGACTTGGGCTAGGCGTGGGAACAGGTGCCGACGTTGGATTAGAACTGGGTGCCGGAATTGGACTTGGTGTGGGAACAGGTGCCGACGTTGGATTGGTACGCGGCGTTGGAACAGCTACTGAGGGTGGAACAGGACTAGATTTGGGATCAGGAGATGGTGTCGGATTGGGACGCCGCATCGGAACAGGTGCCGGTTCTAGAGTTGGTGCAGGCGTTGGAGTTGGCGTGGGAATAGGTGCCGGCTTTGGTATTGGAGTCGGTGCCGTTTCTGGAGTGGGATTGGGTGTGGGTTCTGGAGTTGGCTCTAGTGTTGGCTCTGGTGTTGGCTCTGGTGTTGGTGATGGTGCCGGCTCTGGAGTTGGCTCTGGTGTTGGAGCCGGTGTCGGCTCTGGTGCCCGCTCTGGTGCCCGCTCTGGTGTGGGAATGGGCGTGGGAACAGGTGCCGGCTCTGGTGTTGCTGTCGGCTGTGGTGTTTCTGATGATATCGGTTCAGGAGTGGGAGTCGGTACCGGCTCTGGTGTGGGAGTCGGCTCTGGTGTGGATGTTGGCTCTGGTGCCCGCTCTGGTGCCCGCTCTGGTGTGGGAATGGGCGTGGGAACAGGTGCCGGCTCTGGTGTTGGTGCCGGCTCTGGTGTTGGTGCCGGCTCTGGTGCGGGAATAGGCGTGGGAATAGGTGTCGGTTCTGGTGTTGGTGTCGGCTCTGGTGTGGGAGTCGGCTCTGGTGTTGGTTCTGGTGTGGGATTGGGCGTGGGAATAGGTGCCGGCTCTGGTGTTGGTGTCGGCTCTGGTGTTTCTGATGATATCGGTTCAGGAGTGGGAGTCGGTACCGGCTCTGGTGTTGGTTCTGGTGTCGGTTCTGGTGTTGGTGCCGGCTCTGGTGTTGGTGTTGGTTCTGGTGTTGGCTCTGGTGTGGGAGTCGGCTCTGGTGTTGGTTCTGGTGTGGGATTGGGCGTGGGAATGGGTGCCGGCTCTGGTGTTGGTGTCGGCTCTGGCGTTGGTGTTGGTGTCGGTTCAGGAGTGGGAGTCGGTGCCGGCTCTGGTGTGGGAGTCGGCTCTGGTGTTGGTTCTGGTGTGGGAGTCGGCTCTGGTGTTGGTGTTGGCTCTGGTGTGGGAGTCGGCTCTGGTGTGGGAACAGGTACCGGCTCTGGTGTGGGGCTGGGAGTCGGCTCTGGTGTTGGTGCCGGCTCTGGTGTTGGTGTTGGTTCTGGTGTGGGATTGGGCGTGGGAATGGGTGCCGGCTCTGGTGTTGGTGTCGGCTCTGGTGTCGGTTCAGGAGTGGGAATGGGCGTGGGAATAGGTGCCGGCTCTGGTGTTGGTGCCGGCTCTGGTGTTGGGCTGGGAGTCGGCTCTGGTGTGGGAGTCGGCTCTGGTGTTGGTTCTGGTGTGGGAGTCGGCTCTGGTGTGGGAGTCGGCTCTGGTGTGGGAGTCGGCTCTGGTGTGGGAGTCGGCTCTGGTGTGGGAACAGGTACCGGCTCTGGTGTTGGTGCCGGCTCTGGTGTTGGTGTGGGATTGGGTGTGGGATTGGGCGTGGGAATAGGTGCCGGCTCTGGTGTTGGGCTGGGAGTCGGCTCTGGTGTCGGTTCAGGAGTGGGAGTCGGCTCTGGTGTGGGAGTCGGCTCTGGTGTTGGTGTTGGCTCTGGTGTGGGAATGGGCGTGGGAACAGGTGCCGGCTCTGGCGTGGGAACAGGTGCCGGCTCTGGTGTGGGAGTCGGTTCTGGTGTGGGATTGGGCGTGGGAATGGGCGTGGGAATAGGTGCCGGCTCTGGTGTTGGAGTCGGTTCTGGCGTGGGAATGGGTGTGGGAACTGGCTCTGGTGTTGGAATCGGCGTGGGAATGGGCGCTGGAACTGGTGCTGGTGTTGGAATCGGCGTGGGAATCGGCGTGGGAATCGGCGTGGGAATGGGCGCTGGTGTTGGAATCGGCGTGGGAATCGGCGTGGGAATCGGCGTGGGAATGGGCGCTGGTGTTGGAATCGGCGTGGGAATGGGTGCCGGCTCTGGTGTCGGGCTGGGTGCTGGCTCTGGTGTCGGGCTGGGTGCTGGCTCTGGTGTCGGGCTGGGTGCTGGCTCTGGTGTCGGGCTGGGTGCTGGCTCTGGTGTCGGGCTGGGTGCTGGCTCTGGTGTTGGGGTGGGTGCTGGCTCTGGTGTTGGACTGGGTGCCGGCTCTGGTGTTGGACTGGGTGCCGGCTCTGGTGTTGGACTGGGTGCCGGCTCTGGTGTTGGGCTGGGTGCTGGCTCTGGTGTTGGGCTGGGTGCTGGGGATGAAGGATTAATTTGAATATTGCTTAGGATTTCGGCCCCAACTATCGATGTAATGGTTGAAATCGTATTGTTAGCCCCACTTGTGATGGCGGCTGCCGTTCCATTAATGTTGGCATTCCCAACAATAAAAGGCGTTACCGGATTAGTGGCGTCGCCCCCATGCTCAATGGAGATCGAACCCCCTTGCGAACCGGCAGTAGAAATACTTGCATTTATGCCATTCTGATCAGTGAAAGACCCTGTAACTCGTAAAAATCGCTCGGTTGTAATATCAACATTCCCACCTTGGCTATTATTACCACCTTGGGTGCTAATGGATACTACATTAATGTTGCCATCGGCATTGATATTGACATCACCGCTATCACGAGCCGGATGAGAAGTGTCTATCGTGCCGGTGGTGATAGGGCCGCTGCTAGAGAGGTTAATGTTTCTACCTCTTGATTCGATCCCACCAATGCTTAAACTCGCTCCTGAAATTGTCAGTGTGATGTCTTCCCGTGCTGGGTTTGGGAATCGCATATCTTGCGCCACAAATGCCCCATTCCCATTACTGTCCGCATCTGCTGTAAAAGTTAGTGAGCCAGTTGTGCCGCTGATCTGAAAATTACTGTTAATCGTAATATTATTTGTTGCTTCTAAGATAACGTCGCCATTTTGCAAAAGTCTTTGAATATTATTTTGAGAAATTGTGTAGGTTTCTCCTGGATCATCGCCGGCTAAGATTTGACCATCGTCTAACTGGTTGTCATCTGCTGCGTTATTCCCATTGACAACGAGGATATTTTCCGGGTCTAGCAGTAAAGTGCCTAACTCGCCGTTCGGTGCGCTCAGATCAACTGTGCCATCAAAGGCGAGGTTTTCTTTACCTGAGATTTCAGCAAAACCCCCGTCCCCACCAGTGTTGCTGCCACGGGCACTGAGATTGCCATAAAATCGGGTGACTTTGTCAGACCAAACGATGACACGGCCCCCATTGCCGGCTGCTATAGCGTCTGCGGCGATCTGTGAATCTCTGCTGACGTATGTATTTGTCGCATTTGGCACTAAGCCCATTCCCCGATAATCGCCGCCGATCAGCACATTCCCGCCGCCCGTGGTGCCTGAAGCGTTAATCTTGGCACCGGCTAGTCCGACTGTATTGCCTAAGATGTTGATATTGCCGCCCGGTGAGGGAACCTGCCCTTGAGTGTTTGAGACATCAACTGAGCCGGCTACGATTGCCACACCGGCTTCATTAGGTACTTTTAGACCGGAACCACTTAGCTGTACGGTGCCATCGTTGTTGACTGTCAAACCTGTTGCATGATTTCCACCGCCGCCAGTGAGCAATTCTGGAAGAGACAGGGCAACAGAGGTAGAAGGCGAGACGGGTGCAGAGGGTTTAGATATATCTAAGCTGAGGAGATGCCCTTGTTGGGTAATGCGTACCGTGCTTTCTCCGGGGACTGCGGCGATGGTGATTTCGCCTCCGGGGGCAGAAACGCTGCCGGTGTTGATCACGGTGCCACCGAGCAAGGTTAAGTTTTGGCCCGATTTTACCCCCAGAGCGCCACTGTTGACGATTGCGCCCGAATGCGAAGACGAGAAGGTAAAGGCGCTGGGAGTGCCGACTAAGGCAGCGTAGTCGTTGTTACCCGTTGCGTTAAGCCAGCCTGAATTAAAGCCGACGCTGTTAGCCGTTGTGGCGGTGAAAGCTGCCGGCACGTTTAAAGATGCGTTCGGGCCAAATACTATGCCGGCTGGGTTGATTAAAAATAAGTTTGAGTTGCCGCCCGTTACTTGAATTAATCCATTAATGATGGAAGCATTGCCGCCAGTCACTCTACCTAAAATATTTAGAATGGCTGGGTTTGATTGAAAGTTGGCAATTTGACCGGCACTGAGGCCAAATTGGGTAAAGCTGTGAAAAAGATTCACTCCATCTTTAGATAGAGTGCCACCAGTGATCTGCAATCCATTGCCTTGTGGTGTCACCACCGTGCCGGTGCCATCGGATGCCGGTACAACAGGTTGTGCAGCTAGAGAGTAGGGAAAAAATAGAAAGTAAGAACTAAGAACTAAAAAAAGTTTATCTTTTGCCTGTTGACAGTTTTTTTTAAAACTAACTGATTTCATAAGATTTAACCTCCCAGATGTGGCTAGCTGTGGTAGATGCAACCCTACCCTGTCTGTCTTCCCTCACATTGCTAGCTCTCTCACTAAGATTAACCTTACCAGCAAGCAATGTTATTTTTTCACAGCTTTTTCTACACCCGTCAGGCTTTTACCCTATTTTAGTTTAACTAACGAAGACCTTAAAGTTACCTCTTCCGAAGGAATGATTTCAATGTTGTTCTGTCAAAAACGATAGTTAAGAATTTTTAAGGTTTTTTTTGTAAAATCATTAAAAGTATAAAATAGTTGTTTTTATAACAGCTTCAATATTAAGAATTTTTGAGTATTTTTATCAACTAAATTACTAAACACTAAATTCTAAATTTAAATAAAACTTAATCTTTTAGTAAAAATATTTAGTTGAATATTATATTTTTATTGTAGTTATCAATAATGACAACTGTTGCACCGCCTAGTAGCCATAGGGCTGTTCAGGTAAAATGGGAAACTGTATTTATTAAAAATATCCAAAACTAAGCACCTAAGTAATAAAATGAGATGGAAACAGAAACTCGGATATAATTTTTAATATTAAAATAAAAAATTATCGCATGATAGCTCAAATAACTCTCGCTATAGGAAAAGTCCTCCGTCACAAAAGAACACGAGACACCTCTTCTAGAAGTGGTAAACACATGACTGAGGGTAGATGTACTAAACAATAGAGGTGTTAAGATTACCTAAGCCTCAGGACTTAATTTCAAGGTGAGTGAAAATTTCAGGGTGCTTTTGATCGACCGGCTGAGGTTAAACCGGCTTAATGTCAAATGGATAGCTTGAGACTGGATGTGCGACCCTAGGTAGGTTACTCTAAAATCTAGGACTTCTGCGGCGCTTGCTAACCGTAGCCTTAGGTTGATCGCTCAATCTACCTAAAGGTAGGAGCTCTCCTGCGCTGCTTCTATCCCATTCTCGATAACCCGACTCATGTCATCAACTTCTCCGCCGGATTCAGCAGTAGCTTGGCACACCCTGGAAATTGACAAATCTCTGGAAAGACTCCAGAGCAATCGAGACGCTGGCTTAACGTCACAAGAAGCGTCAGAACGGTTGCAGCGATATGGACCCAACGAACTAGAAGAGACTGCCGGTCGCAGTCCGCTGGCCATATTTTTAGATCAGTTCAAAAACATCATGCTGTTGATGCTGATCGCTGTAGCAATCGTCTCTGCGATTCTGGATGTGCGTGCACAGCGGTTTCCCAAAGATGCAATCGCGATTGTTGCAATTGTTATTCTGAACGGCATCCTAGGTTATCTCCAAGAAAGCCGCGCCGAAAAAGCCTTGGCAGCCCTAAAACGTCTCGCTTCGCCCCTAGTGCGCGTGATGCGCGACGGCAAGGTATTTGAAGTCGCAGCCAAGGAGTTGGTGCCTGGGGATGTGATGTTGCTAGAAGCCGGCGTGCAGATAGCAGCGGACGGACGCCTCATCGAAGAGTCTAACTTGCAAGTGCGCGAGTCGGCTCTCACGGGCGAAGCTCATGCGGTGCAAAAAGATGCGCCACTCCATCTGTCGGAAGAGACTGCCTTGGGAGATCGGATCAATCTAGTATTTCAGGGAACAGAAGTTGTTCAAGGACGGGCTAAGGTGCTCGTCACTAATACTGGAATGCAGACAGAACTCGGTCGAATTGCGGCCCTGTTGCAGTCTGTAGAAAGCGAACCGACACCGTTGCAGCAGCGGATGACGCAACTGGGCAACGTTCTCGTATCCGGCTCACTGATCCTGGTGTTCATCGTAGTAGTAGGAGGTTTGCTTGATTTCACCGGCGATGGCGTTCGCTTGGTATGGAGCCGGTTTGAAGAACTATTAGAAGTCTCTCTCAGTATGGCCGTTGCCGTCGTTCCAGAAGGCTTGCCGGCAGTCATTACCGTAACCCTGGCGTTGGGAACTCAGCGCATGGTTAAGCGCAACGCCTTAATTCGCAAACTGCCAGCGGTGGAAACCTTGGGTTCAGTCACCACCATCTGTTCAGATAAAACCGGCACCCTGACTCAAAACAAAATGGTCGTGCAGTTGGCCCATACTGCCAGCCAAAGTTTCAACGTCACCGGCCAAGGTTATGCACCCATCGGCGACTTTAAAATAGACAACCACACCACCGAGCCAGAAAAATATCCAGAACTGCAAATTTTGCTAATTGCCTGCGTCGTTTGTAATGACGCCTTTTTGCAGCATGAAAAAGACCAGTGGTCAATCCTAGGAGATCCCACCGAAGGCGCACTGCTATCCTTTGCCGGGAAAGCCGGCATCAATAAAGACAGGTGGTCGCAAAAAATTCCTCGCGTTGCCGAGTTTCCCTTTTCCTCAGAACGCAAGCGCATGAGCGTGATCTGTCAGAAACAAGGGACAGGAGACTGGGGGCTACAGCTTCAGGCGTTTTCCCAATCTCCCTTCTTGATGTTCACCAAAGGCTCTCCAGAATTAGTCTTGGAGCGTTGCAATCATATTTTGGTGGGCGATACCATCAAACCGATCACGGCTGAGCAGCGCAGCACAATCCTGGGACAGAATAATCAAATGGCCGCTCAAGGGCTGCGCGTGTTGGGTTTTGCCTACAAGCCATTAGAAACCTTGCCGGCACAAAACTCCGAAGAAAGAGCTGAGCAAGACTTGATCTGGTTAGGGTTAGTCACGATGCTCGATGCGCCTCGACCAGAAGTGCGCGATGCAGTGGCCAAGAGCCGATTGGCGGGAATTCGACCGATCATGATCACCGGCGATCACCAGTTAACCGCCCAAGCAATTGCTCAAGATTTAGGCATTGCCAAAGCAGGAGATCGCGTCCTCACCGGCCTAGAGTTAGAAAGATTTACCCAAGACGAACTCAAGGAACAAGTGAGCAACGTTAGCGTTTACGCGCGCGTCTCCCCAGAACACAAACTTCGCATTGTTCAAGCGCTGCAAAGTCAAGGGAAATTTGTAGCGATGACCGGCGATGGAGTGAACGACGCCCCCGCTCTCAAACAAGCCGATATCGGTATTGCAATGGGCATCACCGGCACCGACGTGAGCAAAGAAGCCAGCGACATGGTGCTGCTAGACGATAACTTTGCCACCATTGTCGCCGCCACCGAGGAAGGCCGAACCGTCTACACCAATATTCGCCGGTTTATTAAATACATCCTGGGCAGCAACATCGGTGAAGTTCTCACGATTGCCGCCGCCCCGCTCATGGGTTTACCAGGGGTTCCCCTGTCGCCACTGCAAATTTTGTGGATGAACTTAGTCACAGACGGCGTGCCGGCACTCGCACTCGCAGTCGAGCCGGCGGAACCTAATGTCATGCAGCGCCCTCCCTTCAACCCCCGCGAAAGCATTTTTGCACGGGGTTTGGGTGCTTACATGATCCGCATTGGCATTGTTTTTGCCATTATCAGCATTACCCTGATGTGGTGGGCTTACAACCATTCCCTCGCAATGGGTCCAGCCTACAAAGACCACTGGAAAACGATGGTGTTCACCACCCTCTGTCTCGCTCAAATGGGCCACGCTATTGCGATTCGCTCCAATACTCGGCTAACGATCGAGCTAAATCCCTTCTCCAATCTGTTTATTTGGGCAGCGGTGATCGCGACCACTGCTTTGCAGCTGATGCTGGTTTACGTTCCGCCTCTGCGACAGTTCTTCGGCACCACATGGCTTGACCCAATCGAACTGGCTATCTGTTTTGGCTTCAGTGCCTTGATGTTTGTTTGGATTGAGTTGGAAAAGCTGTTTGTGCGCTGGTACTATTCCAAGGGGCATGGAAACACATCAGCCCAGGATAAACTCAATTGGCTGATCCCTGTATTGCTCCTGCTCCTATTAGGAATCGGCGCAGCCTATGCCGCCGGCAGCATTACCTGCACCGGGTTTCAAAAATGCTCTCTGGTGTTAGGAGGTAGCGGTCTATTCCCACGCAGCATCCCGATAAACTCCGGGATGGCTCAAGTCATAAAGTCATTACCCTCCGCCTTTTTTGGCCTATCAGCGGCTTTCTTAATCGGGTGGGCGATCAAATCAAACCAAAACCAAAAAACTTAGTACCGCTAACCAGAATTTAAGAGTCTAGGAGTCAGGATAAAGGTTGAATGCACAATTCACCAATCCTGACTTCTAACTGTTTGGGCTATGTATCTTAAAACATTACATCTGCGACAGTTTCGTAACTACTTTGATCAGCAGGTTGAATTTGGTGCCCCTAAAACTATTTTGGTGGGCGACAACGCTCAGGGAAAATCTAACTTGCTAGAGGCAGTCGGGTTACTGTCAACGCTCAAAAGTTATCGAGCGGGACGCGATCGGGACTTGATCCGCGAAGGAGAAGCAGCCGGCCAAATTAATGCCACCCTGCACCGGCAAAACGGGCCGGTAGACTTAGCCTTAACCCTACGTCATGCCGGCAGTCGCACTTGTGCGGTAAATGGTTCATTCCTGCGTCGCAAAGTAGACTTTTTGGGCGTACTGAATTCGGTGCAGTTTTCTAGCCTCGATCTCGATCTGGTGCGCGGTGGCCCAGAACACCGCCGGCATTGGTTGGATGGTTTACTCGTGCAGCTTGAACCCATCTACGCCCATATCTTGCAGCAGTACACTCAAGTATTGCGACAGCGCAACGCACTCTTAAAGAAAATTCACAGTTCAGAATTCGGCAACCACACGGAAGAATTGGCCCTTTGGGACGCTCAGTTAGCGACCACCGGCTCTCGTGTGACGCGACGCCGAGCACGGGCGCTTGAGCGACTAACTCCCTTGGCGCAAGCGTGGCATTCGGCAATCAGTGGCAGAGTTGAAAGACTGGAGATTCGATACGCACCCAATATTGGGGCGGTTGATGAGGTGTCGATCCGCGATGATCCTGAACGCGTGCGACAAGCTTTTTTAGAGCAAATTCAGCTCAAAGCAATTGCAGAACAGCACCAAGGCACCAGCCTCGTCGGCCCACACCGGGACGAAATAGAATTTACGATTGATCAAACGCCGGCGCGGATTTATGGCTCTCAAGGTCAGCAACGGACGCTGGTTTTGGCGCTGAAACTGGCAGAACTCAAATTGATTGAAGAAGTGGTGGGGGAACCGCCGCTGCTGCTGCTGGATGACGTTTTAGCTGAGTTAGACCCTCACCGGCAAAACCAACTGCTCGACGCCATCCAGGAACGCTTTCAAACCCTAATCACCACCACCCATTTAGGTGCTTTTGAACGAGCATGGGTGAAGGAATCTCAAATTCTCTCTGTTCAAGCGGGGCAAATATCCGTTGCTTAGAATTTATCGGATTCTGGTGCCGTCACGCCTGCACCCGGTTGATTGATGAAGAAGTTCTTGGCAGCATCATTTTGATAAATACAGCTAATATCTGGTGAACCTTCTAAAGTGCCGGTGAAGCCAAATGTATTCATGCGATTCTTACAATCGCGCACTTGGTCGGGTTTGAGCAATCCTCTTTGCTCCAAAATCGACCAGTTATTCGTCCGCAGCACACATCCCGGTCTCATGCTGGGCTGAGAAATATAAACATTGAAAGGATTGAGGGTCATAAAAATCCGGGCGTCCATGACCACAGCGCTAGCTCCATACTGAACGCAAATCTCAGGGTTTGGTGCACTGCGGTCAATCACTTCACGGGATGCGACGTTTTCTGGGCTGAGGTTGGCTGTAGAACTCACGCCAATGCCGATCCCAATACCCAAAACAAAAACACCGCCAAACAGCGCTAGGGATGTGTAATTAAAAGCGGAGGAGCTAGATTTACGGTTCATGCTTTCAGTAGACTCCAGAGTCTTGGGGAAATGAGGATCGAGGTATTACCATTTTAGATTTTAGATTTTCGACTGGGAGGGCGCTGGGTGCCACCTAAAATAGTGAGGATTTTTGAGGTGGGATTGGTTCCTCGATTTCGGGCAAATTTACCGCAAGTTTGCAGGGGCGATTTTTGCCGGCGCTTTGATATCTAAGACTCAAGACTCAGATGAGCGCAGCCGTGAGTGATTAATCTTTTGGTGAGAATGAAGTCTTTTTTCTAATTGTTTATCAATAATGATATAATACTATGCCCTGTATATACCTATATTCAGCTTTCAAGTTCAAAAAATAGCATTTAAATACACTCGCTGTTATGAAAGAATCAGAAATACTGAAAGCCCAAACTTTGGGCGACTGGGCTTACCTGGCAATTGAGCAACATTCTGAGAAAACCTTTGAATATGAATCTGATGTCCTAAAAGACCGCGATCCGGAAGCTTTGCATCAAATGCGGGTGGGGATGCGCCGGCTGCGTTCAGCAGTCACCGGCTTTGCGGTGGCTTTGGATTTACCCAAGGCAGCAGAAGAGGAAAAAATTGCTAAAATCGCCCGCCAGCTGGGAATGCTGCGAGATTTAGACGTTCTGCTAGAAACGCTTGAACGTGACTGCAAACCGGCTTTACCCACCGCAGAACAAGATGCGCTCGACACCGCCGTGAAATACTTACGCAAAGATCGGCGTAAGGTTCTGCAAGTTGTACAAACAACCCTAAAACATAACCGCTACAAAAAACTGAAGCAAGCGTTAAAAGACTGGCTGAAACAGCCGGCTTATCAAGAAATTGCTTCGATGCCAATTCAGGATGTTTTACCCGATTTACTAATGCCGCAAGTGAGCCGGTTGTTTCTTCATGCCGGTTGGATGGTGGGAGATAAATTAGAAGAAACAGAAATTCCCGTGCCTGAAGAGTTTCAGTATAAAGTTTTGAATCGAGAATTATCCGGTCACGGGCCGGTTCTACACAGCCTGCGGAAGCAAGTGAAGCGTGTGCGATACCAGATGAATTTGTTTAGCGATCTCTATGGTTCCACCTATGACGCTTATGTGAAAGATATGAAAGAGATCCAGGAAGTTTTGGGTGAAATTCAAGACAGCCAAGTTTTAGAAGAAGTGCTGAAAGAGACTTTGGACTCAGAGATTGAAAGTTCGCTGCCGGCATTGGCTGAGCATATTGGAAAAACTCGCCATAAGGCGTGGCAGCGGTGGAAACCTCTACAGGAGCGGTATTTAAACCCAGCCGTGCGGCAAGCCTTTCACTTGCAATTACTCCAGCCACTACCGCAGCGAGTCAATGGTCAAGTTGGTACTCAGAGTCAGTCTGCTGATAAGGCGATGGATATCTAAACTGCCATAAAGCCAGCTTTGAGAAGAAGAAATATCTTCTCTAAATGCTGTTGCTTGGATTTGTCAAATTGCAAAGCGTTTCAGTAAAATCATAACGAGTATGGTTAATTGCCGGCAGAGAAATTTATTGCCGGCAACTCCCCAAACTTACAGGTATTGACAATAAACCTAAAATAGCCAGTCTGTTTGCCCTCCATCAGAAATTGCCGGCAATCAGCCAGAAAATTTAGTGTTTTACTAAACTTTTGATTACCTAAATTTTACCTGAACCCTCTACACTGAAGCGGAGTTCTTCCAACCAGTGTTTCTTTACTGGGGTTTACAATGTTTTCAACATCCCATAGCCTTCTCGAAACAGACCGGCACGACGCCAGCGAGGAGCGTCGGTTGCATTTTTATGCCAAAGGGGAACTGATTCCTTCAATGCCTGAAGGCGTTTGGCAGGTCTGCAAAGGTATAGTACAGCTGAGTACGTTGTATCCTAGTGGCGAAGAAGGACTCCTGGGATGGGTTGGGCCTTCGATGTGTTTTGGCCCTTGGTTGAGTTTTTTACAAACCTATCAGGCTAAGGCACTCTCAGATGTTTACGTGATGTGGTTCTCTCAGAGTGAGATAGAAGCTTCACCGACTCTGTGTCAGCAATTGTTACCACAACTTAACCGCCGGCTGCGGCAGATGGAGGCGTTGTTAGCAATTGCCGGCTTGCGACGGGTGGAGGAACGCTTGCACCAACTGTTGGTGCTATTAAAGCAGGAAATCGGTCAACCCGTGCCCCAAGGAACTCGCCTGAGTATTCGCCTCACTCATCAAGATATTGCCGGTGCGATTGGCACCAGTCGCGTGACTGTGACGCGAATTTTAGGCCAATTAAAGCAACAGGGGACGATCACTCTAGATCCTAAGCGCTACATCATTATCAAAGACACCAGTTTTGTGAGTTCTGCTGATCCTGCAGTTCTACGTGTGTGAGCCAATGAGCGGACGTTAGAAATAGACCGGCATTAGCAGATGGAAACTTGCTTTTTCCCCTAATTTCCTTGCTTTAAGATATAGATAACTTTTTCCTCATTTTAATATGGGGAATTTCGCCTTCCAAAAAAGTTTCTCCCTCTTCCACAAATCCTAGCTTTAGATGCAGACCTTTGACATATTCTTGAGCGTGAATCACCACGTCTTGAATGTTTTTTTGAGCGGCTGCGTCTAAAGCTTTTTCCATTATTTTCTTGCCAATTCCCCGCCCTCTGGCTGCCGATAAGAGCGCCAGCCGTTCAATCTTGGCAGTTTTACTATCCAAATATCTAATTCTGGCAGTTCCCACCGGCACGTCATCTAAATAAGCAACAATCTGCTCTGCCGTTTCATCTTGCCCATCAAAATCTAATGTGGCATCGACGCCTTGTTCTGCTTGAAAAACTGAGCGTCTAATTGCTTGAATGACATTGCTTTCTTCAGAGTAGGCAACGGTTTTAATTATGAGATCGCTCATTTCTCAACTTACTTTTTTTAACAAGAAAATCTTTATCTTATGAAAAAACTTCGGTGGAGGATGAAAGGTTTTCATAACCTATGAGGGCGGTTTTTGAGCTGTCTGCTGCGGTTGCAACCGGCACATCAACTTCCCCACCCTCACTTCTAAATCAACCGCAAATTAAGATTGCCGCAGAAAATGCAACAGCTCTCGATTTACGGTTTGGGGTGCTTCTTGCTGAATCCAGTGACCACAATTAGGCACTAATTGCAGCCTGAAAGGAGCCGAAATCAGATGTTCCAAACCTTCTGTCAGTTTATGGCTTAAGAAAGAATCTTCTTCACCCCATAAAACTAAAGTTGGCACTGTCACCGGCACAGGCGGTTGCCCCCAATGGGAGAACCAGTGTTGAGGCGTCAGCATTTGCCGGTAGTAATTCAGCGCTGCCGCCAGCACTCCAGGCTTTTCGAGTGCTTGCTGGTATATATTCGTTTCGTCAGTCGTAAAAGCCGCTTGGCGAATTGCTGTTTGGCGAAATAAGTTTTTGACCAAATCCTTTAAGTTTTGCTGAATCACCCATTCTGGCAATCCAGGGATCTGAAACGCAAACACATACCAGCTACGGCGGAGTTGATCGACATTACTAGCAAGTTCTTGCAAAAACCTTTGCGGGTGCGGTGCGTTTAATATGGCGAGCCGGTTTAAATACTGGGGAAATTTTTGAGCCAAATGCCACGCGATCGCCCCGCCCCAATCGTGACCTACAATGTGGGCTTTGACATATCCTAAACTTTCAATCAAACCCCGAATATCTGCGCTTAGGGTATCAAGATCGTAACCACTTGCCGGTTTATCAGAATCGTTATAGCCGCGCAGATCCGGAACCACAACTTTAAAATGTCGAGCCAATGCTGGGATTTGATATCGCCAGGAATACCAAAACTCTGGAAACCCGTGCAGAAGGACAACTAGCTCTCCTTCTCCTTGGGTTACACAGTGCAAACGAATCCGGTTCGTTTCAACAAAATGGTGTTGCCATCCAATTTCTTCAAGAGCACTCATTAACACTCCCGCAATCTCCTGCGCTGTTAGCGCCTCACACAGAGTTAATCATCAAGTACACAGTTAAGAGGCTTGACGACGCGGGTTGGTTAAAATTGCGGCTACACTTGCGCTGCTTTCGCCCCAAAAGCCTGGTGATGGTTTACGCTGGCGTCTCAAGCCCCCATCATTCAGACTAACATTTTGGGGATCAAATCTGATCCCTTGTCTCCTAGAGCTTGCTGGTGTCCCCTCAACGCACAGGACACCAGTCACGGCAAGCTACCTGAGACAAGAAGAGTTTTCTCAACGTCTTATGCCTCTTGGGCAACGGTTGAACGAGATTCAGAGGGGATAATTTGGTATTTCACCAAATTGGCCAATTCCTGTAACTGCGAGATGGCTTCAGCACCTTCTAATTTCATTAGTTCGCGGTCATCCCGCATTTCAGTCCAGGTAATGCCGTAGTCGGACACCAGAAACCGGATGAGATGGTTGTCACCAAGGCTCACCATAAAAGAGGCGCTGTTCATTTGACCGCCACAGGTATAGCAGGAAGCTAAATATCCTCGCCGCTCTAGCACGATGGCGAGGGCTTGGAGATTCATGACTAAATCCTGGACGAATTGACGATGTTGGGCTGCAAGTCTGAGAAACACGGTTGTCCTCCTATCACCACACTTAAGATTTTAGTGTGTTTTTTATATTTTTTTAACAATTCTACGCTCTGTGGCAACATCTGCGCTCATAATGCCCGGAGATTGGAAACTTTGAGTGTGAACGCTTCCCCTGCCATTCGTTCGGGTTTGTAAGCTATTCGGGTTAGTAAGCGGGGTTCAGGAAGGCGACGAGCCGGCATTGAGCGTTGATCGAGCACCCTTCATCCTTGATTTTTTCGCGCTCAGCCTTCTTGTGACAGATGATGGAACAATTTGGGGGAAGTTTGTAGTGAACCTTGAAGAAAAGCTAGGAACAGAAGCGCAAAGCCATGTACCCTACAAAAAGTCTGAATTTGGATTCGGACTTTTAACTTTGGACTTTGGTCTTTTTACTTTCACTAACACCCGCCCTCCCGGAAACCTTATACCGAACTACTTTGCTACTCTACTCTTAGTTACCCATGTCGCTAGAAAAATCCCTCTTAGGATATATCTATTGATTAGGTTAACTTAATAGCAGAGTCTGCATTAAATTAACTGAGTCTCTTTCGGAGCAAAGTATCATCAAGCACAGTTATTCAATTCATTAGTTTTCCTGACTTAATTAGGCCAGATAGGGTTCCATCTCTAAGGTGTTTTGAATGTAACGCATTTGAACAATAAAAAAATAGGCTCAGCCGTAGCTGTACCCGAAAATTGCCGGATTTCGCCGGCTTTATTTGTTCGCAATTTGTTATGAAAGGTATTGGAAATTTGTATAGGTTTTCCGCTAGCTCGGTTAACAAATTAGCGAGCGTTAGTTAACTTGCCACCAGCCTAGCAACGGGCCAATGAATAGAACCGTCACCCAGATAGCAACTAGGGTTCCAATGCCGATCCAAGTAACGCGGTTGCTCAGTTTCATAAACTGCCCTGCTTGGCTTTTGGTAATCGGCAACCAGGGTAAAACATTAGACTCTTTGCCGTAGTTTTCACCGAGTGCGGCTTTACGACGTTTAGATTCGCCCATAACTTTAGAGAAGCAATTTGTTTAGTTCAGATTGATGATAACGCTTACATTTGCGCCAGAAGCGAGTTGCTTAACAAAATTACAGTTACCGGGCCGGCTGTAACATTTTCCTATATTCTTGATGGGTTAGAGATGGCTATAAGCCTTTATCGGTAAGGGCGCAAAGCACAAGACAGTCGCTCGCTCCAAAACTTAATAATTCGGTTGAGCAAATAAACTGGCATCAAGATAGTCAATTCTGGCCAAGGGACTCAGGGCCGCGAGGACTTGATGGCCATAGCTGCGGTGGAGAACACGAGTATCGAGGAGGGCGACAACCCCTTGGCGTTCACGCACCGGCATGATCGCGCGTTGCAACTCACTTAACGCCACCGGCAACAGGTATAAACGAAACCAGTCTAGGCGCTGTTGCTTGTAGTAAGCTACCCGACCGGCAACCAGAGGGTTTTCTAGAGAGGGAATAGGTAAAGTCGCAATAGCGAGTAATTGGGGGGCCGGCAATACTCCCTGATGCTGACGCCAGAATTCCCAGCCGGTGACTAAGATGCCATTGCCATCGAGACAAGTTTTTTCCACCTGAACCCGCGAACCAAACTCAGCGGCTAGCACGGCACCGACCTGAGCTTTAAGGGGCACATCACCCACTAAAACCACTGTGAGTCCGCCCGCCAAGGCGCTGGCATTCAATAAGGTGCGGATTTCTTGGATTAAAGCGTCTTGAAATTGGGGCGTGTTGGGCAGAGGCAGCCGGTCTGGTAAATACAGATGAATTAATTCATTTTGCCGGTCTGGGGAGAACTTCAGGCAAGTCATCTCTGGCAACCCAACCCGCTGCCGATAAACGGTTGCCTCGGTTTCTAAATCTACATTTCCGCCAATTAACACCACCGGCTGCTGTGGCCAAATTTTGCTTAAAGCTGAAGCAACCTCAACCGGGCCGCAGTACAACGTAAATTGACCCTGCCGGCGCTCAATTTCCGCCCAGCTCAACTGTCCCTCCGTTTGCCAGCGTTGCCAAAAGTTGCGCCACGCAGCCGGCAAACTCGAAAAATCCGCGATAGAGGGCGAAGGCTCAATAGCTTGGGCGTTCCCGTACCCCGCCGGCGTTGGAGATTTCTGTAGCGATAGGAAAAGACGCCTCAAAATTTCTTGTTCTGGAGCGTCGAGCAGATTACATTCGTAGGGATTAACAGGATGCTGAAAGAAAGCCCGTGTCAGCCGCACGCGGGCGTTGCGGATAGCATCTGCGCGATGTGGACACGCCAGCATCAGTTCATTCCAGTCAGCCGGTTGAATGCCGGCAGTTAACTGCTGGTGCGCCCATGTTTCCAGATCATCAACGCCATCAATTACGGTAGGAACGCCAGTTTGAAAGCGGTTCCCTTGTTCCAGCCGGTCTGCCAGCCAAGCTTCGGGGGAAGTGATTAGCAGCCCTTGGAAGCCGTCATAAGGCCAGTGATCCCCGGTGCGGATCGCTTTTGGCGTTTTAATCCACTGTTGCAGTTGGGGAATTTCTACCATAAGCAAGCGCTGCCGCACATCTTCTCGTGCGACTAAGATTGCCGGTTCAGGCCACATTAAAACCGGCATCAAATAGCTCAATCGATATCGTCCGTGAGAGCCACCAGGAGCAATGCCAGTCTGCATCAGGGCGCTACGTCCCAAGCGCAACGCCCGCGCCACCAACCGCGCCATCGTCAAATGGTGAGGCCAGTAAGGTTCGCCTGACGAGCGCAGAAAAGTACGGAGTGAGTTATGGACTTCTACCTCGATCACGAGTCTGCCGCGCTTGAACTACTGCGACTTTATTCTGACACAGGTAACAAAAGGGTATTGGGGAATGGGGAATGGGGCATGGGGCATTGGGGAATGGGGAATGGGGCATGGGGCATTGAGAATTTTCTACATTTTCATGCCTTCTACCCCTCTGTTCTCCTTAGCCCCTAGCCCCTAAGAATGTGAGGCTCTAGCGACGACGGCCCCGACTGCCTGATCTTGCCGGACGGGGGGAACGTCCACCACTGCCAAAACCGGAACCGGGTTTGACTTGTCTGGGACGAGATTGGCCAGATGATTTCAAGTTACTAGATCCAACACCGGAACCAGTCGGCCTGTTGGAAGTAGATGGTCTGGAAGATGGGCGATTGGAGGTTGCAGGCCGGTTTGAGTTAATGCGCCCTGTGGTGCGTAATTGATTTCGGCGATTTTGCACGGCTGGAGGCGGTGCTTGGTAGCGGCTTTGGTATCCCTGAACCGCTTGATTGTATGTACTGCCATGTCCGCCATAGCCGGTTAAAATTATACCAGGCTGATAGACCGGCGGTACATAGTACCGAGGTGCAAACAACATATTGCCCACGACTTGACCGGCTAAAGCACCAGCAAAGGGAGTCCAGAAACTAGATTCCCGACGCACAACAACTGTTTGTTGTTGGCCGGTTTGGGGGTTGGTTTGTGTCTCGGTGACAGCGTGGACGTACTCAATCTTGAAATCTTGGCTCATGTGCAGGTTGGCCTCACCGCCATTAACCTGTAAATAAGTTTTTTGGCCATTGGCGATTTCAGCATCTGTCAGCTGAGCCATCTTTAAATCAGTGGTGTTAAAGACTGCCGGTGAGGCGTTAAGCAAAAACAAGCTATATTCCCCATTAGCATCGTTATAGCTAGCTTGCTGGACTGGATACTGGCCGTCAGCCAGCCTGGTTTGAGGAGCTGAAGTGCTGACGTTTCGGTTTGGAGGAGATTGAGTAACGGAAGAAGAACTGCCGCAGGCAACGGTTGTCCAAGAGAGGGACAACACCATAAGCAAGGTTATAAGTTTACGCAACATGGAGCCGGTGAATGACTGCAAAAACAACTGTTAAGAATGCCGGTGTCGCAGGCGCTGTTCACTGGCACTCTCCCTCATCTTAGAAGAGAACGGCAATCGCCATCCCAGCCGGCCCTACGGCTATGATTTCCCCCGATAACGTTCAGTGTGCAATAGTTTGAGTAATTTTTGATAGGCTAAATGAAGTGAGCGTCCAGCCGTTTGCAGAGCCTCTGTCAAATCTGGAGCCACGCAAACAGCCAGAGTTCGGAAAAAACATTGTTCGGATCTCTTACAATTTTGCTCGGTTAAAAATATTTTTTTCAGCAAGAAGTTTTGCAATACTTGACAGTGAGCGAAATGCTAGTGAGCCTTTCTAAAGCATGGAAGAGATTCTCAAGATCCTCGTAGTTGATGACGATGAGGTAGACCGCATAGCAGTGCGACGTGCACTGAAGGCTGCCGGCGTGCGAATGCAACTGTTGGAGGCCGGCGACTGTGCGACAGCGCTGGCTACGATCCAACAGCACACTTTTGACTGTGTTTTTTTAGATTATCTTCTGCCCGATGGCGACGGCTTGACGCTGGTAAAACAAATGCGGCAGGCTGGGGTCAAGGTGCCCTTAGTGGTCTTAACAGGTCAGGGAGATGAGCAGATCGCTGTTGAGCTAATGAAAGCGGGAGCGTCAGATTATCTCTCTAAAGCAAAAGTTTCACCAGAAAATCTGTCGAAAAGTCTCCGGAGTGTGATTCGCCTCTATCAAGCTGAAAAGGAGGCAGCTTTGGCTAACCAGCGCCGGCAGGAAAGCGAAGAACGCTATCGGCTGGTGCTAGAAGGAGCCAACGACGGGATTTGGGACTGGTATATTCCTGATAACAAAATTTATTGGAACGACCGGCTATTTGAAATTACAGGTTTATCCCTTGAGGAATTTGAGGGAACTTATGAAGCGTTTTGCTCGCTAATGCATCCAGAAGACAAACCAGGAATTATGGATGCAGTCCATATTCACCTAGAGCATAACGTGGCATTTAATGTTGAGTTACGACTGCGTCATGTTTCTGGAGAGTACCGTTACTGTATCGCCCGCGCCAAAGCTCAGCGAGATGCTTGGGGAGTGCCTTTCCGGATGTCCGGCACCATTACCGACATTACTGAGCGCAAGCAGGCTGAAGAAGCGTTGCGATTTTTGGCTGAAGCGAGTTCGGTGCTGGCTGTTTCTCTAGACTACAAAACCACTCTCGCGAGTATCGCTCGTTTAGTGGTGCCAACTCTGGCAGACTGCTGTTTTTTTGATGTATTGACTGCCGATGAAAAAAGTCAGCGCGTGGCGTGGCAGCACGTCGATCCGGATAAACGGGAATGGTTTGATCGGGTGCAACATTACGTCCCGTCCTACCCTTTTAAGCACCACCCAGCTGCTAATGTCTTGTTAACCGGCAAAGCAACGTTTGTACCAGAAGTCTCTCATGCCTGGATGCAAGAGGCGGCAACCAGTGAGGAGCATTTTCAGTTTATGCGCGATCTTCAGTTGCGTTCGTTGATGACAGTGCCGCTGATCGCTCATGATCGCAAGTTGGGAACTCTGACTTTCTGCTTAGTCGCCGAATCGGGCCGCAATTACACTAAAGCTGATCTCGCTTTGGCTGAAGACTTAGGCCGGCGGGCTGCGATTGCGATTGAGAATGCACGGCTTTACTACGAAGCCCAAGAGGCTAATCGCATGAAGGATGAGTTTTTGGCCACACTCTCTCACGAGTTGCGAACGCCGCTGAATGCAATGCTGGGTTGGGCGCAGCTGCTTAAAAGCCGCAAGCTGGACGAAGAAAAGACGGTTCGTGCGTTAGAGACGATTGAGCGCAATGCTCGATCCCA
The DNA here is from genome assembly GCF_014695715.1 of Microcoleus sp. FACHB-68. Lineage (NCBI taxonomy): Bacteria > Bacillati > Cyanobacteriota > Cyanophyceae > Oscillatoriales > Microcoleaceae > Microcoleus > Microcoleus sp. FACHB-68. Next base: position 758,191 of record NZ_JACJOT010000006.1, read on the forward strand.
GACGCAGATGATCGAAGATTTGCTGGATGTGTCTCGGATTATTACCGGCAAGCTGCGCCTGAATTTCCGCGCCTGTGAACTGGTGCCACTGATTGAGGCGGCACTCGATAGCGTGCGTCCGGCGGCTGCAGCCAAGTCAATTGAGATTCAATCATTTCTTGACCCACAAGTGAGTTCAGTGGCCGGTGATTCTAACCGTTTGCAGCAAATTATCTGGAATCTGCTCTCCAATGCCGTCAAGTTCACGCCCAATGGGGGGCGAGTAGAAGTTCGCCTAGAGCAGTTTACGGATGAATATTTGAGTCGATCTTATGTCCAGATCCAAGTGAAGGATACCGGCATCGGCATCAGTCCTGACTTTCTGCCTTATGTGTTTGAGCGCTTCCGCCAAGCGGATAGCACAACGGCAAGAGCTTACAACGGATTGGGACTGGGACTAGCAATTGTGCGCCATTTGGTGGAACTTCATGGGGGGACTGTCTATGCGGCAAGTCCAGGAGAAGGCCAAGGCTCGATGTTTACTGTGCAAATGCCAACCACTTTTCAGCCTTCAACCGTCGCCCCTCAGCCGGCGGCTGCTTCTATTCAACCCTCGGTGGTGAATACTCAACTGTATTGTTTGGACGGCTTGCGGGTGCTGGTCGTTGACGATGAAGCGGATACGAGGGAGTTGCTGAGCGTGATGCTCAAGCAATATGGGGCTGATGTGATGGCGGTTAGCTCAGCCGGCGAGGCGCTTTTATCGCTGGAAAAGTTGAAACCGGATGTGTTGGTGAGCGATATTGGAATGCCATTTGAAGACGGTTACTCCCTGATGCGCCGGATTAGAGCGCTGGAAGCCCAGCACGGGGGGCAGGTGCCGGCTGTGGCTTTGACGGCTTATGCCAGAGAGTCAGACCGCTCTCTGGCTTTGAAGGCGGGTTTCCAGCTTCATGTGCCGAAGCCGGTGGAGCCAACTGATTTAGCGGCAGCGGTCGCTAAATTGGTCGGACGAAGTGCTTAGGCGATAATGCATCTAATTTGCATTTTAAGATGCTTGTTGTAAAACAAAAGCTTTAATGGCTCATCGTTTCATATCCGGAAAGACTTTCAAACGCTAAAATTTAAATGCTTAAGGCGAGTTAAAGTGGAATTAATTCGGGGAAATGTTCGATGAGCTGATCGTCGGTGAGTTCATCTCCCAACTGAGCCGGTGAGAAATGCACTTGAATGGCGCGGAAGCTGCCTCGATACTGTAGATCGATGAGGGCTTTCAGACCAGCTCTTAGGGTATCGTCCTGGGAGAGGTCGGTTTCGAGTGCCGGCACTTCTCCCTCGCACGCCACTGTAATCATAACCACTAAGTTATGAGTGATCGGCAAAGATAGGGGTTCGTCTGCTGTTGGTGCCGCTCCAGTTTCGTAAGGTTCGCTCAAATAGCGTTCGGCAGAATCGGTAAATAGTTCATTCACATAGTCGCCGGCTGCTGCCTCGTCCCAAAAGACATCTCCTTCATTGGCCGCTGAGCGCCAATAGGCATCAGATTGCAGCAGACTTTGGCAAATTTTAACGAGTTCTTCACCCATCACTTCGAGGTCTCCCTCAGATTCAATCGCCTCTCTAGCTGCGTGATTAAGGACTCCTAGCAAAGGAGCCACTTCATCGCCGGCCAAATGAATAAATAGCCGGCAGACCACAAACCGAGTGCGGCCTCTCATCTGGTTAAAGCGATCGCCCAAAGCGTTCATTCTAATTCCTCTCCTTTGCACGGAATTAAGTATACCACGCGTGTGTTTTGAAATCTTCGCCCTTGGCTAATTTTATAAATTTATTGCCTACAAAGATTTCACAGAATAAGGTTAGTTGTACAGTTTTTTAGACATCTAATTGGCATTGCAAATTTCATAATTTTAATCCTTGATTTCAAGCTTAATTAAATTCTACTGAACTTCAATGGAATAAAAGCCTCTGATGAAATCAACAACAATATTAAGGGGCGGGATAGCAAACTGTGAGGAATTTCCCTGGTCGGCGCTCGTCTTCTGATTTGTAGTGCTCGCTGAATTCATAAACCGTTTTCCAAAACTCGGATCGTGATAAACACTCAAACTTTGATCACTAGAATTCAGCAAAATTGTGTGAGTGGGAGCGTTGAAGAAACTAGCTCTCCGCTCCATAGTGGGAAAAATTTTTGACAGTTCAATCGCATGAACTTGGTTAAGTGTTTGACTCAGTGTTGTGCTTAACTGCTGGATGCGCCTGAGTTCTGGGATACTAAGGTGGCTAGTTGCGTGCGCTCGGATCTGCTTGATCAGTGTGATAATATTTCGTTGAGTCGGCGCAGCATTTTCAAAGGGAAGAATCGCCACATAAGCGGTGGGAAATAATTGCTCGTCGTTCTCTACCCGAAATGTGAGTACGGTTCTGCGGTAGCCAACTGCAATACTCGGAGGTTGGCTCAAGCCTGAATATTGCAGAGCAATTTGATGGTAAGCATTTGCTAAGGCAAAATTCGCCTCCTGATCCAGCGGTGCATCAATGACAATTCGCACAGTCGGGGGCGTTTGATTAAAAAACTTTTTAGAGTCTTCTGGCTCAAAGCGGTGGAGTTGCGTGTGATCGCCATGCGGACTCACATCAACCCACTCACAAATCATGCCGTCTGTTTTCAAGCCAAATCGTGAAACCCCATAAAGTTTTGCGCCGGTTAAGGTGGCACCGCTGAGATCGGCCCCCATCCATTCCGCTCGGATCAAATTGGCTTGAGTAAGATCGGCATGAACTAAACTGGCATTTAATAAATTGCTGTTGCTCAAGTCTGCGCCAATTAAATTTGCCCCACTCAATTTGGCATCACTGAGGTTGGCCCATTGGAGATTGGCACCGCTGAGAGCAGCCCATCTCAGGTTAGCTCCACTCAGATCAGCTCCACTGAGGTTGGCGCGATTAAAGTTGACGTGTCTAAGTTCGGTGTTGCTTAGATTCGCGCCGCTGAGGTCGGCTCCACTGAGGTCGGTTTGGTTCAGTTTGGCTTGCTCTAAATTGGCACCGACAAGGGAGGCACCTCTGAGATCGGCTTCACTTAAGTTGGCTCCACTCAGGTTGGCTTGCCTGAGTTTGGATTCTCTTAAGTCTGCTGCGTTGAGGTTCGCCTCGATCAGGTTGGCTCGGCTCAGTTCGGCGCGGATCAGCTCAGCTCGAATGAGGGACGCTTGAATGAGTTCGGCGTCGCTAAGGTTCGCCCGCACGAGGTTGGCTACATTGAGAATCGCACCGTTTAATTTCGCTTTGCTGAGATTGGCTCCACTCAATCGGGTGACATTGAGTTTGGTGCCGGAGAGGTTGGCACCGCTCAAATTGGCTCCGCTCAGATTGGCGATACTCATGTTCGCCTGACTTAAGTTGGCTCCACTCAGGTTGACTCTGCTCAGGTTAGCTTCACAGAGGTTAATGCCGGTAAACTCTCTTTCGCCGGCTGCATATCTCTTTAGGAGTTCCTCAACTTCCATCAGGGTTACCATTCCAATATTTCTTACAGTTAAAACTCTGTTCCTAAGGGAGGTTTAGTTGATTACTGACTCGGTAAAAAATGCAAGCCTTGTATAAAACTAATCACTACACTTATAGGCGGGAGGGTAAATTGCTGGCCTTCCGTTAAAGTGCCGGCAGCAAGATCGACCACTTCAGAGCTGCTCATCCAGCGTTTGCCAAACCCCGCGTTGTGGTGGACATCTAATGTGCGATTCCCAGAATTGGTGACGATAGTCAGTGTAGGCGCTTGGAAAAACTTTTCTCGTTTGATCAGCCGTGAAAATGTTTCTACTTTTTTAATTTCTTGCAGCTTTCCCATCGCTTGATTGAGGAGATTACTGATTTCTGGGGAGTCGATCATTTGCACTAAATGAACAATTTTTTCTTGATTGATTAGCGCATCCTTAAAGGGAAGGATAGCGACATAAGCTGTGGAAAATAATCGCGTATCGTTACTTATCCTAAAGGTTAATGTTGTTCGGCGACCGCTCACTTCTATATTGGGAGGGTGGATCATCGCCGGATATTGGTGAGCGATTTGATGGTAGGCAACAGCTAAGGCTAGATGAGCGTCAGGGTTGAGGGGGGCATCAATGATGATTTTGACGGTTGGCAGTGTTTGGTTGAAAAACTTTTTAGATTCTTCAGGGGTAAGCCGGTAGATCTGAGAGCGATCACCGTTCTCGCTCATGTCAACCCATTCACAGATCAAGCCTTCAGTTTTTAGCCCATAACGTAATACTTCATACAGTTTTGCGCCGGTTAAGGTGGCTCCCGATAAATCGGCTCCCATCCAATCCACTTCAATCAAATTTGATTGGCTTAGATCCGAGTAAACTAAACTGGCATTAAGTAAGTTGGCGCTGCTTAAATCTGCCCCTCTTAAGTTCGCTCCGCTCAATTTTGCTTCACTTAAATCTGCCCATCTCAGGGTTGCCCCACTTAAATCTGCCCATCTCAAATTAGCTCCACTGAGGTCGGCTCCAATGAGTTTGGCTTGAGAAAGATTGGCGCGTCTGAGTTCTGCGTTTCTAAGATTAGCTCCACTTAAATCGGCACCCCTTAAATCGGTTTCTCTGAGGGTTGCTCGCTCTAAGTTGGCTGATTTTAGGGAGGCATTGGTGAGATCCGCTTCGCTCAAGTTTGCTCCACTCAGGTTTGCTTGCCTGAGTTTGGCTTCTCTCAAGCTGGCACCGTTGAGGTTCGCTTCGCTGAGGTTGGCGCGGCTCAATTCCACCCGAATCAGTTCAGCCCGAATTAAGGCAGCTTGAACGAGCGTAGCATCGCTGAGATCGGCGCGGATCAGGTTTGCGACGTTGAGATCGGCACCGTTTAGATTGGCCCCGCTGAGATTGGCACCATTGAGTTTGGCGACGTTGAGTTTGGCATGACTTAAATTTGCTCCACTTAGATTTGCACCCCCTAAATTGGCGATACTCAGGTTGGCCTGACTCAAATTAGCTTCACTTAGATTGACTCGACTCAGGTTGGCTTCACAGAGGTTAACAGCAGTAAAGTCCCTGACTCCAGATGCGTATTTTTGTAGGAGTTCCTCGGTTTCCATCGGGGTTCCCTGTTCAACATCCCGACTTTACAGTCATAGGACTGGGCATTACCATGCTAGCGTTTAGGCTCAAAATTAAGCTCACTCGCTTGCCGCAGGTAATCAATGAATATTGGTATTGTCGGGCTAGGGCTGATCGGTGGCAAGGAGCGGGTTTAAAGAAGTAGGCGTGCGCCACCCTGTTTTGGAGAACTTTAGTCGCCAAAAAACCTGCCTGCCGGCGATGAGACATGAAATTGTAGATGACGCTGATGTTGCGCTGACCCTAATGGCAGCAGATAGAATGTGTATTGGTTTACACGGCGCTATCTGCGATTGTACCAATGGTTGTACCACTGATCCCCTATGTTTCCCCGCAGTTGTTTTCACTCCTGTGCTTCCAGCTGGTAGCCACGGTGTAACAGAACCGCCCGAAGAACTGTAACTGAGATGTGGCTTGGCTTTTTTGCTGGCCGGCAATTGGGGCTGCTGGTTTATTTGCTGCTGCGATGAGTGAGACCGATCGGGCTTGGCTAATATAGCATACATTTATTTTGCTTTATCTATGTCGCCGGCATTTGGGAAGCTAAAGGGTAAGATGTAAATTTTCTGCTTGAGCTTTTATTTGTTGAGCGCCATTTTTTATGAATTTTATCAAGTGCCGGCTCCTTTATCGCCAACGGACATAATTTTATTTTTTGATTTGCTCCAATCACGCAGCAAATATAAAAAGATCGCTACATTCACAAGAAACACGGTGAGCTTGAGTGTGGAAAAGCCTTGGCTTAACTCAAAAATTTCTGGCGGGATACTAATGCCAACTAATCCCATAACTAATATGCTTGCCCAAGCTTTATGCTGCCACAAACCAATGGCTTCAATCACCGTTACACCTGAATAAATGGCTGCTGCTATTCCACTAAACTTTAAGGTTTGCGGCGTTAAATTTAAAATTTTATGTAAAAACAGTTTGATAATTTCTTGTTTGCCGGTTAGAATATAACAATTAGAATATTCTGCTAACTGTTGATGATTTTTTACGGCTAGCAATAAAGCAATAGCAGTCACAGCCAGCAAGGAAGCGCTGAAAGCTTTATAACAAACTATCGCAATTAAACCTGCTGAACGCTTGTGATCTTGGTTCACGGGATTCGTTGCCGGCCTCATCAATAAATTAATTCTATCAATAATATTTTAGTTCAAAAAGATGCTTTCTTTGAAGATAGCCGACAAACTTTGTAGTATTGCTAAAATTGAGAGAACACCCAGGCAATAACTTTACTTTGATTCATCTTACGAGTGCGCTGTAAAGCTTATTCTAACAAGGAAATAGCTAATCCTGGCCATAGTTGAGACTCAGTAATGCGTTTACTTCCACTATCAGCAATGGCAAACGCGATTATTTGGATATTTTGCACATCAACAACCCGGTATTCAGCAACTTTTAAATTTTCATACAAAAAAAGGCCCAGAATTTTATCAGTTGCAAAAAAAATTTATTTTGGTCAATTATTAAGAGCCTAAGTTTGCCAATCAGCTTTTTAACCGGAGTGAGGCTGTATCACGTATTGGAAAGCCATCACAGGCAAGACTTCGTAAAAAAGTTTGTATTGGCAAAATGTCACAAATTTCCAAAAGCCTTATATTTTACACTTTACAAGTATCGAGGCGAGAGAAGATGGCCGGCGACATACCACGAAGAGACAGAAGAGACAAACGTGCTAAAATAATTTTTCTCAGCTTTCCTTTCCTTGTTACAAAAGCGGGGAAGTGGCCTTGTTGTGGGTTGGTATTAAATTGTAGCTCGTCATAATTCTGCCAGGAGTTGTTCACACGCCACCCCACTCCCTCTCCAAACGCTTCCCAAATTTTTTTATCGTACTCTTTAGTTCCACCTAGAGATTGATAAATGCGCTTCTGCACAGAAAAGCCGAATTGTCCTTTACTGTATTTTACCCAAAGCTGGTCTATCGTGCGGAGGTCAGTACAGGGAAAATTATCGATGTCTTCAACTCTCAGCAAGCCTTCTTTTTTTCCGGTGACAGCTTTCGCCATCACTTGTGCTGTTTCTTTATCGGCTTCTTTCCAGTTCCCAGCTTTTAAGTAATCCCGCAGTTGGCAATAATCTATACCTTTTTCTGAAGGGAGATCATCAGTGTCTGATTGAAATAATTTCACACCCTCCCGCTCTGAAGGGAGATTACCAGTGTCTGATTGAAATAATTTCAACCATTCCTGCACTGACTGAGGGCGATTTTCTGCCTCTAGCGCCATCCCTCCCAAAATTGCTTGATTCACCGGCTCACTAATTGTCTGATTGAAATGTGCCGGTGGCTGTAACGAATCCCTAATAATTCTGTTAAAAGCAAAAGGCGGCACCCGCCCCGTCAGCAAGTAATAAAGCGTTGCTGCTAAGGCATAAACATCGGTAAACTCACCCCGCCTTGCTTGGTCGTCATACTGCTCAATGGGTGCATAACCTGCGGTAAGTAAGACAGTATGAGTCTGAGTCAAATCGGGAATAAACTCTCTGGCTAGGCCAAAATCAATCAGAACGGCTTCGGAACGATGAGAACACACCATAATATTTTGTGGTTTCACATCCCGGTGCAGCAAACCTTTATCGTGGACAATTGTTAGTGCTTCACCAATTTGCTGGATATATTGCAAGGCTTCCATTTCTGCCAAAACACCACAAGTTTTGACACGTCGAGATAAATCTTCCCCCTCGATATATTCCATTGCAATGCAGGGAAGCGACTCGTGATGGAAGACATTTTCAATCTGGACAATGTGAGGGTGCCGACATACAGCTAGCCGCAGCGCCTCATCCCGAAAGTCGTGTTTATATTTGTCTCGGAAATCAGCGAAATCTGGGTTATCCATCACCTCATCTTTTAGCGTTTTAATGACAACCCGCTTACCCTGTCTGTCTTTGGCGAGATAGGTGATGCCAAAACCACCCTCCCCTAGTTTCTTTTCAATAACGTAGCGATTGCCATATAACTGGTGCCCAGGATGCCAAACCATAAGAGAAGATTTCTCGATAACTGCATTAATTTTCGCATATTGGTTTAAAGGGCATTACTTACGCTTCCAAAACCTTATTGGCTTGCAGAGGCTGCCTCAAAATGCCCAAGCAATTAGAAAAGAAGCCGCAATATAAGCAAACGCTTCAATTAAACCGGCTCCTAAATTTGGCACCTCTTGATTCACAATTTCATCAGATATTTTTACCCCTGGGACTAATATCAAATCAGCTAACCAGCGAATGGCAATCAGGGAAAGTAAGCAAAATACTAAAATTAATCCATACTGACTAAAACTGACAACCCAGCCTTCAAACTCTGGGGAAAATGCCACCCGAACAATATTGCCGGTGGCAATTAATAAGCCGGCAAGTGCGACTCCTGCGGCGGGGTTATTGCGTTTTTCGATTTCTCCAAACACATCGTATTTTGTGACGATTGGGTAAACAACACTTACCAAAACCAATACTGCTAAACCCATTAACCAGCAAACAAAACCAACCAGCCAACTGCCGCTATCTCCTGCCAGCGCAGCGTTAAGAATTAGCCCATTTGCAATGTGACTGCCGGCTTCTACAGCAGCAGCCCCAACATTCCGTTCTTGGATAATTTCACGCACACAATCAAATCGACGCAAAATTAAGCGATCAGCAGCCCAAGCGCCCGCCAGCATCAACAAAATAACCGTCGCACCATAGGATGCTAAATTCAATAATTTGTCTTGCCAAGCTACTAAGTTTTTGTCTAAGGCACCCCCCAATGCGAGAACGATACCGAGATAGTAACCCACTAAGGCAATGGCAACGGCTGGATTATCTTTAACAAACAGTTCCAGATTTAATTGGATTCGCCGGAATAGCTTTTGGTAAGCAAATTGCCCTAGCCAAAACACGGTAAAACCCACAGCTAATTCCAGAATAATTAGCCCTGATTGATTGAGTCTATCCATCATCCATTGGTTCATTTGCTATCTCCTTCGAGGTTGCGTAGCAGACTAATCAGCGTATCGGCTAGGCGCTCATAAAAAAAGTAATCATGAGCGCCAATTGTCGTCACCGGCACTCCCCCAAATTGACTTTTAAACTTAGAAAAATTCGCATAAGCATGATTCGGTTCGCGACTGAACCCATAAAAATCATAAACAGTGCAACCCCGTGCTTTTGCTTGTTGCATCGCAGCCCAATGTAGAGCGTAGGTTGCCATCATTTGCCGGTGTTCAAAACTGCGCCCACCATAAAGATATGTGGCGCGATTTCCCCAATATACAACTAAGATTGCTGCTAATACTTTTCCTCGCCAAGTTGCTAAGCCAATTTCTGCCATATTAGCGGCAAATAAACTTTGACAAAGGTTAATAAAAAATCCGTAAGGTTCGCCAAAAAATTGCTGTCGCTGAACTGTTTCCCAAAAAATATCGTAAAATAATGGAATTGCTTGTGAGTTAGTGGTAAATTCAGTTGCCACACCATGCCGGTTACTCAGTCGCAAATTGTAACGACCTTTGGGTTTCATCGCTGCTAAGATTTCTGCCTCATTTGGGCGCAAATCGATGAGGAGAGTTTCAGAAGGTAGTAAATCTGCCGGTGCCCTGACAAACCCTTCAAAACAAGCCGGTTTTTCAGTCCATATCGGTTCAATCCGCAGGGCAATTGCACCCACTTCTTTTGCTAAGTTAGCGGCTGTTTCTTTGAGTAGTTGTATTCCTTCATCCGCATAAGCCGGTGGAAGTATTGGGCCACCGGCAGCGATTAATAAATTTGCTTGGCTTGAATGGGGATAGTAATAGAAAATGCACCCACCCACTAAGCTTTTATCTAAAAATAAACCGTAACGAAAGGTTTTGTACCCTTCGAGTTCCTTGAAATCCGCCCATGCCCAAGACTGCATAAAACAGCCTGCCGGCAGAGCTTTAACGAGACTATCCCACAAATCGCGTTCTGCTAAATTTAGTTGCCTGATTCTTAATGATATCTTCTTTTTGACAATAAGATTTTGTTCAGGTGAACCTGTTAGCTCATTCATCATTGCTGCTATCCGATGGGTTAAAAATGTTATAAAGCCAGCCTCCTCCAATTCCTATCATAACTAACCCCACAATCTTAAGTTCCCAGTTAATGTAGCCGTCTGTATAATAGACGCTAGTACCCGAAGAATATCCACTACTCGTTCCTGAAGAATATCCTTTGGCAAATACTGCATCTGGCGTCAGTAGGTTTGCCATTAACAGCGTGACTGATAGCATCATTAAAAATTCAGCGGTTTTGGGAGGAAGGTTTACAATGGGCTGGCCGGCACGAATTTTTTCAGCTAATTGTTTGAGTTCACCTGCAATCTTTGGCGGAAGTTCCTGAGAACGCTCTAACAGAGTATTTAATAGACGCGAAAGATCGATTTCTCCTAACAGATGCCTGAGATAAGCTAACCCTTCTCTTGTCATTTTAGGGCTGTGATAGCGATGCTGCACCGGCAGCAATTTAGTAATATTTGGTTGAGCATCAGGTGAAGCAGAAGATTCATACATTTGCTCTAGCCATGCCTGCGCCATTGATTCCAGCTTGAGCAAATCACGAGAACCTAATATCGCCGTCCCAGATTCCTGAATCTCTAGAAAATCTACTGTGGTGCCGGCATTCTCTTTCTCTCCCAATTCAAACGAAGGATTAAGCAAATAATAAAATAGCTGGGGACACTCCAGTGTATGAATCGTCACATCATGGCGACTCCTAGTAATTTCCTCTGAAAATACAAAAGTTTGAAATAACTTTTCGTGAGTTATTGTCTGTAAATCTTCAGGAAATACGATAACTTCTATCTCAGACCGAAGAATTTGTGCCTGAGAACCCAAAAAAAAGCCCCAGTTTCCATAGCCATGACGGTGAAAAGAAGGAATCTCTAATTGTAATGGCTTGGCTTTCAATCCAGCAGATAATAAAGTTTGATACAAACACCAAAAACCGTTTGAGCGATTTTCAGGGGAAACCCCGTTGGTGCTGATAGTTCCCCCTGGCATGAGAACCCGATTGATTTGTTGAAACCATTCCCGACTGTAGATAGTTGTATCTTCTGGACAAGTCGGATAAGTAAAATCGCAAATGATAGCGTGATAGGAATTATCTGCAACCGTCGAGACAAACTCTAAGGCTTCTTGACTGTAAACTGTTACACGCTCATTTTCTAAGCTGCCGGCATTGTAAGGCTTAAAAGCCGTGGTGCCGAGTTCTAAAACTTCCGGATTGCAATCCACTAAATCTATATGGCTGACTTGCGAAAACCGTAAGACATCCCGTGCGGCTAATCCATCCCCGCCGCCACAGATGAGAACACGCAGATCGTTTTCTGGGAATCTTTGAAGGGCTAAAGAAACCGTTGGAATAACCAAATACTCGTGATAAAGTGCCTCATCAGCCGTATCAAACTGCAAATCGCCATTGATATAGAAAGCGAGGCCGTTCGCGTGATGTTCAATAAATAGGGAAGTTGCCATCTGTTGATTATCCGAATATTAGCAGATAAAGTCCCACAAGTAGGAACAAAGATGCTGCCACCACTTGCGCCACGGAGATTGAACGCGAATCTTGTGTTTGAGTGGGAGTAAAAACTCCTTTTTCGATATCAGAAAACTCTTCTGGTTTTACGACTTTAGACGTGTAAACGTGTAATTCTCTATCCGGCCATGCTTCAATCGCTAAATTCCACTGGTGCGAACTATCCCAGTAATCCCAAGTGATGCGAGATGTATTTTCCTCGTCTCCCTCATAACTGCCTTGAGTTTGAGATTCAAAATAGTAGTTTTTTCCAAAGCAGCGCAATTCTGGGTAAGGTGCTTTTTGCCCTTGCATATCCTGCCAAAGATTGGGCAGCACGTTATCTTCAGAGTTTGGCTGAAAAAGAGCGGGATGAGGAATTTCTGAGGCGAGATACCAGTGTACGAGTGTTTCTGGATTTTGAGGATCGACTTCTCGAAGCAAGTAATATTCTGTACCGCCTCCAGATCGCAGTAACCACTCGGCTGTTTCATAGCCATTGGGGTCTTGGTAGGTACTGTAATCGGTAACCTGCCATTGAAGACCGTGACATTTTAAGCGATCACCGGCACGTAACTGTTCGAGTTGATCTTGAATAGAAACAGGAACCATAGAAGCGCAGTGAATGTTCTAAGGGTTTTTATTCTGGGCAAATACAGCGAGCGTTATCAAGTCTGGGATTATTTCAATGGGGCATAGAGCTGCGCTGTATGAATCCCGATAAGAGAGTGAAATGATATTATTGTGTCACAGGGGTGGGTTTGTGTACCGGCAGTCGCAAACATTCGCAAACATTACTGCCAAAAAAAAAGCCCGCCTAAGCGGACTTAATGAATAAAGTTAAAATTTCAATCGCCCGAACTATCTAGCCGCAATTTGATTCCAGACTAGAATAATCTCTTGCAAATTTTTAGGTAGCTGGTCTTGAATGCTATCGGCATAGCGAGTGGTGCCGGCAGATCCAGTAAACGTCACCGTGATAAAATCAGCAGAGCCTTGGACGGCTGGATAATTCAAACCCTTAAATTGAGAAAAACGCTGCCGCTCTAAAAGTTTCTGAAACTGTTTCACTTGTTGGGTAGAAAGCCGGCGAATCTCCGTTTCATTGGTTGCGCCATTGCCATTAATCTCAACCTGAACGACTCGCCCATTCTGCTTCAGAATTGTTGCGTAGGTACGACCGGCAAAACCACCACTTGAAATCGCCCGAAAAACCTCATCTTTAGCCAAAGCCGGCGGAAGTTCACTCCTAGGAATCTGCGTTGCTTTGATAGATTTGCTGCCGCCGGCATCACCGATGTTGCTAGCAGACTCATCCAGCACAACCACAGAACCCTTGTCATTGGTGCGATAGACCCACTTTTCTTGTCCGCTTGCCGCTTCTCCATCGTCCCTGACAACCGTCACTTCCCAACCGGGTACAATCGCTTCGGTGCACATCACTTCAGGCTTATTGATACCGAGACAGCCATTAGGCCAATCCCGGCGTTCCGCCTTCACAATTAGCAACACATCAGCCGGCACCCCCAACCGCTTGGATAAATCCCGCTTCACGGCATCGCCAACCGATCCGGGCACATTCACCCCAGTTCCAGGCGGGGTATTGGGCATCCGTACCGTCTTGCCGGTGCTATCGGTGCGGTAAATCCACTCTCTGGCACCATCAGAGACAACAACTTGCCAACCTTCGGTACGCACTTGAGCGCATAATTCCTCAGGACGGGGCGCTCCCAAGCATGGATCTGGCCACGTTTTGCGTTCTGCCTTGACGATGCGAAGCCGGCCCACAGGAATGTTTTGCTGGCGAGACAAGTCTTGGCGCACAGCGTTCGCAATTTTAGCCGGCAACCTGTTGTTGCGATCTGGGCGATTGTTCAGGTTTCCCGGTGTGGGTTGGGCTTGTTTAGGGGCAGATGTCGCCGCATCCATTAATGTGATGCCGGCACCTAAAGACAGGATGCCGGTTAGCACTAAAGCCGAGACAAATTGAGAGTGCCGGTGGGAATTCTTAATTAATTTCATAACTGAAAAAGGATATTGAGAATTAGGTTGCCTAGCAAGTTTGAAGCAGTGGTTAAACGTGAATAATTTTCCGAACATTTCACCAGACATTACAGACACATTGACGGCTTTTTTGTTCCATCTAAGCTACTGAATTCAGGTGGGCGAATTCCCGACCAGGAAAAACCATCGAAAAAATATGCTGTAACTTAAGAATCAAGAGCAGAACTATTCTCAGTATAAAGTCGCCTAATTGAATTCCACATCGCCTGTTCGATTCATCCATTCAGGTGAATTTTAAAAACTACAGGAACAAACACCTTATTTTTAAAGTCGTGCGAATGCTATTGGCAACCTACTACACATCTAATTAGGTTGGGTTAATCACCCACTGTTTCACTTTGCCTAACATTGTGTATGTTAGGTTTCCTAACCCAATATTCCAAATTTTTGTCAACAGTGAAATAGAAAATTTTTAACCTGATATAAATTTTTTAATTTCATAAATAGATAAAGTTAGCAGCTAGAAAAACCTACCTGCATAAGTCAAACAAAAAGCTCAAAAAAAAGCCCCCAATAGGGGACTTGGTTGGTCTATCCCAAAACTATGTAAGTGCCATCATTTAGCCGGTCGCGCTTTCTCACTGGCGAGGCGATGAAGGCAATTCACTCACAATTTCTGTGAACACCGGCATAACTGTTCCTTGATGTAGCTTGACAAGAGAGCCGGTTGCATCTGTACGATACACCCACCGGCGAGGGCCACCGGCAACAATGACTTGCCATCCAGATACCCCTTTGGTGCAATCAGCACGATGCTCTTGGAGTTCCAGACACTCATTTCCCCAAGTATGAGGTTCTGCATGGACGATCCGCAGTGCCGAGGCCGGCATTTGTGCTCGTTCCGAGACATCCCGTAAAACAGCGTTGGCAACGGAGGCAGAAACGCTAGCACTCACCGGAGAAGTCCTCGAAAAAGGGCCGGTGGTACGCGGCAAGGTGGAACCGACGCTGAAGTATAAAATTGCAGTGAGCACAACCGCCAAGACAAATGGACGAGGCTGGGTAGCAATTGGCTCGGCGGTGGCTTCGGTAGAACTACTGGGAATAATAGATTTCATAGTCAGCGCCTTCAATCAGAAATATCAACTAAAAGTTCAATAATTAAAATTCAGTTGCACCCTGATTCTCACTGGCTCCGGAATACCCTAAAACTTTTTCCCGGGGGCTTGCGCTGTTATAAGTTTTGGTAGAATATATACTTATTGCGCTTAAGCAAGCGCAGAAAAAACTGTTTATCAGAAATTTGACGCTTGCATACAGGGTATTGGTTCCGTAAACAGTCTTATAGATCTAAGACTTCACGAACCCTTTCTTCTTTATTCTCCTGCTCTGCCATCAATTTTTACACCCAGAAAATACTGAATAATCGTCAGTTACAAACCCTGACAGATTACAACTTGTTAAGCGCCTGCTCATTAAGCAAATGCTCTCATTGATCATCTGGCGCTCAACATCCTATACGACTGAGGGGAAAAATAAGCACACGACGATGCTTCACCGGCATCGTCTTAGCCCAGCCGGCGCTCATTGCGTAGGTAAATCCGCTCAATCCCCAGTAGAATCAGCAGCAACAACAGTTGCAACTGCCAGGGTGCGAGAGCGAATCCCCAGATCAGGCAAATAATTGCTGTGCCGGCGCAAAGAATCGTATAAACATCTTCAGAAGTTTTAGAAAAGACCCAGCTTGCTCCCAGAGCCACTGCTAGTGGTATCAAATAAATCGGGAACATAATTATCATCGCTCTCATTTGGAGCGCAAACTATGGGAGTAAATCGACGCTTTTAGCCTAACACCGAACTCGGTAGTAACTCCGTAGCATAGAAGACATTGGATGCAATTTACTTTGTCTTTAGCAAATGCACCCTCATCGCCGGTAAATAACAGGACGTTCTCAATTTTGCTGTGAGAGGGGTCACACACTTCTTAATCCTTCAATCTCGACCCCATGCAGCTATCGCATTGATAGGTGAGGGCGCAACACCACATTCAAGCGCTTATTCTGGTGAGTAACGCAAACCTCTCACCGTTGCTACCGTCAAAACCAGTAATACTAACGTCCACGTCCACTCAGGAATATACTTCAAGAACATCAAGCAGCCGCTCACTGCCAGAGCCAGAAGAGTTGTAATATATGTGATCGCTACGATGGCAATCACCAGAATAAAAATAAAAAGAACTTCCCGCATAACGCCGCTACCGCTTACCCTAGCTTGCTTCGCAACTTCAGCTTGTCATACCCAAACCCAAAACGTCACTTAATTGAGAGCAAAGTTAATGAATATATAACTAAGGTACGGGGCGCACTTATCCCCACCGGCGCAGATTCGGCAAAGCAACGTTGCGAGTGCTAAACAAAACCAGCATCAAAATCAACAGCTGGATGGGCCAAGGTGCCAAGACCAAATCCAAAACAAAGCAGATCGCAACAATGGTTAGGGCCATGATGCGGGGAATTTCTCCTGATGCGCTCAGGTAGACGAAAGCAGCCCCTAGAGCAGTAAACAGCGAAATGAAAAACAATGATGACATCTGGCATCATCTCCTAGATAGGGAGCAGAAGCACACAGAGGTAAGAGTTAAAACTATCCTTGGTACGATCTAATACTATACCTCATTTTTTTTGGTGAGCGCAATCCTCAAATTTTGTGATTGTCATCACCTCCTTAAAGCAGCAGGTAATTTTGCGCTTTAAATCTAGAGGGTTCTGGTGGAAATCTTAAGTTGCGTTACGAATCGGCTAAAGTGCTTTGAGCAACCCTTTTACAGAAATCTTAAAAGTCCATTGTGAAGGGTACTGAACTGCCGATTTTATCTGCGTTTATCGGTGGTATGAAAACCCAAAACTCAATTTATGTAATAGACACTCATGAACGATGGTTCACAACCGGCAATGAAAGGAGACTTTCAAGAAAAGTCGCTTAAGCGGGTGAAATCGTCTATTTATCAAGCGTTCCAATCTAATCTACAATCTTCAGCCATCCTCTTCTGAGCGCGTAAAACAGCCGGTCAATAGCAGCGCGATCTTCTTCAGTCAGCCAGTCTTCTAATAAAGCTGACATCAGTGTAGAGCGCTGTTTATGAGTGATCAAGCCAGAAGAGGAGCTGTGACTTAAAATTTCAGAGATCGTGATGGGTTGAAAAAGTAGTTTGAGTTGCATGATGACGCCTGATTAGTCTGTCAAATAAGTTGGCAAGACAGACACATTCTGGCCGGCACCCAACTGGGATGTCACTGGCAATCAGGGGAGTTCATGAAATCTTTAAGAAAAACCAAAATAAATATAAAGTTTTCGTAAGCTTCTTCGGTATTGGTAGGGAAGAATATTGACTCCATCCTTAAAAACGCCCGAATAATATGGAATTTCCACAAACTCTCACGGTTAAGCCGGCTGTTTCAACGGATATGATTCTTCCTTCCTTGCCGGTTTAAAGTTACTGCGGTTTCAGTAGTTTTTTTTGCAAAAGCTATAGTGAAACAATTAAATTGCATAATTATTGCCTTTGCAAATTGATTATACCCGACTAAATAGCCTCGTAGTTATGCAACTTACGCGCTATAGGAGCTACTTAATTCCCAATTGTTGCCGCATCTGACTAGGGATAGCCGGCACAACTTTTTGCTGCCACACCGGCATCACCTGTTTTTGCCAAAACACGTTGAAACTCGCCGGTTGGGCTAATTGCCAAATGATTCCCGCCGCTGCTATGAGGGCAATCAGCGCTATCATTCCAGAAATTAGCGAAACGAATAAATTCGGTTTAAAAGAGCGAACGTGAGCCACACTACGCGGACGTTGGCGGATAAAAACCGGCTCAGACTTGTCCTTCTTTGTCGCCGTTGCATCGGTTGTTCGTGATTTAGTCGTTGAGGCCGGTTTCGGCACACGCAGCCGGCTAGAACTGCCAGAAGAGCCTGAAGAGACGGGTGCCGACGAGCGAGTTGATGACGTTTGCGAACTGCTGCTTTGGTTTTTCCCAAATGTGGATTGCGTATTTCCACTGGAACTGCTGCTTTGATTTTTCCCAAATGTGGATTGCGTATTTCCACTAGAGGAGAATCCGGACGATGAAGAAGCTGCTGATGCCTGATTTAAAACTTGCATCTGCTGCGTAACTGCCGACGGACGCTGGCTGGTTCGCGCCCACTGTAACAGCGCCGTCGAGGTAATGCAACAAAGATTTGGGGCATTCAGTGATTGCATCCGTTTCAATAGCGACAGACTCGTAGAGACAAAAACCACCAGCTTGCCGGGTTGTTCTTGCGCCACACCGTAGGCACATTGAGCCACTGCAACCACCAGTCGCGCTTGCCCGCTTACCTCTGCACTGGCTGCCGGTTGTAGAGATGAATGGTTACTATGAGCATTCGTCAGCTGCCAACCGCTCTTTGGCCAAAACCGCATAAATTCCCGCGCCACTTGCTCTTGGGCCGGTTCCGGGGCGCTGTCACACAGCAATTCAATTTGCTCGTAAACCACTTGAGGCACATAACAGGTGCCCACCCGCGAGTAGGTTTCCCAATCCCGCATTCTGCCGGCCATCAAGGCGAAGATATCTAATACCACCACAACCGGAGGAAGTGCACCTGATTTCATATAATTAACGTTTAAATTAATCCACTTTTATAATAATCCCGAACTCACTCTCGCTTCTGTAACAGGGTTTTCATCATTTTCACAATAAATTTTTCTCCTGAGGCTGTTGATTTATAAAATTCTCCAGGTTTATTGACGGTCATCGTAGGGCACGGCAGTGCAGTGCCCTGGAGATCGTCCCCAACATGAAAACCGAACGTGATGGATCTGAGCGATCAGCCGCCGATGCCCAGACGACCGGCAAAGCTTGGAGCGAAGGGAATCAGCGTTGCTAGCATCAGAAATAAAGCCAGTAAACCCAAAGCCGCACGGGCATCATCAGGTTCTGTTAGCTCATTTAGACTAGGGCGTTCTAAATCCCTTTGCAGAAACACGATGGCAATTGCCCAATATAGGGCTAAAGGATTTACGAAGGATGTCAGTGCAAGCACAATTAAAGTGGCGACAGTCGTGCGACCGGCAATTTTGCGACCGTAAATCGCTTGCACAACACGACCCCCATCCAACTGGCCGGCGGGCATTAAGTTAATTGCGGTCAGCACCAACCCCAGCCACCCGATGATTGTGAGTGGGTGAACATCAACGAGAGACTGTTGCAGGGCGGAACCCAAAACAACTTTTGCCAAACTGCCAACTAAAATAGAGCCTTTGAAAAACTCAGAAGGAACTTGAAATAAACTTCCTTCATGAGAAAGTACCAACCCGACGAGCAGCATTGCCAATGAAACAATGCCACCGGCTGCCGGCCCTGCAAAGGCAACATCAAACAACACCTGCCGGTTGGGCAACAGTGACTCAAATCGGTTCAAAGCCCCAAACGAGCCGAGTTGCCAAGCGGGAATGAAGAAAGGCCAACTGAAGCGAACGTTATGACGTTTGGCTATCACTTGGTGGCCAATTTCGTGCGCTAATAAAACCGCCCAGATGCCGGCACTGAAGGGCAAAATTTCCCCAAGCCGGCTCGTTTCATTAAAGAAATCAAAATTGAGAAACAATCCGCCCGTCTCAAACGTGGTGGCTATGGTGGCTAGTAGTAGGACAAGCGAGAGAATTTTTTGGCTTAAAGTCAATGGTTGCGGATCATTGCTGCTAGGCAAAACAATCACAACCGGCTTATCTTCTTGGTTGGGAACCATAAACAGCCGGTAGCGCTCATCCAATCGCTGCTGCAACTGGGCAGCTAAGCGGGTGTAAACCTTTTCAGGTTCTCCGCGCAGATTGCCCTTGAAAATTGCTCCATTTTGATAGGAGATCGTTTCAGTTGCAAAAAACGTATCAATCCCAAAAATTTCCTGGATTGTTTTGAGATCCTCAGATGGGATGGGAAGTACATCTGCTGGACGGTTTGCCGGCAGCGGTGCTGAGATAGAGGGTTCACTGTTGGTGAGATTCTCAGCCGCCTTTTCAGCGATGGCATCTAAATCTTCGCTAGACTTCAACATTGACTCAATTCGTTCTCGCAGCGCCTCATCCTGACTGGCTGCTCGCAACTGATTGCCTAAGAAGATATACAGCCCAGCTGAAGCGACCAACAAAAATAGGATGCTGACGAGGTTAAGGTACAAGCCGGCGGCGAACAAACCAAAAAATATCAACCAGGGAGCCATTAATGATACCGACTGCAACCAGGCTAAAATTCCCAGTTTGCCGAATGGCTTGGCCCGATAATACCCCCAGACCAATATGCCTACAGCAATTAGTAAAATTGCAATCGTTGCGGCATTCTCTGTTGCAATACCCATTTCCAAACCTTTGCTCCTGAGACAAGGCCCGACGCAGTCAGGCGTTAAAATCGCTGCTTATACCACAGAGGGAGCTGCGACAATTACATTTAATCTTACCTAGTGGCAACCACTAAGACGACATTAATATAAGCAAAGACGATGGAGAGGACGGGGAGATGGGGAGAGAAGGGGAAAGCACTGCTACATGATGCCGATTGGGTTGAGAAGCTTCCATTTCGCTTGGCCCAACGTTTCAAATGCTTGTCAGTGTTGAGTTTCGTCCTGTTATACCTCACCGCTCCATCTGTGCCATTCTTTTCTGAAATTGGTCTGAAGGGGCGACACGCACCTCACAGCCTTTGACGTGTCAAGGGTTAAGCGAATTATGGTAAAAAAGATAGGTCAGCAATTGTCAAGAATACCTATCTATTGAAAATTATTCTTCAATTTTATCAAACGTAGCTAGAAAATCAACTGTGCCGGTTTGAATTATTGTTTTTGTTCCAGATGATCAACGTCCAATAAAATATCAAATAAGTTAGCTTGGACAAGATTGTGAATGCCTTAACCTTACCTATTTTGTTTGTAAGCAGACGTAAAATAGTGTAGTTATTTTTATCGCACTCAATTCTTAATTATGAAAAGTTTGGAATGCTAGAGTTGAAAAAAGATTTGCATTTAGGTGAGATCAATAACCGTGAAACCTTATAATTTGAAGACTCATAATGAATGACAGTCTGTCAATCTAGAAGATTTTAAAAAATAGTTTATTTATTGTTATTATTGTATGTACCTAATTCAACCGGCAACCGCTATCAATGAAATTAGAGATCCCTAAACCGCCCAAATTTGATCGAATCGAGGATGAGCGCCGGCACCGGCAGGAACGCTTGGCGGCAGCCTTCCGCTTATTTGCCCGCTATGGATTTGATGAAGGAGTTGCCGGCCACATCACTGTGCGCGATCCCGAATTTGAAGACCACTTTTGGGTAAATCCCTTTGGGATGTACTTCGGGCATATTCGAGTTTCAGACCTTTTGCTGGTTAACCATCACGGCGAAGTGGTTAAGGGCAGCCGGCCTGTAAACGCAGCAGCTTTTGCGATTCACTCGCAAGTTCATGCAGCGCGGCCTGATGTGGTGGCAGCGGCTCATGCCCATTCAATGTATGGCAAAACCTGGTCAACTCTTGGTCGTCTCCTCGATCCTCTCACGCAGGATGCCTGCGGTTTTTACGAAGATCACGCTTTGTTCGATGACTACACCGGCGTTGTTCTTGAGTTAGAAGAAGGCAAACGCATCGCAGAAGTTTTGGGCGAAAACAAAGCTTTGATTCTGCGTAACCACGGGTTATTGACAGTCGGGCATACAGTGGATGAAGCAGCCTGGTGGTTTATTAAGATGGAACGGTCATGTCAAGCGCAGTTAATGGCGGAAGCAGCGGGAAAGCCGGTGTTAATTCAACCCGATAGCGCCCGTCTGGCCCAAACTCAAGTAGGTTCCCACCAGATTGGGTGGTTTAGTTTTCAACCATTGTATGAAATGATTGTGCGCCAGCAACCGGATCTCTTAAATTGATGTCTGCTAAAGTCACAACAGATTTCGCAGCCCAATAAAAATGCGATGCCGGTAAACGACATCGCAAATGAGTAACCACAAATAATCAGAAGTCAAAAGACTAGGGGCACAAACTCCACATCTTAATCGTGTCGTCAAAACTGCCACTAATTAGGGTTTGACCTTGTGGACTGAAAGCCAGTTTCACCCACGATGAATGTCCTTTTAAAGTGCCAACTAAACCGCCGGTGCCCAACTGCCACAGCTTGATCGTGCCGTCCATATCGCCACTAGCGAGGGTTCGGCCATCGGGGCTAAAAGCAACGGATTGAATTTGGTCGGAATGACCGATAAAGGTATTCACCAACAGTCCGCTGTCTAAATCCCACAGCTTGATGGTGTTATCCCAGCTGCCAGTAGCGAGGGTTGTACCATCTGGGCTGATAGCAACTGACCAAACGGCGTCTGAGTGACCTTTAAGGGTGTGCCGTAGTTGTCCTGTGCGCCAATTCCACAGCTTAACGGTGTCATCAGAACTGCCACTGGCTAAAGTTTGGCCGTCTGGGCTGAAGGCAACGGACTGAACTTCTTCAGAGTGTCCCCGCAGGGTTCGCTGCTGGTTGCCGGCCCGCCAATTCCACAGTTTAATTGTGTTGTCTTCACTGGCGCTGGCTAGAGTCTGGCCATCTGGGCTAAAGGCGAGGGAAAAAATGGCTTCTGAGTGACCGTTCAAGGTGTCGCGCAGTTCGCCAGTGCGAAGATCCCAGATTTTGATGGTTTTGTCTTCACTGCCGGTGGCAAGGGTTTGGCCATCCGGGCTAATGGCGACTGTCCAAACTGCACCAAAGTGGCCGGCTAGAATGGTTTTCAGTTGGCTACTGCCGAGATCCCATAGTTGAACGGTGCCGTCATAACTGCCGGTGGCAAGGGTTTGGCCATCGCCACTGACGGCGACTGACCAAAATGGGCCGCTATCAACCGCAAACGTTCGCAGGGGTTGAATGTTACTGTCCAGACGGGGGGCTGAGTAGCTGAGGTCTGGCAGGGTAATGGGCATTTCTTCGGGGTTATAAGCGCTGTGTGGCACAGGAGCCGGCACACGAGCGCTGAGTGTTGCCATCAAAATTGCGATGGTTGCACCGCCGATAGCACCTGCCGCTAACCGTGTTTTGTGCGGTGTTGCCGGCGACACCAGTGCCCAGGAATTCAGGTCTTTGAGGACTAGGGCGGCTGATTGGTAGCGCTTTTTAGGGCTGCGTTCCAGCAGTTTGTCGAGGATCGCGCCTAGGTGAGGATTCACCGGCGCACTTAAATAATCCCGCCACACCCAAGTTTCTGTTTTAATATCAAACAGATCAAAGGGAGATAGCTGAGTCAGCAGGTGAATGCAGGTGACGCCTAAGCTGTAGAGGTCGCTGCTGGGAGTGGCTTTGCCTTGGGTTTGTTCTGGGGCGATGTATTCGGCAGAACCGCTAACGCGTCTTTGTGCCGGCAGACTGGTGCCCGTCAGTGTCACATCACCATAATCAACTAAAATCAGCTTGCCGTCAGGCCGGCGAATGATATTTTCTGGTTTAATATCACCGTGAACAATTTGGTGGTTGTGCGCGAAGCTGAGTACCGGCAGCAGATCTTTCAATAATTCGCGGATTTGGGGTTCGCTGAAAGTGCCGGTGTCTGCGACTTCTAAGGCTAAGTTTTCCCCTTCTATATACTTTTTCACCAAATATTGGTGGCCATCTTGTTCAAAAGATGCCCACAACTCAGGAATCAAAGGATGTTTGCCTAATTCATCTAGCTGTTTTGCGGTTTGGGAAAACGTTTTTGAATGCCGGTGTTTTATCCCTTGTGCTGAGGGTGAGGAAACAGCCGCATCTGTGACGTTTTCACCGAAAAACTGCTTAATTACGCAGCGGGGTTGAGAAGGTTGATCTTCGTCTACTGCGAGAAAGGTTCGCCCCGTAGCGCCTTGACCTAGGAGTTGTATGACCTGGTAGCGATCTTTGAGCAGCAATTTTGCTCCGCAGCTCTGGCAAAAACCTGTACCATTATGATTCTGGGGATTCTGGCAATCGGGATTGAGGCAATAACTCATATCACAAAGGAATCATAGGACTGATATCTATAGTAAGTCTTCCACAGAATTTTCCGGGTTCCGGGAGTGAGGAGTCTGAGAAAAAATGATTCAGGGTTGAGCTACTGATATCGCTGCTGGTGGCCTGCCGGCATCATTTTAAGAGTAGAAAGTCAAAAAAATGTTAGGAAAGTAACAAAAACGTTCTTAATTTTTATTTTTTATTCTTCATTATTCTTTATTTTCTATTTTTCCTCTCAACGTCGTGCCGGTTAAAGTTGCTAAGTGGAGATCATTTTAGATTTTAACTTTAATATTTCCTGAGAGACTTGACGTTTGGGTAGGAGTTAAGTTAATAGAAAATCACCTGAGAATCAGGCAGATTTAATGCGGTGATCAGCCAGAGTTTGAATTGTGCGAGGATTTAATTTTGCTATCCTTCGTGCCGGCAGGCTAGCGAGAGAGTTCAATTGCGATAGAAGGGATGAGCAGATGGGCAAATGTAGGTTGGGTTGATCACCTTCCGTTTCACTTCGCCCAAAGTTTTTAATACGTGCCGGTGTTGAGTTTGACGTAGCTCCGCCCAAATTACCCATCTGTCGCATTCTTTTTTGCAGTTGGTATCAAATTGCTAACTTCGCTTACCCTACAAAATTGGATATAAGTGAAAGTGCCGGTGGGAGCGTTCATTATCCTAAAAAGCCGCTAAATTCAGCTTTTCCCACCGTTAAACATCAAAAAAACTGCTTCCTAAGCTACGCTATATTTTTGGCTGAGTTGGCGGAGCAATCTAGTCAATTCAACCTTGTCACTTTCATGGTATAAAGTATTGACTATCTCTTGCATTTCAGACAAATCCTGCTTGTACTTCTCATCAGATAGCATGGAAACTATTTCTGTCGGCAAAAATTTTGCTAACTCAGGTTCATAGGATAATATGTTGACTGCTTCTGTTAACTTAAACACATCTGTTTGATGAGTTTCGTTAGATAAAACATCTACAACCTTTTTTAACTTAGACAATTTAGTTTTGTACTTGTCATTAGATAACAGTTCAGACAACTCAGCTTCATCAGATATAATTGTTACTAAATCTTTCAATTTAGATAAATCTGTCTTGTAGTTTTCGTTAGATAAAATATCGACGACTTTTTTCAGCTTAGACAATTTGTTTTTTTGCGTCCCCTGAGATAGCAACGACGCTAAGTTTGTTTCTTCCTTGAAGTATTTGGGTAGATAGTCATAGCTGATAGAGTTACTTTTCCAGCATAACCTGGAATTGGTAAAAACAAGACCATTTTTCCCATCATCGTTAATACTGGTATCTATCAAAGCCATAACTTTTTCGTCACGGCTAGGAGACAGCCATGTAGACAGAGCATTTGACAGTTTATCTAAAGGAATATGAGGAGCAGAAAAACCTTCATCAAAGTTATATTTTTGATGTACGTTCTTTTGAAGGAATTCTCCCAAAGAGCCTGGTCGTGGTTCTTCAGTCAAGGTGTAGGTTCGAGTTTCCAACTGGCTCAGGATCGACTGATCACGTTTCTTGCCACCTTTCAAAAATGACCAAATTAAAAATGCTGTCCCCCATGCCACAAGAGCAGCACCACCAGTCATCACAGTCACTCCACCAAGAGCCGACATTGTCGCAGTGATCGCAGCAGCACCTGACAATGTACCCGCCACTCCCAAGGCACTTGCCGCAGTCCAAGCAGCTAAAACAGTGGCGGCACCGGCTATCGTTCCCGTACCTACCGCAATTCCCAGATTTGTTTTGTCTTCACTGTCCATTTGCGAGACTAAAGCAATAGATAGCAGTCCTGCGGCTCCAATTAGCGCCGCTCCTCCTGTTGCGACGGCTAACCCACCCAGCATTCCCAAACCACCGGATGCTACAGAACCACCGCCTAAAACGGCTAAAGTTGCGTTGGTTGCCGCTGCTCCAGACAAACTGCTAATGCTCACACCCGTTGCTGTTTCCACTCCAATATGAGTCAGCACTTTGGTAGCTCGGGGGACAACCGCAGCCCCTCTGCTTTGAGCCTTCTCCAGTCGTTCTTTGAGTTCTCTTGCATCCTGTACAACACCATCTACTGTTTCAGCAAAATTTTCTGCATTGTCTAAATCCTGCTGCCTTGCTAGCGCGTAAACAAACTTGACGTTTTCTAAAACGTCCGCATTGCTGATGAATGAGTCTAGGGACTTCAAGGTTGCTTGATACTCGACTGTCTCGCCATCGCGCACCTGCTGATAAACTGACAAGTAAATTGCCTTTTGTCCAGAAGTTAACTTCTCGCTTTCATTAATCAGTTTGACAATAAGAAAATCAACTGTTAATGCTCTTGAATTTGCACTAGCTAGAGAGTAAGTTTGCTTGAGTTCCAAGGGCAGTGCTGAGCTAGCCACAATTGTGTCAAGATCCGTGAGTGCCTTAAAATCTGGAACAGGTTCGCCGGCACGGACGTATGCGTAAGTTCCTTGAATCAGTTTCTTCTCTGCATCAGTTAGTTCAGATTGCCCTAATGCTGATTCAATTTCTCGGTGAATTGCGAGAAGACGTGAGTTTGTACTAGCGATTTTGTAACGCTCTTGAATTTGAGTCTCTAGCTTTGAGGAGTATATAATATAATCCAGAAAATCTAAGGTGATTAGGTCGTCAATGTAATCTGCACCCTCAACTTTATTGTACACAGCTAAGCATTTGGCTTTGCTAGCTTCTTTAATAAATTGTGTATTATTGTAAATTTCTTTATAAATTTGCTCATCTATTTTTAATTGGGGGTCGTATAAGGTATGCAAAGTAACAATAATATCTTGCTCATTTTGACCTTGCCTTTGAATAATAATTTCTTGGTTGTCTTGAGATCGAGGGATAATTCGTACTCGGCAAGTGTTGCCTGAGCGCAATATAAATGTTTGTGTCCCTCCGAGCTGTGCTATTAAATAAGGAATAAAAATATGATATTCTTCCACTACCAAAGGATTATTGTGTGATAGCAGGTTATCAGCGATCGCACTAGCTGGATTAATTAAATCTTTTGTTAACAAACTTAAAGTTCCTAAAGCCACACCACTGAGAAAATTACGCCGGCTTAAGGTAAAAATACTTACTTTAGACATGAGTGCTCTCTGAAATCTTTGTGTCGTGAATGAAAGGCTGAAACGGAAGAAGGAAATTCGAGTTCCACTCTATCAACGCTGATCAGGTTCGTCAATTGCAGATCAAATTCAAAACCAATTTATGTAAGAAATCTTTACGCAATAGCATTGCGGTGTTCTTTAATGTTTCGACTGCCGGCTCTTGTCGATAAATTTATAAATTTTTATTTTTCGAGAAAGCAACCAAGCTCAAGAATTTTTGTTTCGCAAGTATTCTTTCCTCCTAGCTTGCAAGCAAGAATCTTGAATTTTGATATAAAAATTTACATTTAAGAAGAGAAGAATCTAGACGCAAAGAACAGCAGATGAAGTGTTAATCACGGATCAATAGGTAAAACCGGCTTCTGCTTGCGCTTAAAACTGTACAGACACGCCGGCGGAAACGTGAATGCCGGCAAGCAGTTTCTCCCGCTAAATCTCTGCCATTCTCGTAAGTTTCTCGCAGTGCTATCTCAAGATAAGAGTTTAAGCTGGGATTGTCTTGCAATAACCGTAAAGTATCGCGACGTTTTACGCGAATTGTTGCTAGTTAACTGCGGCTGCGATTTGAGAAAGTGACCAATGTCAATCAAAATTTATAAAAAATTACACAACTAAAAAGCTTTCACCGGCATTGAAATGAAATGCACCGGCTTTCTTTTTTAATGCCGCGACCTCCTGATAGCTAACTCTTACGCTTACAGGGCGGTTGCCATTTCCTGGCAAGGCCGGTGTGATCCGATTAATTCGCGAGACAGTTGCTTCACACGTCCAGAGATGACAGCGTGCTGTAACAGCATAAAGGCGTTGAGGTCTTCTAAATCGTATTTGCTGGCTAACAGATGCCGCAGCTCATCTTCTGCTTCCATAGTCAGATAACCAGTTTTCAAAGCTTGTTGAACCACTTCACGAATCAGTACCATAATCGCGCCTCACCATTTGCTCGCTTGCTATTGGTAGTATCTGACCTTTCCTGAGGCCGCTTGGTGACGCAAATTGCTTGATCTCGTGATGTTACAAGAACTTTTGGGTGACGCCTCAATCCGGTTTGTAGTGACGCCTTAGAGGGCTTTTTGTGACCGGCTGAGGCGGTGAGTATGACGCAGATCACCAAACCGGCAGCAATCGATTTCAATTAAAGCAAGAATAATTGATATGAAACATGAAGGACTTAAATGACAAAGCTGGCTTCTTCTCCTTGGGCTGCTTGCCAGCTGCGAGCGTCATAATAAAGGTCTTCTAGGGAAATGCTGTAGAGTGCTTCTTTGAGTTTTTGGTGCAGCCGGTTCCATACCGTATAAGTCACCCAATCTTCAGCTTGTTCTGTGTCGGGAGAGTGGTGAGGTAGCGGTTCGATAGTTTCTCCGACGGCTTCAAGAATTTGCCCCAGACTGATGTGCGCCGGCGGTTTGGCAAGCTGATAGCCACCTTGAACACCGCGCACAGATTCAACCAAGCCGGCTTTCCGCATCTCTATTAACAGTTTTTCTAAATAAGGTGCCGGTAAATCTTGTCGCTGTGAGATCGCTTTTACAGAGGCAGGGCCAAAGTTGGGTTGCAGACTTAAATCCAACAGTGCTTTGACGCTGTAGTGTCCACGAGTGGTTAGTTTCATTGCCGGTAGTGATTCATCGACCGCTTCAAACTTCCCCTACAGCATACGTGAGTTCGACAAAAGTGTAACAACAGGAATCAGTTTGGAGTGACGAGTAACTTTGCCAAGGGTGAATAACTGGTAACGGTTCTTTACTTATCCCTCAGTATTCCTTCTGCGTCACTTCTAATATATAGAGTGATGTCAGTCGATCTCTCTCACCGGCTCTCTGTTCAGCCATAGAAGTCGCAGCTATTCCTTTGCACTTTTATCAATTAATTGTCACTAAAGCTATCCTCCTTTGGAGGTAACTATTTGCTTGAGTTGTGGTAAATTTTCTGTAACATTCAGTTTTTTAGAAGCGATGAGTCAGTGTGGGAAACCGGCTCGGTGTCCGCACTGAAAGACTCCCAGGCTTTTTTGTTACTACTACAGACACTTTAATCTTCCTACTGCCGGCAGCCGACTGAATGGTTGCCGGTTCTAGATTTATTCCCGATGAGCTGTTGAGCATCTTTTCTTACCTTTAGTTTTTTTAAAAGACACCGCTTAGAAAACGCTAGCTATACCGGGATAGCGCTTAGCCACACCGAGTAGAGATAGTTTAGGCTTTGCCCGTACTCAGCCGTAAAGATTGCCTTTTAACCGCTTCCGGGGAGCGGATGAACCCCCGACTCATGAATTTGTAATATAGTGTCACAAGCTGACATAAAGCTCTAGTTTATTTTTCTACCAAATGTCAGCTAATATAGAATTCTGTACACCTCTCGTTTATGATTTAGAGAAAAGTAAGATGAGCAAAAAGAAAAAAATAGAACCACTAACTGGCGAAGGGCTTCTCCAGAGAGTTAAAGACCTGGAAAACCTGAGTAAGGAAGAAAAAGCCAAGGCGTGCGGCTACTACACCGTCACAAAAAATGGTGTGGAACGTGTCAATATGATGAAATTCCTTAATGCTCTGATTGATGCTGAGGGAATCGAATTAGATGGCAAGCAAAACGGCAATGGACGTGGCGGACGCAGTGCTAGCTACCGGATTAGTGTGCAGTCTAATGGAAACTTGCTGATTGGTGCCGCTTACACCAAACAGATGGAACTCAGACCGGGAGATGAATTTGAAATTTCCTTGGGACGCAAACATATTCATCTGAAACAACTTGATGCGGAGCAAGAGGAAGCAGCCTGAGCTGCCTAGCTTGTTAAGCGCGAACAGGTGTACTATACCTAACCCTTAAGTGCCTCAGCTAAGCGTTAAGTTAATGATTGATGGCAGTGGTATTTGATTTACCATTGCCAGCTTTCTTTGGCCGGCTATTGAAGCCAAGCTGTATTCTTGAGCACAGTGATATCTTTGATGTTCCTCTCGGCACCTGAAGCCAATTGGAAAAAAACCTACAGCCAGAACCAAGCTAAAACCGGCTCAGTCACAACCCTTTTTTCGCGCCGGCATCAACTAATTTGTCTGCTGTCTCCGAGTCCAATGTCGCACCAATAGCACTGATGACAAATTTGCGGCTAATAGTAAACCCCCATCCAACCGGCGGTGTGGATGGGGGTTTAATCATGAAAACGGCTAAAAGAAATGCAGATAAACTTGGCATCTGTCGCCGTCTGGATCTTTTAATGGTTATTGACTTTAAACAAGATCCAGCGAGCATTTAGCGGAACACCACCAAGGTATCAGGGGCGAGGAAGTGGGCAAGATGGTAAGCCCGTTCTTCGGTTTTGAGCAAGATTGTTTCATACAGATAGCGGGTGGCGCGATCGCCCAAACTTTCTGCTTGGCCGGCTTGACGGCGGATCAGCCCAATCATTGCTTGCTCAGCTTCTAAGTCATGCTCCACCATCTGGCGGCAAGTATAGACGCCATCCGGTTCTGGGGTAAAGCAGCATAACTCCGCAAGTTTGCTAAAGCTGGCTGCCGGTATTCCCCCCAAGCCGTTCAAGCGTTCACCTAGCTCATGAACGTGCTCTTGAACTTCGTCGTAGCTTTCTTGGAAGAAGTTGTGCAGAGAATAGAACTCCGCACCCTCTACGACAAAATGATGCTTTTGATATTGCAAGTAAAGCGCTTGAAAACTCGCCAAGACGGCGTTCATCCCTTCACAGACTGGCGCTGTTACGGAATGTTCAAGCAAAACCACATTTTCTGCCATGTGGCCGAAGGGACGCAATGCACTCTGAGTTTCAGCCATTGTTGTGTTCTCCTCTCATTAAGCAGTGCTTTTTGCTAATGGACACAGTCTAACACCCTCAATCTGGTATTCCAATGTCATTTGAGGGGCTAGAGTTGCAATAAGCCGCTGTTGCTGACAGCTCTTGCCAGGATGGAAAATTTTTTG
This sequence comes from Microcoleus sp. FACHB-68, assembly GCF_014695715.1. Taxonomy (NCBI): domain Bacteria; kingdom Bacillati; phylum Cyanobacteriota; class Cyanophyceae; order Oscillatoriales; family Microcoleaceae; genus Microcoleus; species Microcoleus sp. FACHB-68. Next base: position 788,888 of record NZ_JACJOT010000006.1, read on the forward strand.
AGAAAACTATTGAGAATTATTCGCACTTGTTTTATGCTGGTAACAACGCCAGAGCCTCTGGGGATCTCCCGGAATGGGTGGGAAAGCGCCAGAGAAAGTAAGTGCAAATAAGTTTCATTTGAAAAAATGATGAATCAATCCGAGCTAGAACCACAGATTGGTGAAATTGTTGAGATCAGCTCGCCAGACCGCTGGCAAGTGTATCAGCGGCTACAGGAGCTGGGTATTCCTTGTTGCTGTGCCATTGACCAGCCATTACGAGTTCAGGTCAACAATGCAACCGCTGCCGTTCAACTCCAGAGTGTTTTAAGACAGTTAACGACGCCGCGTGTTGAGCTAGCAAGCTGGTTAGATGGCTGCTGGCAGCTCAGCTGTAAAAAGTTTTGAGTGTTATTAAGGCTGAGCCGGGTAAAAGACGACCGGCTGAAAACTTCCCCCGCTTGGATGGTGCTATCTAGGGGTGCCGGTTCTTGAACACTGACCACTTAATAATAGAGTTTGCATAACAATGGGAAAATCTAATAAACAAATCTCTGATTTCAGCATTGAGGGACGATTCCTCAGTTTTGTATTAGAAGACGGTTATAAAATTAAGTACCTGCGACTGGCGACTGGAGAGGGTGAATTTTGGATTAAACTCTCTAAACCGTTAAGGGGTTCTGTCGAGCAATCTTTGATACCGGGTAGCTGGGTGCGGGTTGTTGGCGAGAAGAAACTCGAAGCCGACACCGGCAAACTTAAACTGAAGGCACATCTCGTTGAGCCGGCGCATCCCGCTAATCAAGTTGCAACGGCTGTCCCTGTGCCGGCACCGGCTGCTAAACCCAAAGCCACAATTTTAGTTTGTCAAAAATCAGATTGTTGCAAGCGTGGTGCTCAGCAAGTTTGCCAAGCTTTAGAAAAAACGATATGCGATCGCGGGTTAGAAGGCGAAGTAACGGTTAAAGGCACCGGCTGCCTGAAGCAGTGTAAAGCAGGGCCAGCCGTTGTGGTGTTGCCAGATAAAACTCGCTATACGCGGCTTCACCCTTCAGAAGTTCCAGCACTTGTAGATAAACATTTTTCTGGTAATTTAACGCCAGAAGTTGCCGGTAAATCTCACTAAATGTCTTCTTTTTGCGAGATTTGGCGATAAGAGTTTGGGTTTTGTTTTAATAACCGCAGATAAAGGCAAATAAATATAGGTTGCTCAGTAAAAGTCAACTGTTGCTCGTAGGATTTTTGCTAAAAAACTTGTGCAAATCAGGACTGATTTGTGCGTGTTGAGGTTTTTAGCGCAAGATTAGAATGTTTTGCCGGCACGGGTGCGGGACATTTGATAGGTAATTTTTGATTGACGCTGCTCTAGAACTGGAAGGTTATTCTAAGCGTTTCTATTACAATATCGTCGTTGCTACCGTTATGACCGGGTGCTGTGAGCCAGATCGCCCCAGGTGTAGTGGAAATATTATTTGAGAGTGGGTATCTGTAAAGAGCTTCAAGACAAGGATTTCGCAAATTTGGCCGGCTGTGGAATTGCTGAGAAAACGATGCCGGTGGCGAGACTCCAACTTCAGACGCCTAGAAAATCAGGGAAAATTAGGACACAACGCCAAATTTGATTCATTTCTTCGTTTTTCTACCTGTGTTTTAGATGTTTAAGCGGGGCCAACTTTTCAGAGGCTCGGTAAGTTTACCCAATCACATTGAGAAGACTGCACGCCTTTAAAATAAAGCTTCGTGCAAATAAGACAGCGGCGCGACAGCCTCAAAATTCAAGTCGTGCCATAATGCAGACAAGTGCGCCGGTAATCATCCGTAAGGGCGATAGGCAAAAAATCAAAATAGCATCCAAGATAGAAATTACAGCCCTCGCCGGCTCCTCATATCCTTGTGAATTTTAGATTGGGGGTTCAGCGCTAAACCGCTCGATAGTAAATAATACACTGTGCCTGTGATCGCATTCTTGGCGTGTTTGCAGCAAAATATTATCTGAAACCCCTAGGGAAGGTTATTTGTTTGAATTTGGCCCCTCAAAGCCTCTGGCCGGCCACAACATTGTTTTAACGGATGTGTCAATCTAAAAAAGATAAGCAAGTCTCCTGACAAGACACCGTTCGATCGCATCCTATATTGTGGGTTTATCCATCCCGTAGCCATCCATGAGCTATTGCCTGAATCCCAACTGTCCTAAGCCGGCAGATCCGTTACACAACACAAATCGCATTTGCCGGCACTGCGGCTCTCAGTTAGTGCTGCAAAATCGCTATCGGGTCACTCGTTTGTTAGGGGAAGGTGGGTTTGCCAAAACGTATGAGGTGGATGACCGAGGTCAGCCGAAGGTGCTGAAAGTTCTCTTCCTCAATGAACCCAAAGCCGTTTCCCTATTTAAGAACGAAGCAGCAGTCTTGATGCGGCTGAAGCACCCAGGAATTCCTAAAGTAGAGCCAGATGCCTACTTCAATTTTTTGCCCAAGCATAGCAAAGCGGTTTTGCACTGCCTGGTGATGGAAAAAATTAATGGCCCAAATTTGGAGCAGTGGCTCTACAGTCGCAACAACAAACCCATCCCTCAAGAGATAGCCCTGGACTGGTTGCTACAGCTGGTCGATATCTTGCACAGAGTTCACCAGCAGCAATTTTTTCACAGGGATATTAAGCCGGCTAACATCATGGTGCGGCCTAATGGCCAAATGGTGTTGATTGACTTTGGTAGTGCGCGGCAAGTCACTGGCACCTATTTGGCAAAAATGGGCGTCGGGCAAAAAGGCACGGTGATTGCTTCTAAAGGTTATACCCCACCCGAACAAGACAGTGGCCATCCCGTACCGCAATCAGATTTCTTTGCGTTAGGGCGCACGTTTGTGCATTTGCTCACCGGCAAGCATCCCCTAGATTTTTACAATGCCCTCACCGATGAACTGCAGTGGCGATCAAATGCGCCGCAAATCAGTAAGCCCTTTGCAGATTTTATCGATCACCTGATGGCCCGTCTGCCCGGTCAGCGTCCCCCCAGTACCGAGGTCATGTTGCAGCGCTTGGCAGAAATTAAGCAACTCAGGCAGCAGCCATCTCAGCGCCAGCAGGGCCAGTTGCGGTTTGACCCGTTGGTTAAGTTTAAACAGAAATGGTTAACGGGTAGTGCTTTTGTGCTGGTGGGATGTGTGGGAGTGGCCCAAGCTGTGTTCTATGGTTATTTTGCCCCCCGCTTGATGAGTAATCGGACTGTGCCGGTACAGCAGCAATTAGCGATTCAAACCCCCGTCCTGGCTGAATCTTTGGATACCGACACTGAAGAAGATCGCCCGCAACTGATGGCCGGTTCCACCCCAGAAAAAAGTGCCGGCGAAGCGAAAAACACTTCCTTTGAAAAGATGTCTTTAACAGAGACACTTTCAGGGCATTCTCTAGACGTTCGTTCTGTCGCCATCAGTCCGGACAACCGGACGCTGGTGAGTGGCAGCTTGGATGGGACGATTCTAATTTGGGATTTGTCCACCGGCGAACGCAGAAGCACGCTGAACGGGCATTTCAAAGCCCAAGAATTGGTTTCCTCGGTTGCCATCACTCCAGATGGTCAAACGCTGGTGAGTGGTAGTAGCAGTTATGGTGGCACGATTAAGATTTGGAATTTAGCCACCGGCGAACTTTTGCAGACGCTGCCTAAACAAATAGAAGGCGTTTCTGTCGTGGCCATTAGCGCAGATGGCAAAACCATCGCCAGTGGCAGCGAAGATATGACGGTCAAGTTGTGGGATTTAGCCACTGGGGTTCAGCTAGGCACCTTAGTTGGGCATTCTGGGCCAATTCGCGGCGTCGCTTTCAGCAGCGATGGCAAGACGCTGGCGAGTGGCAGTGAGGACACGACGATCAAGCTGTGGAATCGCAATTCGGGTGAATTAATCAGCACCCTGTCTGGCAATTCGGGGAAGGTTTATTCGGTTGCCTTCAGTCCAGATGGGCAGACGGTCGCCAGTGGCAGTGGTGACAATATGATTAAGCTATGGGATCTGCAGGCCGGCTGTACGCCTGGAAAGCGGTGTTATGCGACGCGCAGTTTGTCCGGCCCTTCAGAGACGATGTATTCTATTGCCTTCAGTTCGGATGGGGAAAAGCTTGCCGGGGGCAGTTTGTCTGGCAGAATCAATATTTGGGATGCCGGCACGGGTAAAATACTGCAGACGCTACCCGGTCATTCCCGGTGGGTTGAATCGGTTACGTTTAGCCCGGATGGTAAAACGCTTGCCAGTGGCAGTGGGGATGCGACTGTGAAGATTTGGCAAGTGGGAGAGTAATATTATTTATAGAGACTCAAAACCTTTCTATTAATAGAAAAGTAGAAACTTTTTGGGACTCGACTCATTAAATCAAATGCTTCTTCTTATGAAATTTTTGCTCACTCACTGTCATGCAAAATTTCTCGAATTCGTGAGCGAAATGCACGGACTGTGGCTCTTTGACCAGCAGTTTTACTTTGTTCGATAAACCCAGGGATTTCAGAGGCTGGTAAAAAAGGAAAAGCCAGACTTTTTTCACATAATTCGTATCTATCCCCGGCAAGTTGATAAATTTCAAGAATTTGATTGCGATATCTCCACAATTCAGGAACGCCAAGAGATGCGTAAATTGTGAATTTATTTAAGGAAGAACTTGTGTAATCTGACTCTATTACTAAATCTGGTGGGGGGTCATTTGGCAGTTCAATACTTTTGCCTCGGACAACAGATTCATTCTGGATATAAAAACAAGTATCCGGTTCTACAGCACGGCGTAAGTCCTCCCGCACCAAAAGTAAAGCACCGAGTTCCATAGTCTCAATTTCTAGCTCATCGGCTATGGCTGTAACAAAATAAGCAATAAGTATCTTGGGTTGTTCATGTTCTTGCAGTGGCATCCTGAATTCTAAAACTCCTGCGTCATAAGCAATTCTCCAAGCTCTATCATCACCGGCATCTGCAAGCAAAGCTTTAAAAGTTTCCCAGCTAATCCGGCTTAAAATAAATCTAGAGTTGACCGGCACTTGCTGCTGTGAGGGAGGAGTCGCCGGCACTGTTTGCATATTCATGATTTTTATTACCCCTAATTGCCCGAAATTTTGCACAATAGATAAAGCTGAATATCCAAAGCTTAACCTAAAACTTATTTGCCAACCTTTTCGTCTGATATCACCTATGAATAGCCCCTTCCTCGAACGCCTGCATCACCCTGATCGCCCTGTCATCGTCTTTGATGGGGCGATGGGAACGAATATCCAAAGCCAGAACTTGACAGCCGAAGACTTTGGGGGTGCGGAATACGAAGGCTGTAACGAATATCTGGTGTTCACCAAACCCGAAGCGATCGAGAAAGTGCATCGAGACTTCCTCGCTGCCGGCGCAGATGTTGTTGAAACTGATACCTTTGGCGCGTCCTCGTTTGTCTTGGCAGAGTATAATCTCGCAGACCAAGCTTACTCGCTGAACAAGACAGCCGCAGAACTCGCCAAGCGTGTTGCAGCAGAGTTTTCCACCCCAGAAAAGCCGAGATTTGTGGCCGGCTCAATTGGCCCAGGTACGAAATTGCCGACGCTGGGACATATCGACTTTGACACCCTCACCACCGCCTTTGCAGAGCAAGCTGAGGGGCTGTATGATGGCGGCGTTGACTTGCTGATTGTTGAAACTTGTCAGGATGTACTGCAGATTAAAGCAGCGCTGAATGGCATTGAACAAGTTTTTCAGAAAAAGGGAGAACGCCGGCCTTTAATGGTGTCGGTGACGATGGAAAATTTTGGCACCATGTTGGTGGGGTCAGAAATTAATGCGGCGCTGACGATTTTGCAGCCTTATCCGATTGATATTCTCGGACTTAATTGTGCCACCGGCCCGGATTTGATGAAGGATCACATTCGCTATTTGTCTGAGCACTCGCCGTTTGTGGTTTCTTGTGTTCCGAATGCCGGTTTGCCAGAAAATGTTGGCGGACAAGCACATTATAAATTGACGCCAATGGAACTGCGGATGGCGTTGATGCACTTCATTGAAGATTTGGGAGTGCAGATCATTGGTGGGTGTTGCGGAACCCGACCGGCACATATCGAACAACTAGCAGAACTGTCTAAAACTCTCAAACCAAAACAGCGAAATTTCTATTTTGAGCCGGCTGCGGCATCGATTTACAGCGCTCAACCTTACGACCAGGATAACTCGTTTTTAATTGTTGGTGAGCGGCTGAATGCTAGCGGTTCTAAAAAGTGCCGCGACTTGCTAAATGCGGAAGATTGGGATGGGTTAGTGGCGCTGGCGCGGGAACAGGAGCGCGAAGGTGCCCACGTTCTTGATGTTAACGTGGATTATGTGGGACGCGATGGCGTGCGAGATATGCACGAGGTGGTGTCTCGTGTGGTGACAAATGCCAAACTGCCGCTAATGTTGGACTCTACGGAATGGGAGAAAATGGAGGCCGGTTTAAAAGTTGCCGGCGGCAAATGTCTGCTGAATTCCACCAACTATGAAGACGGAGAACCGCGTTTTTATAAAGTGTTGGACTTGGCGAAAAAATATGGTGCCGGTGTTGTCGTTGGCACGATTGATGAAGAGGGAATGGCGCGAACCGCAGAGAGGAAATTTGCAATCGCCCGTCGTGCTTATAATGATGCGATCGCTTATGGTCTCCAGCCTTATGAAATCTTTTTTGACCCCCTCGCTTTGCCAATTTCAACTGGTATTGAAGAAGACCGCGCGAATGGGAAAGCAACCATTGAAGCGATTCGCCAAATTCGGCAAGAATTACCGGGATGCCACATTATTCTAGGGGTTTCTAATATTTCCTTTGGGTTGAATCCGGCGGCGCGGCAAGTGTTGAATTCGATGTTCTTGCATGAAGCGATGCAAGTTGGGATGGATTCAGCAATTGTTAGCGCGAATAAGATTTTACCCTTGGCAAAAATCGAGCCGCAACATCAAGAAATCTGCCGTAAGTTGATTTATGATGAGCGCAAATTTGATGGGGATGTTTGCGTTTATGATCCCTTGGGCGAATTGACGACGTTGTTTGAAGGGAAAACAACGAAGCGGGATCGCTCTCAAGATGAAAACAAGCCGGTGGAAGAACGGCTGAAACAGCATATCATTGACGGTGAACGCATTGGACTAGAAGAACAACTCACTAAAGCCTTAGAAAAATATCCTCCCCTCGATATTATTAACATTTTCCTGCTGGATGGCATGAAAGTTGTGGGTGAGTTGTTTGGTTCGGGTCAAATGCAATTGCCGTTTGTGCTGCAATCAGCGGAAACGATGAAGGCGGCTGTGGCTTATTTACAACCTTTCATGGAAAAGGAAGAAGCCGGGGAGAGTAATGCCAAAGGAACGGTGATCATTGCCACTGTTAAAGGGGATGTTCACGACATTGGTAAAAATTTGGTTGATATCATCCTTTCTAATAATGGATATCGGGTGATTAACTTAGGAATTAAGCAGCCGGTGGATACCATTATTGAGGCTTACGAAAAGTACAAGGCTGATTGTATTGCCATGAGTGGACTGCTGGTCAAGTCTACGGCGTTTATGAAGGACAATCTGGAGACGTTTAATGAACGGGGAATTACGGTGCCGGTGATTTTAGGGGGTGCGGCGCTGACTCCTAAGTTTGTCCATGAGGATTGCCAAAATGCTTACAGAGGTAAGGTTATTTATGGCAAGGATGCATTTTCTGATTTGCATTTCATGGATAAATTGATGCCGGCAAAGGCTGCGGAAAAATGGGATAATTTCAAAGGGTTTTTAGATGAGTTTGCAACTGCAGATGACAGCAAACTAACGCAGATCGAAGAGAACAATCTGCGTTCATCTGAGGCTGCCGGCAATTCTGAAGCCGATCAAGTGCCGGTGGAGATCGATACGCGCCGATCTGAAGCAGTGGCGGTGGATATTGAGCGCCCAACGCCGCCTTTCTGGGGAACGCAAATATTGCAGCCGGCAGATATTTCTTTGGAAGAAATCTTCGGCTATTTAGATTTGCAGGCGCTGATTGCAGGACAATGGCAATTCCGTAAGCCTAAAGAACAATCGCGGGAAGAATACGATGCTTTCTTGGCTGAAAAAGTCTATCCGGTTTTGGCAGAATGGAAGCAGCGCGTGATTGCTGAAAATCTTTTGCATCCGACGGTGGTTTACGGATATTTCCCCTGTCAATCTGAGGGCAATTCCCTTCACCTTTATGATCCAGAAATCATGAAGAATGGGCAAGCTGCCGGCGATCTGACACCTGTTGCAACTTTCAATTTTCCCCGACAAAGATCGATGCGCCGGTTGTGTATTGCTGACTTTTTTGCTTCCAAAGACTCGGGTAAAATAGATGTTTTCCCCATGCAGGCGGTGACGGTAGGCAATATTGCAACGGAGTACGCCCAAAAGCTATTTGGCAATAACCAGTACACCGATTATCTCTATTTCCACGGGTTAGCGGTGCAGACGGCGGAAGCGGTAGCCGAATGGACTCATGCGCGAATTCGTCGGGAGTTGGGATTTGGCAGTGAAGAACCGGCAAATATTCGGGATATGTTAGCGCAGCGATATCGCGGTTCGCGCTATAGTTTTGGCTATCCCGCTTGCCCGAATATGTCCGATCAATACAAGCAGTTAGAATTGTTGGGTTCTGATCGCATCAATCTCTTGATGGATGAAAGTGAGCAGCTTTATCCCGAACAATCTACTACTGCAATCATCACTTATCACCCCGCTGCAAAATACTTCAGCGCTTAATTTTATAGGGTGGGCATTTGCTCACCCTATTATTTTGACAAAAAAGATCATAAAGGACAAATAACATGAAGAGTTTTGATGTCGTTGTTGTGGGTGCCGGCCCGTCTGGAGGTCAGTGTGCTAGGCTATTAGCAAAATCTGGTAAAAAAGTTTTACTCGTTGAGCAATATGAGAATTTTTATAAAAATAATTTTTCCAGCGCCGGCACACCCATAGAAACGCTGAATCAATTCGATTTACCTGAAGGCGTTGTCGGCAGTTTTTGGGACAAAATTGTTATTGTTACAACCAAAGCCAGCCAAACTTGGCAATCTGAAAAGCGCTTAGGTGCTGTATTGAATTTTGCTAAACTCCGAGAATTCTTAGCCAGTGAAGTTGAATCTCTGGGTGGCGAAGTTTGGATGGGCTATCGTTATGTTAGAAATGAGCAACACGACGGTAAAACGATTGTTGAGTTCAAGCAACGTACTGGCGATGAAATTCTCCAGGTTAGCACTCAAGTTCTGGTTGATGCCACCGGCCCTGTGAGAGCGCTCATGTATGAAAAGGAAAGCGATAAGCCTGATTTCTTGAGTGGAACGGGAATTGAGTATTTAATCGAAGTCTCTGAAGAAGATTATAACAAATATTCGCAATCTTTAATCTTTTTTTTGGGGCATAAATGGATGCCAAAAGGATATTCTTGGATTTTTCCAATGGAAAATAATCTACTCAAAGTCGGGGCAGGCCGATTAAATGAAGCGCATAAAATTGTTACAGAAAAAGCAACTTTTAAACACTATATTGAACTGATTATAAAAGAGTATATTCAAGCCAAGGAATACAAACTTGTCGAAATACACGGTGCAACGCTGCAATATTCAAAGGGTTTGCAAGATATCTATTACAAAAATAATATAATTGCGATTGGAGATGCAGTTTCAACGGTTAATTTTCTAGGGGGTGAAGGCATCCGACACGGGATGTATAGTGCAGAAATCGCTTGTGATTATATTTGTCAATATTTAAATTCTCAAATTTCCGACTTTGGCGGCTATCAAAAACAGATGCAGCAACACTTTGCAGCAAAATGGAATCTGTCGGAAAGGCTGGGAATGAAGAAATATTTAGAAGATAGCGACGAACTCATCGATAAAGGTGTCAGTTATTTGAGTTCATTGACAGCGGAGGATTTGATGGAAATTCTGTTCCATTATAATTTTAGCAAGCTGTATAAAGGGTTTAGCCGGCTGTTGAAGCGCAAAATTTATTCATTATTTCAAGGCGTTCGCAAAGCAGTTAACTGGAAATTCAAGATACAATGACAAGAAGGAATTTATGTTTTCCTTGTCCTTTTACTCTTGAACCGTTGAGATGTCTAACACAAACCAGGTGTATCCCGTTATTTGGCAAGAAGATCGCGTTGTGCTGATCGATCAAACTCGCTTGCCGGCTGAGTATACAGTTGTCGAAATTAGCCGCTATGAAGACATGGCAGAGGCGATTAAAACGATGATTGTGCGAGGTGCACCGGCAATTGGTGTCGCGGCTGCTTATGGGGTGTATCTGGGTGCGCGAGAAATTCAAACAGAGGATCGCAGCGAATTTTTAAATCAGCTAGAAGAAATCGCTGCAATATTGCGTTCAACTCGTCCGACAGCCGTTAATTTGTTTTGGGCGATTGCACGGATGTTAAATACAGCCCGTCAAACGCTGGGACCTGTTGATTACCTCAAACAAGTCTTGCTAGAAATGGCACAAACCATTCAAGCGGAAGATTTGCAAACGTGTAAAGACATTGGCGATCGCGGTTTAGAAGTTTTGCCTCGCACACCAGAAAAATTGCGAATTTTGACGCATTGCAATGCCGGCGCTTTGGCAACTGCTGGCTACGGAACTGCTTTAGGTGTGGTGCGATCTGCATGGAGTGCGGGACGTTTAGAAAGGGTTTATGCAGATGAAACTCGGCCCCGTTTGCAAGGCGCAAAACTAACAGCTTGGGAATGTGTACATGAAGGAATTCCTGTTACCCTCATCACCGACAATATGGCAGCGCACTGCATGAAACAAGGGCTAATTGATGCCGTTGTTGTGGGTGCAGATCGCATTGCGGCGAATGGTGATGCGGCGAATAAAATTGGCACTTACAGTTTAGCAATTGTTGCCAAAGCTCACAAAATTCCGTTCTTTGTGGCTGCACCGCTTTCAACGATTGATTTTCAGTTGGTTAATGGCAGCTTGATTCCCATTGAAGAACGCGATCCCTCTGAAGTTTACCAAGTGGGTGAAACGCGGCTGACGCCAGTGGGTGTTGAATTTTACAATCCCGCCTTTGATGTGACGCCGGCAGAATATATTACGGCAATTGTTACAGAATATGGCGCAGTCGCTCCTGGTGAGTTACAACAGTTTCAGACCAAACAAGCGGTTTAACTGGAACTAATACCAACTCCGGTTTACCTAGACTTTTTTGCTCCTGAAAAAACTATTAGCCTTGGATCAAAACTCGATTTGGTATTAGTTCTCTAAACAGGACTTTCGCTATCAGCCAGGGATTTAAATCCCTGGCTGATAGCGGTCTGGCTCGTTTAAATTGGATAAAAATGGGGATTTTTTTAACCGCAGATGACCGCAGATAAACGCAGATAAGAACGCAGATAAAATTGAGGGTTGGATGCGTTTTAAGATGGGATCTTAAGTTTTTTTAAAGGGTTTTTGTTACTGTAACGGGTGTTAGTTAGGTAACTGAAGCTATAAAAGGATTTGATAAAAGTTATGCCGGCAGAGAATATGCCGCGCAATTTTTGGAGTCTAAAAATTTAGAGAAAGGGTTGATTTCGTCTACACCGGGTAAAGCAGATCACCGGCAGACGGATCGAACACAAAAAGTTGGCTGAGATCGAGTTGTACAGAAATTCGATCATCCGGACGTCCCCGCCAATTTGCTGGGGCTTGAATATTTAAGAAACTACTCGAACCGGCCAACCCAGCACGAATTAAAGTTTCCCGTCCCAAGGGTTCCACGACCTTCACTTCAACGGTTAATTGTGCTGAGTGAAGTGTTTCATCTTTTTCTGGGTAATTATTGGTTAACTGGGAATTTTCAATTCTGATGTGTTCTGGGCGAATTCCTAAATCAAAACCTTGCCCTTCAGTCGGTCGCACTTTATCTCGAATTGCCGGCACACAAGGGATAAATTGCTCATTTACTCGAAACCCATTTTCAGAATAGATTGCCGGCAAAATATTCATCGGAGGATTGCCTAAAAATGCCGCCACCATCCGGTTAGCCGGTCGCCCATAAATCGTTTGAGGGTCGCCAATTTGCTGAATTCTTCCCCGGTTAAGCACCACAATTTTATCAGCCAGCGTCATCGCCTCTACTTGATCGTGGGTAACATAAATTGTTGTAATACCCAGCCGGTGGTGCAACTGCTTTAATTCTGCGCGTGTATCATCCCGCAACTGCGCGTCTAAATTTGACAACGGTTCATCTAACAAAAATACCTTGGGTTCCCGTGCGATTGCCCGTCCTAATGCGACCCGCTGTTGTTGTCCCCCTGATAGTTGTTTCGGTTTGCGGTTTAGGAGATGATCAAGGTTGAGTGATCGCGCCACTGTCTCAACTCGTTCCCGAATTTTTGTAGAGTCAGTTTTTCGCATTTTCAAGCCAAATGCGAGGTTTTCTGCTACGGTCATGTGGGGATAAAGTGCGTAATTTTGGAACACCATCGCCACATCTCTCGCCCTCGCCGGCACCCCATTTACCAGGCTGTCGCCGATATAAAGATTGCCGGTTGTTGCAGATTCTAAGCCGGCAATTGTCCGCATAATAGTAGACTTGCCACACCCAGAGGGACCCACTAACACCCAGAATTCCCCATCAGGGACTTCAAAGGTAATATCTTCAATTGCGGTGACGCCACCAAAGCGGCGAGTGATTTTTTCTAAACGAACGTTTGCCATTTTTAGTTCTGCAGCGCAGCAACCCCAACAATGATCATAAATCTTTTGGCTCAACTTGCTCTAGCTTTTTTTCTTGGGAGAAAAATGTTTTTGTAAGTTTTTAGCCAATTAACTGGAATAAATAATAACTTAAACTTTAGTCACAAGCTGTTCTATCTGGGAAACCACCCGGTCTAATTCTTCAACTAAAGGCGTTGAGCCGGCTTTGCGGAATGCCTCTACTAAAGATCGATAATACCAAAGAGAGCCGTCTTTACCACCTTTAAAGCGCTCCCAAAGTGATTCTCCCACGACGCGATAATCTTTGAGAATTGAGCCGGCATTGTATAGTTTATCAGCAGATGAGACAAGTCGCACTGAGGGCGAAGCTGTGGAAATGTGGGCAATGTAAGCTTCTTTACGCTGTCGCCACGGGGGTTTGGGAATCGTGTCGCTGTCTGTGCAGCCGTCTACAATCTCTGTCACGTTATCTCCAAACCGGCGGCGAATTTCTTCCCGCGTCGCAGCACCCCCTTGATCTTCAATTGCATCATGAAGCAAAGCGGCGATTGCTTCATCTTCATTCGCTCCATATTCAAGCGCGATACTCGCTACGCCTAATAAATGAGCAATGTAAGGAATACCACTACCCTTGCGAATTTGGGTGGCGTGCAACTGGGTTGCAAAAGTTAGGGCTTCGGTAAATCGTTCTGAGAGTATCATTTTCAAAGCGTTTTTTCGGCAATTACACTTTAGCTTAAAACTTTAAAATTTGCTTGATAGCTTTTTTCAGCTATTTTAAATATCTTACTTTTATAGCAATCTAGCACAATGCTTTAATTGGAGTTTTTAACTATTTTATCTCTATTTTTGATTAAATTTATATTTGTTTTTAAAAGCTTATTTTATTCCATAATAGATGTAAATAAAAAAAGACTCAGCACTACTTTGACTTTCTTAGAGTTGCAGAAAATCAATAGAGTGCTGAGACAAGGGGATTGTTAGGAATGATCAATGACTTTATTGACATCCTACGCCGCCAATCGTTGTTGCCGGCATAAATTTGTCAATAAAGGTGTCGATTAAGCACAACGACCGCTGCCACGATGGGGTGACAGATCCGGTGCAGTTTGTACTTGAACCTTTCTGATCGAACTGGCTTGAGAAAAACTTTCTGAGAGATTTTCACCCCCTTGAAATTGAGTCGCTAGCCCGATAGATAACAGGCTTGATAACAAGATAGAGGTGTAGAGCCGCATAAGCGATTTCCGTATCAGAGCTTCCAATTCTGTATACGGACTTTTGGTGATGCTCTCCGGGTAAAGAGAAATTCCAAATCAAAATTTCTTTATGCCAATTTCTGGAACTAAAAACAGAAATTTCTGTCTGATAGAAACTTTATGTGGCTTGTAAACCGAGAAATTATGTAATTTGCCAAGGTTTCACTTTAGGTATTTCTTTGGAAAAGCTGCTTTCATTAAGCGGAGAATAGTTTGAGGCTGAGGATAGGGAATTTTATTTATAGAAATGGAAAATAACAGCTTTTCGTCCCTACAACTACTTGGGATGAGAAGAAGAAGCAGGCGGTTACGGGTTGACTATGCACCGGCAGGAAAGTTTCGTTGAATTTTGAGCTGGCTGGAAGACAAAGACGTTGTGTTACGGGTGAAGATCCTGCCGGCGCAAAAAAAAACCAGGTTCCTGACAAGCAGGCACCCTGGTTAAGCAAAAACCGTGTAAAAGCAGTAAAAAAAGTTAGGAAAGGGGTTTATTATTTAGCTGACATTCGAGACAGAGAAGGCGACAAACATCAATCCGCCAATAAGCGCGGTTGCTACAACGCCTAAAACAATATAGTTCCGCTGTTGAGCCTGGCTGGGGGCTTCAGCTTTATAAATTTTTGGCTCAATAGCGAAATTGTTTAGCCGTCCGCCTTCTTCGTTGATATATGGCATGAATGATATCCTCAGTTTTTACTTAATATAACTTTAACAGCAATTTGCCTTTGTAACAACTTTTTTACACTTCTTTACATTTCGTTACAATTAATCGTTGTTTATTAACCCGACTTGGGTGAACAAAGTCATCACCGGCACCAAACTAAAATCCAGCCTCCATAAGGCTTTTAGCGATTGCGCGGATCGTCTAGTTGAACGATGCCATCCGCGCAGTCATCTTCAGCAAAGCCAGTGTTATATCCCTTTCTACAGCTCAATCGGCAATTGTACCCGTCAGAGGAGAACTCGCACTCGCACCGGCTTTAACCGGCATCCGTCCCGCCAGATAAGCCAAACGCCCCGCCTCTGCTGCCATTCCCATCGCCTTCGCCATCGCCGCTGGATGTTTAGCCATCGCAATTGCGGAATTAATTAACAGCGCATCCGCCCCCATCTCCATCGCTTGCGCCGCTTCAGAAGGCGTTCCAATGCCGGCATCCACCACCACCGGCACCTTCGCATTCTCAATAATAATTTGAATATTCGCAGCAGTTGTAATTCCCTGTCCCGAACCAATCGGCGAACCCAAAGGCATCACTGTGGCGCAACCGGCTTCCTCTAAACGCTTCGCCAGCATCGGATCAGCATTAATATAAGGCAGGACAGCAAAGCCTTCCTTCACCAACTGTTCCGCCGCTTGCAAGGTGCCAATCGGATCAGGCAGCAGATATTTTGAGTCCGGAATCACTTCTAACTTGACAAAATTATTATCCTCCTGCCCCAAAAGTTTCGCCATTTCCCGCCCCAAACGCGCCACCCGAATCGCTTCTTCCGCCGTTTGACAGCCGGCAGTATTCGGCAGCATCCAGATTTTCGTCCAATCCAATGCCTCTGCTAATCCTTCATGGCCCGGTGCCTTGGTTTGCACGCGCCGCACCGCAACCGTTACAATCTGGCAATTGCTTGCTATGACACTTTGCTGCATCTGTTCAATGCTGCGATACTTGCCGGTGCCGGTCATTAAGCGAGAGTGAAAGGTTTTACCGGCAATCGTTAAGACAGAATCCTGAACGGTTAGGGCAGAATTCGCTTGAATTGGGGTGGGATAAGTGAGCATGGAATTAGAATTCTTGGGGGAAGTTTGCAGTGAGGCGGTTGCCGGCTGGGGGTTAAAAAACCGTGCGGCGTGGAAATGCTTTAATAACGGATCAGATTTTTGATTAAGGATGAAATCTGCAATCAGCGCAGCCGTTGCCGGTGCTAATAAAATGCCATTGCGATAGTGCCCCGTCGCCAGGGTTAAATTTTCACATAAACTAGGGCCAAGAATCGGCAATTCATCCGGGGTTGCCGGCCTATATCCCCACCAAAAATCTTCAATGGGATAATGCTGCAAAGCTGGATATAAACGAATCGCCCGTTCTAACAATGTTTGAACACCGGCAGGCGTGTTACCTGGAGTAAACCAGACATCTTCACTGGTTGCACCAATCACCAATCTGCCATCTCGACGCGGGACAATGTATATATTTTTGCCATACAGCACGCGCTGCAAATTTCCTGAATAAGGACTTTGCCCGTCTGAAGCTGCCGGCATCCGGAGTGACAACATTTGCCCTTTTTTCGGATACACCGGCACTGGCAACAATTGATTTGACCAAGCGCCGGTTGCTAAAACATAGTGTTGGGCGTGAAAATCGCCGCTATTGGTTCTGACGCTATTGACTTGCCCGTGACGTTGGGAGATAAACTCAACCGTCACACCCTCACGCACCTCGATTCCCAAGGCTTCCGCCGTCGCCCACAGCGCCCGCGCCAAGGCTCGATTATCGACTTGGCCATCTTCCGGAAACCACCAACCGCCGGTTACGTCCGTCCCTAATCCTGGCTGATTCACATTAATAGCAGTTTTGTCAAGCCATAGAGCCGGGGAAGGTGAGGGAGTGACGGGTTGAGGGGGAGAATTGCTGAGATCCTCGTAAGCCGGTGCGAGAATGCCACAAGGCCAGTAACCGACCGATAAGCCAGAAATTTCTTCGAGTTTGCTTGTCCAGTCTGGATACAGATCCCGCGAACGCAAGCATAAATCGAGCATCGGGCCGGCTGGGAGGGCTTCGGCTTGGGGTGCGATCATGCCGGCGGCGGCGTGGGTTGCGGCTTCGCTGAAGTTGCGGCAAAGAACGAGGGGAGTTGCGCCTCGCAATTTGAGTTCGATGGCAATTGAAAGGCCGGTGATGCCACCGCCAATAATCAGAATTTCAGTAGATGGGATCATGGAGATACCCGGCGATTAAAAATCGGGGCGAAACAAGCAAAACCCAAAGGGCGAGTTTGATAACAACTTTAGTCTAACTTGGTGTGGGGCAATGGGGATTGGGGATTGGGCATGGGGCATGGGGCATGGGGCATGGGGCATGGGGCATGGGGTAAGGGGCAAAACGTAGGTTGGGTTGGGCCTTGCGAACCCTCCGCTGCGCTTCGCCCAACACAGATGCGAAGGTGCGTAAATGTGGAAACCCAACAGAGATGCGAAGGTGCGTAAATGTGGAGTTGGGTTTCCTTCGTCTAACTATGCCCAATGCCCCATGCCCCATGCCCCATGCCCAATGCCATTAAGTTTTATAACTTCACTAAAGCGGTTCCTTAAAATAGTTTTGTGCCTTCTTTTTCTATTTCCCCCATGACCTCACCTACTTCTAACCAAATTTGGATCTACGATACGACGCTGCGCGATGGTGCTCAGCGTGAAGGGCTATCGCTGTCAATTGAGGATAAGTTGCGGATTGCCCGAAAGTTAGACCAGATGGGGATTCCGTTTATTGAGGGGGGTTGGCCGGGGGCGAATCCGAAGGATGTGCAGTTTTTTTGGCAATTGAAGGAAGAACCCCTGCAACAAGCGGAAGTGGTGGCGTTTTGTTCGACGCGGCGACCGGGCACAACGGCGGCGGAAGATACGATGCTGCAACCAATTTTAGCCGCCGGCACGCGTTGGGTGACGATTTTCGGCAAGTCTTGGGATCTGCAGGTTACGGAAGGGCTGAAAACCAGTCTGGATGAGAATTTGGCGATGATTCGGGACACGATTGAGTTTTTGAAATCATCAGGCCGGCGCGTGATTTATGATGCGGAACACTGGTTTGATGGCTATAAGCAAAATCGGGATTATGCACTGCAAACCCTAGAGGCGGCGATGGCTGCCGGCGCGGAATGGCTGGTTTTGTGTGATACCAATGGGGGAACCTTGCCCCATGAAATTGCTGACATTGTCCGGGATGTCGTCAAAGCGATTTCCCCCATCCCCCATGCCCCATCCCCCATGCCCAATGCCCAATCCCCAATGCCCAATGCCCCATCCCCCATGCCCAAATTAGGCATCCACACCCATAATGATTCGGAAACGGCGGTGGCGAATGCTTTGGCGGCAGTGATCGCCGGCGCGAGAATGGTACAAGGAACGATGAATGGCTATGGGGAACGCTGCGGCAATGCGAATTTGTGTTCGGTGATTCCGAATTTGCAGTTGAAGTTGGGGTTTTCCTGCATTGAGGCGGAACGGCTGGCACAATTGGCGGATACGAGCCGGTTTATTAGTGAAGTGGTAAATTTAGCTCCGGATGAACACGCTGCGTTTGTTGGGCGCTCGGCGTTTGCTCATAAGGGCGGAATTCATGTATCTGCGGTGGAGCGAAATCCCTTAACTTACGAGCATATTCAACCGGAATTAGTGGGAAATCAGCGCCGAATTGTGATTTCTGAGCAATCTGGGTTGAGTAATGTTTTGGCGAAAGCGCGGACATTTGGGATTGATTTGGATAAGCAAGATCCCCAATGCCGGCAAATTTTACACCGGCTGAAGGAGTTGGAAAGTGAGGGATATCAGTTTGAAGGCGCTGAGGCAAGTTTTGATCTGCTGATGCGGGCGGCGTTGGGATGCCGCAGGCAGTTTTTTGAGTTGAAGGGGTTTCGGGTGCATTGCGATATCGCTGCCGGGGTTGAGTCTTATGCCTTGGCGACGATTAAGGTGGCGGTGAATGGGAAGGATTTGCTGGAGGCGGCAGAAGGAAACGGGCCGGTTTCTGCCCTGGATGCGGCGTTGCGAAAGGCGCTGGTGAATTTTTACCCAGAAATCGCTCAGTTTCAGCTAACAGATTATAAGGTGCGGATTCTCGATGGGGCTGCCGGCACTTCTGCGAAGACGCGGGTGCTGATTGAGTCTGCGGATGGGTTGCAACGCTGGACAACAGTGGGGGTTTCCGGGAATATTCTGGATGCTTCCTACCAAGCTGTGGTAGAGGGGTTGGAGTATGGGTTGCTGTTGCGAAATCAGGTGAAGGAATCGGTGTCTGTTGCCGGTTAAGGGGAATTGTTGCGATCAGATCGGCGGCTTATCTATTTTGTGGGGATAAAGCTGCCGGTTATTGGTTGCCGGGGTAGGAATGTTTTTAGTTGAGTTGGGATTTAGAAATAGTGAGTTAGGGGGAAATCCAGAAATTCAAATCATCCAATCGGGTGAATCAATTAGAGGAAGTCTGCGTCAAGAAATAAAGACTATTCTAAAACGGTATAAGCGCCGCGACCCTACCCATGCTTCAGCGAAAACAAATACCTTCCTATATTTTATCAATTCTGGCAATCGGCTTAACCGGCGGATTGTATTTCGGATGCGCGAAACAAGACACAAATTCCCCTGTAACCGCCCAAACTCCGCCGCCGCCAAGCTATCAAGAAATCGTGCAACCGGCTGAAGTGCGACCTTTACCGGGTCAGTTAGATACTGTCCCCATGTTTAACAGTAATAGCCCAGAATGGGTAAAGACACCAGGGATTTTGCTCTCGACTTTTCCTGGTAATGGAAAAAAGGTTCCTTCCGCTCATTTAAACTTCCCTTTCCAAGGAAGATTTGACGTATTTGTTCACCATCAAACCCACACACCAAAAGATTTACAAACTTTCTATCTCGGTGTGATTCTACACAACCCAACTTCAACGCCTGTCACCGTCAATGTATTACAGGCAGCTTCTTATTTAACTCAAGATGCACCCTATATTAAATTACCCACTTATGTAGAAAACCCCAATAATACCGTTTACGCCGGCCCTGGAGATCGCGCCGGCACAGATGTGTTGCAAGGCAAAAGACAGGCTAATTTTCCAGATAAAATCGTCATTCCCCCAAATTCCAGCCGAATGCTGATGAATCTTCCTACGCCGGTGCGGAATTTGGAAAAACCGATTAATGGCCGGTCTGCAATTATTCGACTGCAAAGTAGTGGTAAAGTTTATGCAGCCAGTTTAACCATGTTTGCACCGAAAGATGCAGCGGGAAAAGATCGCGCCCCAACTTTGGAAGAATGGCAAAATCTTTTAGATACCAGCGGCTTAGCAATGCCACGCGATAAAGCACCCAGTCCCCCGGAACAAAAGGGCGGTCAATTGATTTATGGACGCGTTGCCGGTGTAGCCTCTGGTTCTTTATGGAAAGCGCAAATAACTGACAGTGCCGGCAGCAAAGATTTAACGCTTCCTCAGCCAGAAAAACCCATTTCCTATCCAATCAGTACCTTACGCGGCGGACAATTAGGCACCGGCCAAAATCAGACCGCAAAAATGCTCGTCCGCTATCCTGATACTGCCTATGAAGCCCACGGAAATTATGCGGTAGAATATAACCTAACTCTACCCCTTTACAATCCCACAAATCAACAAAAAACAGTCACTTTAACCTTAGAAACTCCCTTAAAAGAAGACCGCCTTTCAAAAGCCGGTTTGCGTTTTCGTAAGCCTTCCCAAGATTTCCCCTTTTTCCGGGGAACGGTGCGCTTGAGTTACAAGGATGAGGCAGGGAAGCCGGTGACTCGTTACGTGCATTTGTGGCACAAAACAGGTCAAGTGTTAGAACCTTTGTTAACTTTGACAATGCCGGCAAATAGCCGCAATAACCTACGTGTCGATTTAATTTATCCACCGGATTCTACACCGCCGCAGGTTTTAACACTAAAAACCTTAAAATAGTGGGAAGCCGGTTTTTAGGAGTATGGGTTAATGATCTTATATGATAAATTTTATAAGATCATTAACCACAGATGGACACAGATAAAGACGAATGATGGTGTAGGATGCCGGCAGCAATACACAGATGATTTATCTGTTGAATTTTTAATAAAACTAGAGATTCACACCTTTAACACTATTGTTATCCCCCGGCATTTGCTGAATATCAGTCAGGGGAAAATGAGCTATTTTCCCAACCATCTCAACAATCCCCTTTGCACGGGAATCAGCATCCCATTCAGAGGTTATGAAGTAGGGATAATTGGCTGCAAGTGCCTTCCATTACCAGCGATATCTGCCCGCTGATGCTTGCTGGAAAGATGAGTTAAGCAAAGATATCAGACTAAAGATAGATGGCTAGAGACGCTATACAACCGCAAAATTAAGTAGATTCAAGGCATAATTGCCAATATAAGACTTTGCCTCGTAACGAATGCGTCGGGGTTAGTTTTGGCCGCTGAAGAAAATTGAAATCAGAATAAAGGTAATGCCATGCTTAACCAAATTTCTCCTGCGTTGCTCAGTCGTGCGGGGATTCTTGGGAAAGCATATTGGGTAGTTTTTTCGGCTAAGTAATCTCGGTAGAGATAGCGGTAATTCTTACCCGAACTGAAATAGCGCCCAGACTTGTGAAGGGCAGGATGAAGAAGACGACACTAGAAGGCGAAGGAATGCAACATAAATGCGAAACAAACAAAAATTTGCTGCAAAAAATTATTTCCCTGGATAGATGTAAGCAAATAGCCTACGCTTTTTTCCTAGAAAATAGGGCATTCAAAGAAAGCGTATTCGCAGCCTTCATGGGAGGCTTTACTTCAATATTCGCTACCACCAATTTTTGGAGCACCCTTTTCTTGCAAGCTAATGCCGGCAAGCCTTCACGTTTGGCATTACTTAAGGGCGCAATCATTGCATCAACTGCCGTTCTCAATAGGCTGCCGGCGCGACGACGAGGAGTTACCGAGTTTTCAGGTTTGCCATTAACTGTACCTTCGGGCTAAACATCATTTTGCAGTGTTCAGTAACACATTTCTGTTATTCGCCATTAATGAGCCGGCAAAATAACTAAAACCTAGTAACAAAATCTTGACAAATACCAAAAAAGATGATTTATGACTAAACCACTTGGAAACACGCGATGGGCAATTGCAGAAGGTTACATTCCCGCTGGAAGTACCGGGCCAGAACCGCAATTTACCAGCCATGAAACGGCCTGTTTGCTAAACACTTTAGACCAAGATGCTTATGTAGAAATTACCATCTACTTTAGTGATCGCGAACCTGCCGGCCCTTACCGAGTTACTGTTCCAGCCAGACGCACACTTCATTTGTGCTTTAACAGTTTAACCGATCCGGAACCGATTCCTCTCGACACTGATTATGCGAGTGTTATCGAGTCAGATATCCCGATTGTGGTGCAGCATACTCGGCTAGATTCCCGTCAGTCAGAAAATGCTTTACTCAGCACCATAGCCTATGCCGGCAACTAAAAAAAAGGACTGCCGGCTAAAGGCTAGTTTTTAATCTCTCTGTTTCTAGTGCCTAACAAAAAAAAACAATCCAATGCTCGACTGGATAACAAGTACCATCAACTCTTTAGGCTATTTGGGAATTGTTCTGCTGATGTTTCTAGAGAACATATTTCCCCCCATGCCTTCAGAACTTATTATGCCCTTAGCAGGATTTACGGCAACGCTGGGAAAACTAAAACTTCCCTATGTGATTCTCGCGGGGACGGTAGGTTCCGTACTGGGGGCATTGCCTTGGTACTATGCCGGCAAGTATTTAGGCGAAGATCGCCTGAAAAAGTTAGCTGACAAGTATGGCAAGTGGCTGACACTATCAAGCAAAGATATTGAGAAGTCGAAGCAGTGGTTTGGCAAACACGGTGGCATTGCTGTATTTTTTGGTCGCATCGTGCCGGCAGTCCGCACTCTGATTTCACTGCCAGCCGGTCTCAATAATATGCACTTCGGTAAATTTTTACTTTACACCAGTGCCGGCAGTGCCTTGTGGGCCGCTTTATTAACCTATGCCGGCTATGTGCTGGGTCAAAACTATCAGCTTGTAGAAAAGTTTCTTGGCCCTGTTTCCAAAATTGTTGTTGTCGTTCTTATCGTTGCATTTGCTATCTGGGTGATCAGGCGCAGAAAGTAGGGACAAAGCTTTCTCAGCGCAATAAATTATGGCTCAAACTCAACATTTATCACCCGAATGTTATTCCCTTTGGGTACACTGCGAATTGCGCCCCTAGTAAAATTGTTAACCTGCAATCAGTAATCAATTCCAACCTTATGAAACACTTCTGGTACAAAAACGCAATCATTTACTCCCTCGATGTCGAAACCTTTATGGACTCTGACGGTGATGGCATCGGTGACTTTGCCGGTCTCACGAACCGCTTAGATTACCTATCTGGGTTAGGAATAACCTGCCTGTGGCTGCTGCCGTTCTACCCCTCCCCAAATCGAGATAACGGCTACGACGTAATGGACTACTACAGCGTCGATCCGCGTCTGGGAACCCTCGGAGACTTCGTAGAGTTCATGCATGAGGCAAAAGAGCGCGGCATTCGTGTCATCATTGACCTTGTCGTAAACCACACCTCAGATCAGCATCCCTGGTTTCAGGCCGCCCGATCTGACAAAAACTCGAAGTATCGCGACTACTACGTGTGGTCAGAGAACCCACCCGAAAAACCCCAAGCCGAACTCATTTTTCCCGGTGAACAAGATAGCATTTGGGAGTACGACGAACAAGCCGGTGCATATTACCTGCACAACTTTTATAAAGAACAGCCGGACTTAAATATTAGCAACCCGGCAGTTCGTGAAGAAATTTGGAAAATCATGGGCTTCTGGTTAGAACTTGGAGTATCTGGCTTTCGCATAGACGCCGCCCCTTACCTAATCGAACCATACGGGATAGACAACCCGGATATGAAGCAACTTTGCAGCTTTTTGCCCCAGATGCGAGAGTTTGTTGCAGAACGGCGCGGCGATGCAATATTACTAGCTGAGGCAAATGTCGCGCCCGATAAAATCCCTGTGTACTTTGGAAATGGGGACAGAATGCAAATGCTATTTAGCTTTTTGCTAAACCAGCATCTATTCCTCGGACTTGCCCGCAAAGAGGCAGCTTCTATCAGTGAGGGATTGAAACTATTACCGGAAATTCCACACACCGGCGAGTGGTTAAACTTCATCCGCCATCACGACGAACTAACCCTCGATCAACTCAGCGAAGATGAACGAAAAGAAATCTTTGCCGCGTTTGCACCCGAAGAGAATATGCAAATTTACGGGCGGGGCATCCGTCGTCGCCTGCCACCGATGCTAGGAGGTGACCCGCGTTATGTGAAACTGGTCTATAGCTTGCTGCTTAGCCTGCCGGGAACGCCCTTATTGCGTTACGGAGATGAAATTGGCATGGGCGATGACCTCTCGCTTGAGGGCCGCACTAGCGTCCGCACAGTGATGCAATGGTCGGGCGAAAAAAATGGCGGTTTCTCCACAGCACCCCAGGAGGCACTCGCACAACCCATCATTTCCAAAGGCGAGTATGGGTATGAGCGGGTTAATGTTATTGATCAGCAGCGCGATCCGAATTCTTTGCTGAACTGGATGGAACGGTTAATTCGCACGCGCAAGCAGTATCCAGAATTCGGCAAAGGAAAGTGGCGCATCTTGGAAACCGATCACTCAAGTGTGTTCGCGCACTGCTGTGAGTGGGAGAATCGGGCTATCATTGCCCTACACAATCTTGCGGATCAAGCTTGTACTGTTACGATTAAATCGAATGATTGCAAGATGAAACACCCCATCGAAGTGCTAGCAGACCACGAGTACGAGCCGCTTGATGGTGATTTGAATTCTATCCAATTAGAAGCTTACGGCTATCGCTGGTTTCGTGTTAGCAGTGTAGGTTAGCCGGCATATTCAACAATCTCAGTTTTTAGGGGCGACAACTATCAAATTTGATAAAGTTGTCGCCCCTGCTGTTGTGTCTATTAGTACCTAGCTCAGTGAATAACTTCGTTTTTCCGCTAGTAAAGTGATAAGTTTGGCTAAAATAAAGTTTAAATTGTTTGCAAGTCTACTTTTTATTTCATAAAATATACTGTCATTATTTATTAAAAAAATAAAAATAATTAAGTAAAATAACGCGGGCAATCCTAATAATAAAACTGGCGGCGAGAAACTTTTAAGTAAGTAGCTTGACTAAATAAGGAGTTGTGAACTTAGCTCTCCGCAGTGGGAGCCATTGACTTATTTGCTTAGAAAACGCAACTTTTAATAGAGTTACTGGCCTGTTGAATGCATCTTTCAATAATTATATTGCGAATTTTGAGCAGAGTGTAAAAATGAAAGTCTATCGCCATAATAGCTTAACCAAAAGTCATTTATTATACAATTTTCATTTTAGCTACGAAAAACCTATTAATAGGATGCTATAAATTAATTAAAAGTTAATCTCTACATAGCAGTTAAGTAACTGAGCAAATAAACTTAATTAAAAATTAATATTTGATATAAATGCTTATAGTTAGACTGAAACAAAATTCCTAAAGTATTTTATCATTCCTTAAAAAAATATCCATTCAAATCTACCAATAGATAAAAATATTTGCGAAATTTGTTGTGTCTTTAGACTGAATTTCAGGGAGCAAAAAATATGCCGGTGTTTAATGGGTCAGTTGGTAGTGATGTTATTCAAGGAACGCCACAAAAAGACATCTTACTTTCACAGAGTGGAGATGACTTCATTTTTGGAATGGAAGAAGATGATTATATTCAAGGTAACGCCGCAGAAGATCACCTCAATGGCAACACCGGCAATGATACAGTGCAAGGCGGTCAAGGCAACGATCTGCTCCACGGAGGAAAAGGAAATGACCATTTGTGGGGGGATTTGGGAAACGACACAGTTTGGGGAGACGAAGGTAATGACAGTGTCATCGGTGGCAGTAGTGACCCAGTAAAGTCACAAAATGATGCTGCAGACTTATTATGTGGCTACACCGGCAGCGACTATATCAACGGCAATGCCGGTGATGACTGGGTCAACGGCAATGAAAACCAAGATACAATTCAAGGCGGTAAAGACAACGATACCGTTCATGGTGGCAAAGACAATGATTACTTATATGGAGATATTGGCAACGACCGGCTGTGTGGGGATTTAGGTGCAGATACAATCACAGGGGGAGAAGGAAAAGATAGCTTTGTCATCGGTCTTCGCCAAGACGTAGCCGGATATTTATCAACCGGCGGCGCAAAAATCAGCGATGCCGATTGGATTTTAGACTTCAACAAACAAATCGATGAAATCGAATTAATTGGTGGGATAAAATTTGCCGACTTGAATATTTTTGCCGGCATCGGAGAGTATGCCGACCATACAATTATTCAAGATAAAGGAAGCAGTGAATATTTAGCCATTTTAAAAGGGATAGACACCTTAAATCCCTCTGAAATCGCAATCGTGATTGAAGTGCCGGCACCGACACCAACACCAGGGTCTACTCCCACACCAGAACCGACACCAACACCAGGATCTACTCCTACACCAACACCAGAACCGACACCAACACCAGGCTCTACTCCCATACCGACACCGACACCGGAACCGACACCAACACCAGGCTCTACTCCCATACCGACACCGGCACCGACACCAACACCAGAACCGACACCAGAACCGACACCAACACCAGAACCGACACCAACACCAGGCTCTACTCCCACACCGACCCCGGAACCGACACCAACACCGGAACCCACACCTACTAACAACCCACCGACTGATATCGCTTTATCAGAGAACAATGTTAATGAAAATAGCGCAGTCGGCACTGTGATTGGGAATTTCTCGACAACAGATATAGATGTAGGAGATTCCCAGACTTACACCCTTGTTGAGGATGCCGGTGGACGCTTTAGTGTTGACAATGAGCAGATAAAAGTTGCAGATGGCACCTTATTAGACTTTGAAACCAGTAGCAATCACAGCATTCGGGTGCGCGTCACAGATAGGGCCGGCAATACTTTTGAAAAAGATATTGTCATTAATGTCAACGATCTCAATGAAATCCCCCCGAATAATCTGCCGGTGGCACAAGCCGATAAACCTTTCACCGTTGTTGAAGATACAGCCGGCATTTCTTTAGCAATTTCTCAACCGACTGATGCGGATGGAGATGCGCTCACCGTTATTATTAATACCATTCCTGATCCCACAAAAGCTGTGGTGCGGGTGGCAGGAACACTCGCTTCTGTGGCGGTCAATCAGACTTTAACATTAGCTGAGTTAACGGCTTTAGAATTGGTGCCGGCAGCGAATGCTTGGGGAAGTGCCGGCACGTTTAGTTATACGGTAGCTGATGGCAAAGGTGGCACGGATACTCAAACGGTGACAGTGGAAATTTCACCAATTAATGATGCGCCACCTGTTGCAGTGGATGACACAACATCGGCTGTAGTGTTGAGCAATCTCTTAAAAATTCCGGTAGCTGATTTGCTAGCCAATGATACGGATGTGGAAGGAAATCTGCTCTCAATTACAGCCGTATCAAATCCGGTGAATGGCACAGTGGTTCTAGAAAATGAAGTGGTGACTTTTCGAGCCAATGCGGGGGTGGCAACAACAAATTCGTTTTCCTTTGAATATACGATATCGGATGGCAAGGGTGGTACGGATACAGCAACGGTGAATGTGTCGGTCGTCTCGGCAGTGGAGTTGAGTGCGGTGGAGACGCAGACTGATTTACCTGCCGGTGCCGGGGGTTTTGTCATGTCTGGCATTGAGCCGGGTGATATCACTGGCTACTCAGTCAGTGATGCAGGTGATGTCAATCGCGATGGACTCGCTGATGTGATAATTAATTCTCCTCTGGCAGGTTTCACTGGACAATCTTATGTGGTATTTGGGAAAGCTGATGGCACTGCGATTAATCTCAGTGATGTCGTTGTCGGTAATGGTGGCTTCCTTATCAATATCAATCGTTCCTTAGATATTAGTACCACCTATGCAGTCAGTGGAGCAGGGGATGTTAACGGTGATGGGTTTTTTGACCTGATTGTTGGTGTTCCCTCTGCTGATTTTAATGGGAATGAAAATGCTGGAAAGTCTTATGTAGTTTTTGGCAAGTCTAATACCAATGCCGTGAACTTGTCCAACATTGTTCTTGAAAATAGTGGCTTTGTTATTAACGGCATTGAGCGTAATGATCGAGCCGGCTGGTCAGTCAGTGATGCAGGAGATGTCAATGGCGATGGTCTTGCTGACTTCATTATTGGCGCAAGTGAGCTGGAGGGGCCGCCGTTTAACCCGGCTGATCCAGGAAAAGCATATTTGGTATTTGGTAAGACTGATACCAATGCAATTGATTTGAATAATTTGGGGAGTAGTGGCTTTATCATTAATGGCATTAACGTTGCGGACGCTACCGGCCTTTCTGTTAGTGGCTTGGGTGACATCAATGGGGATGGATTGGATGATTTTATTATTGGTGTACCTGAAGATTGGGGACTGCCAGACACTCGTCCTGTTACTCGCTCAGGAAAAGCTTATGTCGTGTTCGGCAAAGCGAGTAATACCACAGTTAATCTAAGTGATGTCGCTGCTGGGAATGGCGGTTTTGTCCTTAATGGTATTGATCCAGGAGATAGTGCCGGCGTTTCAGTTAGTGGAGCCGGAGATGTCAATGGGGATGGTCTGCCTGATTTAATTGTTGGTGCGTCTCATGGCGATCCAGGAGGAGTGGAGCAAGCTGGAGAATCTTATGTGATATTCGGCAAGTCAAATACAACTGCGGTGAATCTGAGCGACGTGAGTGCAGGAAATGGTGGCTTTGTCATCAATGGTATCGATCCATTAGACTTTTCTGCACACAGGGTCAGTGGAGTTGGGGATGTCAACGGTGATGGATTGGATGATCTGATTATCGGTGCTCCTTTAGCCGATCCTGGAGGAACTGGAGAATCCTATGTCGTGTTTGGCAAAACAGATAGTTCGGTGGTGAGTTTAAGTGATGTAGCTGCCGGCAATGGTGGCTTTGTTATTAATGCCAGTGGTATTGAGGACCATGCCGGCACTTCAGTCAGTGGGGGAGGCGATGTGAACGGGGATGGCTTTGCTGACTTAGTTATCGGCGCTCCTTATGGGGCCGAACGAAGGATCAATCTTAACCTTCCTGGCAAATCCTATGTGATATTTGGGGGGGATTTCACCGGCAGCGTCACCCAGCAAGGCACAACCGGCAACGACAACCTCACCGGCACCACCGCCGCCGATGTCCTGATTGGCGCTCAAGGCAATGATACGATAGCCGGCAATGGGGGCACTGATGTGCTTTATGGTGGTGCTGGGGATGACATTCTCGGCATCAGCGATCTCACCTTTAAACGCCTTGACGGGGGTTTAGGAACCGATACCCTCCGTCTTGATGGCACATTTAATCTTGATTTAACCACCGTTGCAGATATCAAAATTGCCGGGGTTGAAATTATTGATATCACCGGCACTGGCAATAACATTTTCACGCTTAATGTCAGCGACTTACGAAATCTTTCTGAAACCACAAGCACCTTGCGGGTTTTAGGAAATGCCGGTGATGTTGTCTCTGGTAATTTTGCCGGCTTTACCAGTAGCAGTGCCAATGGTTTTACAACTTACACCGATGGAATTATTTCACTGATAGTGCAAGAGACGATTAATCAAGCCGGTGTTATTGTCTAATCGAGTGAGTGGCTATGTTCGCCGGTTCGACTATTTGTGAGCAGCCGGCATCTTTTTTTAACCGCAGATAAACGCAGATAAACGCAGATGAATTCAAGGCTCATCTGCGTTTATTTGTGGTATATATCCAGTGAAACTGGGATGGTTTGTAGAGACGTTATGTGCAACGTCTCTACATCAGGATCGGACTGCTTAACGAGATAAGGCTAATTGCGGTAGCTGTTCGTGGGAGTCAGCCGGCACCACCTTAACTTGACCGTTTTCATCCACATCAACGATGGCACTATCGCCTTCTTTAATGTGGCCGGCAAGGAGTTCTTCGGCAAGAACATCTTCTAACAGACGCATAATCGCGCGGCGCAGGGGCCGAGCACCATAGTTGGGATCGTAACCTTCCTCAACTAAGCGGTCTTTAAACCGTTCAGTTACGTCTAAAATGATGCCTTGCTCAGATAGCCGGCTAAAGACATCGCGCAGCAAGATATCTGCGATTTGTTTGACTTCATCCTTGCTTAACTGACGGAAGACGATAATTTCATCGAGCCGGTTGATAAACTCAGGTCGGAAATATTGCTTGAGTTCTTCATTCACCAGAGTACGAATGCGGTTGTACTGCGCGTCTGTTTGGCTTTCTGCAAACTCGAAACCTAAACCGCCGCCGCCTTTGGAAATCACCTTAGACCCGATATTAGAGGTCATGATCAGTAGAGTATTTTTGAAGTCTACTGTACGACCTTTGGCATCGGTTAAGCGTCCGTCTTCAAGGATTTGTAGCATCATATTGAAGACATCGGGGTGAGCTTTTTCGATTTCGTCGAATAGCACCACCGTGTAAGGACGCCGGCGTACGGCTTCAGTTAGCTGGCCACCTTCGTCATAACCCACGTATCCGGGAGGGGAACCGATGAGTTTGGAGACGGTGTGGCGTTCCATGAATTCCGACATATCGAGTCGGATCATCGCTTCTTCTGAACCGAAGAAATAGGCAGCCAAGGCTTTGGTTAGCTCGGTTTTCCCAACGCCGGTTGGCCCGGAGAAGATAAAGCTGGCGATAGGCCGGTCGGGGTTCTTCAAGCCAACTCGTGCGCGACGAATGGCGCGAGAAACGGCTGTTACCGCTTCTTCTTGCCCGATAAGACGCTGGTGCAGAGTGTCTTCCATGTGCAGCAGCTTTTCAGATTCAGACTCGGTAAGTTTGCTCACCGGCACGCCTGTCCAGCTGGCGACAATGTCGGCGATGTCTTCTTCGGTGACAATTGGCTTTTGGGTGACTTCGGGTTTGCTATTGGCAGCGGCTTTGAGTTCAGCTTGCAGTTCTAGTTCGCGATCTCGCAACTGTCCCGCTTTATCAAAGTCTTGATCCCGCACCGCCGCTTCTTTTTCTTTCGTCACTTTCGGCAGTTCTTGCTTAAGCGCCTTCATTGCCGGTGATACCTGGGCGTTCATCAGGTGGACTCTTGAGCCGGCTTCATCAATCAAGTCGATGGCTTTATCCGGCAAGAAGCGATCGCTGATGTAGCGATCTGAAAGCTTGGCAGCAGCATCTATCGCTTCATCAGAGATGGTCAGTTTGTGGTGTTCTTCATAAGTTGAGCGCAACCCGAAGAGAATTTCAATGGTTTCCGCAACGCTGGGTTCGCCAACTTTCACCGGCTGGAACCGGCGTTCTAAGGCGGCATCGCGCTCAATATGCTTGCGGTACTCATCCAGGGTGGTTGCGCCAATGCACTGCAATTCACCCCGTGCTAATGCCGGCTTGAGGATATTGGCAGCATCAATACCACCTTCTGATCCACCGGCACCGATCAACGTGTGGATTTCATCAATCACTAGGATAATGTTGCCGGCACTGCGAACCTCTTGCATAATCGTCTTGAGGCGTTCTTCAAACTCACCCCGGAAACGAGTGCCGGCTAGCAGCGAACCCATATCCAGCATGATCACTTCCTTGTCCTCAAGAATGTCGGGGACGTTCTTGCTGACAATACGCTGGGCCATACCTTCGGCAATTGCCGTTTTACCGACTCCCGGTTCGCCAATTAAGACGGGATTATTCTTCGTACGACGACCCAGAATTTGAATCACCCGCTCGATTTCCGCCTCGCGTCCTACAACCGGGTCGAGTTTGCCTTCGGCTGCCTGCTTGGTGAGATTGGTGCCAAACTCTTCCAGGGTAGGGGCTTTGGTGCGGCTGCTGCTATTCTGGCTGCCGGCGGCGGTGGGGACGGATGCCGGCACGTCTGAGAGTTCCTCAATCACTTGCGCTTGCAACTGCGTCATGTCAACGCCCAAGTTTTCCAGGACTTTTCCTGCCACACCTTTAGACTCTTGCAGCAGTGCCAGCAGAATGTGTTCGGGGGCGATGTAGTTATGCCCTAACAAATTCGCTTCTTTCAAAGATGTCTCAAAAATGCTCTTGGCGCGAGGCGTCAGCGGAATTTCTGAGGGCACAAAGCCGGCACCCCGACCAATAATTCTTTCCACCTCAACCCGTGCATCCTTCAGGTTAACGCCCTGCTCTTTCAGCACTTTTGCGGCATTACTGGTTCCTTCGCCAATGATACCCAAGAGGATTTGCTCTGTTCCGACAAAGTTGTGTTTGAGGCGACGTGCTTCCTCTTGGGCTAGCAAAATCACCCGAATAGATTTTTCTGTGAAGCGTTCAAACATGGCTAATTCCTCTCAAATTTTTGGAGCTACGGCCCAAATTCGCTGTTTGGAGCAGGGGGGAGACTCTCAAAATCTAACGCTGTAACATTTTGTTTACTTCTT
The DNA here is from genome assembly GCF_014695715.1 of Microcoleus sp. FACHB-68. Taxonomy (NCBI): domain Bacteria; kingdom Bacillati; phylum Cyanobacteriota; class Cyanophyceae; order Oscillatoriales; family Microcoleaceae; genus Microcoleus; species Microcoleus sp. FACHB-68. Next base: position 821,034 of record NZ_JACJOT010000006.1, read on the forward strand.
GATTTAATGTACCGCTCTAGAGGGACTGCCGGCAGTGAGGAGAGCCGTATTAGACAATGGGGTAGAAGCCGCCTGATTTAGTCCTGAGTGCCCAGTTCTGAGTCCTGAGTGGGAAGTGGGTGAGTGCTGAGGGGTGAGACAGATCCCCTCAACGCCGCCTGTGCTGGGCCTTAAGTTCTGATGGGTAGTGAGTCTGGGGAAGTGTAGCTATCCGTCAGACACCGGCTGCAAAACTTTAACCAAGGCGAGTCACCAACTGGTTCACGCGGGGTCTGCCAAAGCGATTCCAGGCACTACCGCCTCGCAAAAACAGCTCCATCCAGCGAATCGGTTGTTTCCCATCGGCAGCGTCCCAACCAGAACTCCCCGGTGCGAAAGCCAGAGTCCCTTCCGGCACATCGAAGGTGCCATCGGTATAAATTGCATCACTCACCACATCTCCCACACGAATCGCGACCTTAGTTTCGGGTTTCAGGTCGAGAGTGTCGGCGGGAATAGTGGTTTTGATGTTGCCGTAGCCATCGATCCAGGCGATGCGATCGTTGGGTGCGGAGACGATTTGGTCGGGTTTCAAACGCTCTCCCAAAAGGCTGCTATCACCTTTGGCAATATCGGTAGCTGCAGTGGGAAATACATCTCGTGAACGAAACTGAGAACCGCCTCTGGAAACCTTGACATTACGAATTTCTTGTGCATGGTCTTTGATGAAGGAAAAAGTGTAGCCGGCAAAGACTCCCACAACTTTCACGCCATTGGGCAGCAAGGCATAGGTCAAACCCTCTCCTTCATTATTTTGCCGCGCTTCTGGATCGTCTTTGCGGGGGGCGCAGTTGTGATAAATCAAACGTTCCTCTGGGCCAGGATTAAGGCCAAGTTGCGCGACCCAGAAGCCGGTTGCCAGGGTACTGAACGCCGGCACGGAGAGGCAGTGGACTTGTGATGCCGGTAGTGCCATTAAAAGACGTTGTGTAACCTCTGCAAATGCGGGATCGCCGATGCCGTAGTCTGCAATTAAGGTGATGAACATATTGCCTCACGGGTTGGATTCCACTGTCAGGTTATCCCAACTTCGCAGGGCTAGAGCCGGCTCATCCTGTAGTTCTGCCGGCAGTCGCAGAGGCATTTCATTCATGGGGTAGAGACGCAATCCCACCGAAATCTGAGAACTTAAAAGTAATCAGGAAAAAAATCTTAACAATCACAAACGAAAAATTATGCGTGGGATCAATCAAATCAAAACAGCGGCGCTGCTGGGACTGCTGAGCGGTCTTTTGGTTCTCGGTGGCTATTATTTAGTGGGTAATGAGCAGGGACTTTATCTCGGTTTGGCCTTTGCAGCCTTCAGCAGTATTAGCTCTTGGTATTATTCGGATCAAGCTGTGTTAATGGCCTATCGCGCTCAGCCACTAGAGCGTCAAGAAGCACCGGAACTGTACGATATGGTCGCTTCTTTGAGCGAACGTGCCGACATTCCAATGCCAAAATTATTTATCGTCCCCACAAAATCTCCAAATGCCTTTGCCACCGGCAGAGATCCGGAACACGCGGCAGTGGCAGTTACACAAGGGATTTTAGAATTACTTTCGCCTGAGGAACTTGAAGCCGTTTTAGCACACGAACTGACCCACATTCGCAACCGCGACACCCTAACTGGGGCAGTTGCCGGCACGATTGCCGGTGCACTGACATTTGCTGGGCGGATTCTAACATTTGGGGCGCTTTACGGGCCGGTAACGCGGGATGATCGGCGGGGTGGAAACGCACTCGGTACACTATTTTTAATTGTTTTAGCGCCGGTTGCTGCCGGTTTAATTCAGATGGCGATTTCTCGGACGCGAGAGTATGCCGCTGACTTGGGTGCCGCTGAAATCACCGGCAACCCCCTAGGACTTGTCAGTGCGCTACAGAAGCTAGAAGAAATGGGCCACCAGATCCCCATGAACGGCAACCCAACGATGTCGTCACTGCTAATTGTCAATCCCACATCTAAAAAAGGGTTGCAGTCCCTCTTCCTGACTCACCCACCAACAGAAGAACGCATTCGTCGGCTTCAAGAATTGGCCCAGCAAAAGCAAGGCACGCCGGTGATGGCTTAGAAAAGGAAGGAACCCTTTCTCTCCTGCGACTATAGGGGCCGGTTTCTAGAAAACTCGCCCCCATGCCCAATGCCCAATGCCCCATGCCCAATCCCCCATGCCCCATGCCCAATGCCCCTAACCCCTATCCGGCAGCGTCAGAATCTCAACCCCATCTGCCGTAACCGTCACAGTATGCTCAAACTGGGCGGAAAGCTTGCGATCCTGGGTGACAGCAGTCCAACCATCCTCAAGCACATCGACTTCCCAAGTGCCTTCATTGATCATTGGTTCGATTGTGAAAACCATGCCGGCTCTCAAACGCTTGCCGGTTCCCCGTTTCCCGTAGTGGGGAATCTCAGGGGCAGTGTGAAAAACGCGGTGAACCCCATGCCCGACAAAGTTTCGTACGACGGAAAAGCCCTCTGCCTCAGCATACTCTTGAATTGCGGCACCAATATCTCCAATGCGAGCGTTTGGCTTAACTTCAGCAATTCCTCTTTTCAGGCACTCGTGGGTTACTTCGACAAGCTTTTTCGCCAAAGGGGAAGGCGTTCCAACGAAGAATGTTTTCGAGGTGTCGCCGTAATAGCCATCAACAATTGGGGTGACATCGATATTAATAATGTCACCGTCTTGAAGAATTTGCTTGGCGTTGGGAATGCCGTGACAAACCACTTCGTTAATGCTCGTGCAAATAGACTTGGGAAAACCCTTGTAACCGAGCGGAGCGCTTTTAGCTCCCTGTGCTTTTGTCCAGCGTTCCGCTTCGTCGTTGAGTTCTAGGGTGCTGACTCCAGGTTTTACCAGCGGTTCAAGATAGCAGAGGAGTTCGGCAGCCAAACGCCCAGCCGTTCGCATTTTGTCTAACTCCCGACTGGATAAAAGCTCGATGGTTTCACTTTTCATAGTTGTTGTTCCTGGATTTCTGGCCGCTTTGGTAGTTTATATTTAAGTTGGGCGGTTTAGATTTAGCGCTTTAAATATTACCGGCTACTTTTGATGATTGTTTTAGAAAATATAGCACAGTTTTTAGACAGTTTTTTTGCGGTTAATCGTTTTGAAGAGAAAGAAAGAGGGGGAATCTATCACCACTCCTCAAGGCCGGTTCGCCGCTTCGGGTTAGCATTAGAGCCTGGGATGCAGTTAAAAAATTGGACGAAAGAACAACAATTAGATGCTTTGTTTTTACACCGGCCTTGGAAACTTGAAGCGGGACAACTCACACCAGATATCGGCATTGTGGCCTATCATTTGGCTTTTGATGAACGCCTAACGCTTGGTTTTAATCCCCGTCTAGCTGAAGTTTTGGGGATATCGGAATTAGAAGTATTAGGGGAAAAAGAAGGGCGACCAATTGGAATGATAGGGGAAATTACTCTAGCGAAATTTCCTATTTTTTGTGAGCGTTTAAATGAAGTTTTTGGAGGTTCTGAGGAAATTTTTGCCGGCACCCAGAATAACCTGTGTCGGGTGGCTGTAATGGGGGCAATGACTGATGCACTGGTGCGGGAAGCGGCATTGCGGGGTGCTGAGATCTACATCACCGGCCAGTTGCGGAAGCCGGCTTTATCGGCTGTGCGGGAAACCGGCATTGCGGTGGTTGCAGCCGGTCATCGCCGGTGTGAGGAGTGGGGGTTGCGGGCGCTTGCCGGTGTGTTGCGCGAACGCTGGTCTAGCTTGGAAGTGATCGTAAGTTCTGATCCCTGATTCAATGAACGTGCTGCTAAAGTCTCACTTTTCTCAAACAGCAGTATAAATAGATTTTGTCTAATTGTGCTGTCTTTGATTAAGCATTCATTAACCAGCTAAGGGAAAACCGGCTGCTAAAATCCAGCCGAAGAAAAGCGCACTTCCAATTCCATAACTCCACGCTTCATTAACTTGGGCAGCAGCCAATGAAAGAATGGCAATGATGACAGGAAAAACCGGCAGCAATAAAAACATAAAACCAAGTTGAACGAGGTAACAGGTTAAAAAGAAACCTCCCACCAGCGCCACACTTTGCCCCAGCCACCATAAAATTCGGTTTCCAACTCCAGCATCTTGTTGCGATAAACCGGCAGCCAAAAACCAAGGGAAACAAGCCAAGGATAAAACCGGCCATAATTTTAATCGTGCCGGAATCAGCCACCATTGCAACCAAACCACCTGTGCCATTGCTCCAAATGCCACCCAAAGCAGCGCAAACAGCGCCACACCTAAAAGGGCATTTCGCAGGGTGGGACGCGGCAAACGACCGAGGAATGTCAGCCAAACGACGCCGCCGACCAAAAACCACAGGGCGACAGCACCGCCTACCAACAAGCCTCCTACTACCAACAAGCCTTCTAGGTTCTCAGGGCTGTTGGTTCGACTGGCTAATGTTAGTACACCGATTGCCGCAACAGGGGCTAAAAGCAATCCTCCCCAGCTTTTGAGAGGACGCACCCTCGCCCTCGCCGCAAAGGTGGGATCTGCTAATATTGGCGAAATTGCGCTCAGCAAAAGCAACCATGCCCCTAAGTGCAAGGCATACCAAATCATGCGCCGATCTGTATAGTTGTCGGTGTTTGGCAGATTGAACGCGGCATTGAGCCATGTTTTGGCAGCTTGGTGACTGGCGTTGCTGAAAAGAATTGTGATGTGCGCTACATTCGGAATGATTTGAAGCGATCGCGCCCTTGCTTGAGCAAAATTTGGATTTTCGCCACCGGCAGCTCTTAACATCCACTGTGTATTCTCAACAAACCGGCCTTCCCAGCTGCCGGCTTGCAGTTGCAGGTTGCGCGGCGCTGCCGGTGTGACATTTGCGCTGGTGGGCGAAATTGCGACGGTTGCGGCAAAGCGGTTGACATTTGCGATGCCGGCTCTCATGACTGCACCGCCACCCATTAAATGCCCCAGCAGCGCCAAACGTGCGGGATCGACTTCGGGCTGTTCCACAAGCGCGGCGGCTGCAATATCGAGATCCCGTTGCAGCGAACCGTGTTCTAAGGATACTGGCAAGGATGCTGGGAAGGATGCTGGGTTGGCTGCGTGACCTACAAAATCCCACAGCATTACAGCATAGCCGCTGTGTGCCAAAACGTGAGCGTAGCCTAGCATCGACTGCTTTGAGCCGGCATACCCGTGCGCCACTAACACTGCCGGTGCTTTCTGCGCCTCTTGGGGTGCCATGTAAAGCAGGGGCACTCCCTCTCGTTCGAGCGATCGCACGATCAGCCCATTCCGCGCCGCCGCAATTCCCCACCAGGAAAGCACGATCAACACAAGGCTTACAAGGAGCAAAAACCAGCGCCGGCGATTCATATTATTAAGGGAGGGCATGGGGCATGGGGCACTTGTACTGAGCGAAGTCGAAGTATTGGGCACTTACGCTTTATTTTCACTGAGTTATGTTAATCATCTACGCTTAAGTAGTGATTGGTTGCATTACTCCTCCCCTTGCGGGGACTAAAACAGTGGTAGACATAGCCGTTTATTGTTACTTTAGGCTCTGTGGTTTGCCGCAGCCCTTCTTCCGGCGAGTCATTGACGAAACTCTTCTAGCTCAGGTATCCCTGCTGGTTCATCAGGGCAAAACTCAAACACTATTTTGAACCTAATTTTTCCTTTAACCCAAGAAGAAGCACCAACTTTTAAAAGTCGGCTTTCTACACCCTCAGCCATCCAGGCTGGTTGCCCTGTCACCTGACGCGTTAAAGAATCACTTAAAAACTTTGATAAGCTACCTGTTATGTGAACTTTAGCAGGATTGTTACCAGTAATAACAACCCCTGATTCTTCTGTAGAGAAGACGTGTTCCTCTCCTTCCAACTGTTCAAATGGCATTGCTGTTCCTTGCTGTAAGGGATAGAGGCTTGGGGCTGCCACCCGCGAAGTCATCCAAAATTGTTACACTTGGTCAAACGCTAAATCATTACTGACGCACGGTTACTGACGAAACTCATCTAGCCCGGAGGCAGGGAGAGCTGGAGTTTCGGGTTCATCAGGGCAAAATTCAAAAAGAAGCCTGAGCCTAATTTTTCCTTTGACCCATTGAGAGCTTCCGAGCTTTAGGAGTCTTGCTGGCCTACCCTCATCTGTCAAACGCTTGTCAGCTATTACACTGTTCAAGAAAAGATTATCTAGACTTTTTATCAGCCTGCTTACTATTTGAATTCTCTCTAACGAGAGGCGGATTTCACCCGGACTGTATATCTCAAGAATATTCTCGGCATCTTCCAATGGTTCAAATGGCATTGCTGTTCCTTGCTGTAAGGGATAAAGGGTTGGGGCTGCCACCCTGAAGCTATCCAAAATTATCCCATTCCGTTAGAGCAACTTTTGAGTTTGATGTGGCCTCTCAAATATCAGAGCCATATAGATTTTCCTTATAGGAATAGCTGGAATGCTTGATTTTCCGTTGCAGACAGCCCGCTCCATTCATAAGCTTGACTGATTACTTAGCATTTTCCGTTGCAAGCGCTTACAGTGAAAGGATTCCGCTATTGCTCTAATATCAAAAGAGCAACACTGGTGTTATTTTGTGAAGAACAACCGCAACGGCCAATCTACAATTTTATGGAGTGACCAGTTCGAGAAGCTGCTTGCCAGTTCGCAGCCCAAGTACAAATTGCTTTGGGCTATTTGCTACTACACGTCCTGTCGAATCAGTGAAGCGCTCCAACTGGCGATAATCAGCGAGACCGAACTGCCTGACAGCGGTTATTTATTTCCCGGTAGCTAGGTTTAAGAAAACCTGATTTTAAGGTGACAACGTTAAATAGATTATGAAACAAAAGTTTGTATTTTTCGAGCAAAAATACTGTTAGCAAATAAATAAGCTAGAGAAACAAAAAACTATCTTCTGTAACTCTTACGCCTTTATCTAACTATCAGTTTAGGCGTGAATTGTCCCATCAGGCAGAATTGCTCCGGTTAACTTTGCTCCAGTTAATTTTACCAAAATTCGATCTCTCGATCCGACTTTTGCGCCTCTGAGATCGGCTCCGCTGAGATCAGCTCCACTGAAATCGGCTCCCACTAAATTAGCGTCTCGTAAATTTGCATTTTTGAGAGAAGCTTGCAGCAAATTTGCTCGGAATAAATTTGCTCTTTCCAAATTTGCTCCATTCAAATTTACTTTGTGCATAAAAGCATCACTTAAATTTGCATCACTCAAATTTGCATCACTCAAATTTCTTCCTGATAGATCCCTTTCTTGCAAATTTGCTCCCTTAAAATCTCGTCCACTCAAATCAGAACTCGGTTTTTTTTCTTGATATTGAGGTTCAGAGGAATAGTGAGATGAATATTGAGAGGATTTTTGCCTTTCTCTTTGATAGTAAGAACGTGAGGGTTCGCGCTCTTTATTTGAATTTGACTGTGGCTGACTTTTTTGAGTTTTACCTTGTCGTCTGGCTGAGCGCAATTTATCCCGCGCATGGTTAATTTCTTTTAATTTATCTTCAGCTTTTTGTTGCAGCCTGGGATTATCTTTAGGAATGCGATCAGGATGCCAAACAAACACTAAGTCTTTATAGGCTTGATTCACTTCTTCAACAGAAGCACCAGGTTCAAGGCCGAGAATTCTATACGATTGCTCTAACTCATCCATTACATCACCATCACTTCATAATAAGTGCGATATTTTTTACTTCTTAATTTCTTAATACCGGCCATTCTAAAAATTCGTTATTGAACCCAGGATTTCGATCTTTTAACCGCTTCACACCACTTGCTGAAACTTTCCTGCGCCGGCATCATTCCTGCACCTGGATAAAACGTTTTGTCAATTTGACAAGAATCTGTTAGCGCTGTATAATCTTTCCAAAAACCAACGGCTAAACCGGCAGCAAAAGCAGCGCCTTGAGCGGAAGCATCGAGGAGGACGGGACGTTCCACGGGTATCCCTAAAACATCGGCTTGAAATTGCATTAAAAAGTTATTTTGACACGCTCCTCCGTCTACTTTTAAAGTGGTGATATCTGTGCCGCTATCTTGATTAATTGCCTGGACAACTTCTTTAACTTGGAAAGCGATCGCCTCGACTACGGAACGCACGAGATGTTCTCGCTGTACGCCGGCGGTGATGCCAAAAAATGCGCCTCTGGCGTTCATATCCCAATGGGGTGCGCCTAAACCGCTGAGTGCCGGCACAAAGTAAACGCCTCCGTTATCAGCGACTCGCTGCGCCATCATTTCAGTATCAGCCGCCGCTGTAATCAGTTTAATGCCATCTCGCAACCACTGCACGCAAGCGCCGGTGGTAAACATACTGCCTTCTAAAGCATAGCCGGTTTGAATTTTTTGATCGGTTCCTATCTGTGTCCAGGCAACTGTTGAGAGAAGTTGGTATTGAGAACGTGTGACTTTGTTGCCGGTATGAGCGACTAAAAAGCTGCCGGTTCCGTAGGTGCATTTTGACAAACCCGGACGATCACAACCGTGAGCGAAGAGTGAGGCTTGCTGATCTCCTAAAATGGCTGTGATGGGAATTTCTGCGCCTAATAATTCTGCTAGAGTGTGTCCGAAGAGTCCCAAAGATGCCTGGATTTCTGGCATGAAATGCGGGGGAATTTCAAATAATTCTAGCAATTTTTTATCCCAATCTTGCTCAGCCAAATTCATTAGCATTGTGCGGCTGGCATTGCTGTGATCGGTGGCGTGGGTTTTGCCGCCGGTGAGATTCCAAAGAATCCAGGTATCGATGGTGCCGGCAATTATATTATCGAGGTCAATCGGCGGATATTCCTGCTTAATATGTTCGAGCAACCAAGCTATTTTTGTGGCGGAAAAATAGGCGTCAATAAATAAGCCGGTGCGTTCGTAAATCTCTACTGCATGACCTTGCTCAGTTAATTGTTGACACAGGGGTGCAGTGCGCCGGTCTTGCCAAACGATGGCATTATACAGCGGTCGCCCTGTTATTTTATCCCACAAAAGACAGGTTTCTCGCTGTACGCTTAACCCAATTGCTGCGACATCTTTTGCAGTGACTCCCGCTTTCTGCAAAGCTGTTTGCATTGCCCAACAGGTATCTAGCCAAATTTCTCTCGGATCGTGTTCTAACCAACCGGGCTGGGGGTAATATTGCGTTAACTCTTTGTAAGCAGAACTAACGACGCTTCCTTCCCGATTAAACAGGATGGCGCGGTTGCCGGTGGTTCCGAGGTCTAGGGCAAGAACGTAAGCGGGAGCAAATGCACTCATCTTGAGCTATGTTCACTGTGGGTTTTTCTACTATAACTTTTCTGCCGGCACTCGATTGCAGAAGTCCTGACTATTTATGTTAAAATTAATAATTCAGGATAAATATTTTAACATATCTCTCAAAATAAATTACTATTGAATACCCTTGTTTATTAAAAACTATCAATTTCTTGAACTAAGTTTTTAAAATTTGATTTTTTGTTAACCAAAGATGTTGAGGATAGTCTGCCGGCAGGTAGACACAGATAAACTTGATTTGAGTAATAATTTAAAGTTGGCTTTGAAGATTTTTGTTAATTTGATCCATGTTTTCCAAAAAACTAAGCTTTAGAAACCTTAGGTTTATATCAAAAGTCTTAGCCGAAGCTAAAGCTTGTCTGTTACTGGCGATTCCTTTAGCGGCGGCACAACTCGCACAAGCCGGCACTAACTTTTTCGACACAGTCATGATGGGGTTACTGGGAAGTCAAAGTTTAGCTGCCGGTGCTTTGGGTGCAGTCACTTTCTCTGCATTGATGTTAATTAGCACCGGCATTGTTTCTTCTGTTGGTATTCTCGCGGCAGTTGCGGATGGTGCCGGCGAATCAAAGCAAGTGAGTTGTGTTGCCGTACAGGGACTTTGGCTATCAATTGCCTTATCTATTCCCTTTATGCTGTTAATTTGGAATATGGGGCCAATTTTGCGGCAGTTTGGTCAAGAACCCAGCAATGTTATTTTAGCAGAAAGTTATCTCCGTGCGATTGTTTGGGGATTCCCTGCAAGCATGGGATTTGCTGTTTTAAAAAATGTAGTTTCCGCGCTTAACCGGCCTAGAGTTGTGATGGTGATTATGGTAGGCGGCGTGTTTTTAAATGTTGCAGCAAATTATGTCCTCATGTTCGGTTTATGGGGTTTACCGGCTCTCGGTTTAGCCGGCATTGGATGGGGAAGCACACTGAGTTACTGGGTGATGTTTGCCACGGCAGTCGGTTTTGTGAGTTTCAATGAACATTTCAAAAGTTACCAGATTTTTCCTTATTTTCATCAGTTTAATCGTCGAACATTTTGGGAAATCTTTCAAATTGGCTGGCCCATTGGGCTGCTATTTACATTTGAGGCGGGATTGTTTGCAGCGACGACTTTTTTGATGGGATATTTAGGAACGGTTACTTTAGCGGCACATCAAATCGCTTTGCAGACTGCTGCCATGACGTTTATGGTGCCGGTTGGAATTTCCTATGCCACGACGATTAGGGTTGGGCAAAGCATTGGGAAAAATGATCCGAAGGGCGCTCAACAAGCGGGATATGTCGGCATTGCTATCGGTGCGATTTTTATGGGAATGATGGCTGTGATTTTTTGGATATTTCCTGAGAGAATTGTTGGGATTTATCTGAATGTTAAAGCTCCAGAAAATTTAGAGGTTGTTAAACTTGCGATTTCTCTTTTAGGAGTCGCCGCGATGTTTCAAATATTTGATGGCATTCAAGTGATTGCTGCCGGCGCTTTGCGGGGATTAAAGGATACGAGGGTTCCTATGTTGATTGGGGTTTTTGCTTACTGGATTGTGGGCTTTGTTAGTGGGTATATGATGGGTATTTATCTGGATTGGGGTGGGGTTGGTTTGTGGGGTGGTTTGGCTTTGGGGTTGGCTTTTGCGAGTGGTATTTTAAGTTGGCGTTTTCGTCATTTGGTTCTGCGGATGAGTAAGGAAGATTTTTTAACCGCAGATGAACGCAGATAAACGCAGATGAATACAGATGGAAAGGATAGTTTGTTTGTGGGTGCCGGCAGATTAAGATTTTTAACCGCAGATGATAGCGCAGCGTGGCGTTAGCCATACGCAGATGAACGCAGATGATAGCGCAGCGTGCCGTTAGGCATAAAGGATAGTTTGTTTGTGGGTGCCGGCAGATTAAGATTTTTAACCGCAGATGCACGCAGATAAACGCAGATGAAGAGGATAGTTTGTTTGTGGGTAGTTGTGGAAGGATGTAGATAAGGTTAGCGTTGTGAGGTTGTGTAGTTGTAATTGTTTAAATTATTGTTATCCCATTCTTGGGATTGGTTGAGGAAGGTGAGGTTTAATGTGCTTGTTTCTGGTAGGTTTATTGTTGTTGTCCAGTAATCACCGGCTTCTTTTTTCATGGGTACGTCTGTTGGGTTTTTAAATCCATTATGACCCCAGTGCAGGGTGATTGCAGTTGCAGCACCGGCAAGTGAACCTTTGTAATAAATTTTGAGCGGTTGTCCGGATATGACGGGATTTGGCCAAATATCGATGGGGGTGTTGATTGGTTGAAAGGTGCCGGTTGCAATTGTTTGATTCCAATTTTTTCCGGTATTATCCCATGTTTTGCCGTCGGTAAACGCAAAGTTTAAGGTGGTTCCTGTTACTGGCAGTGAAAGGGTTGTTTCCCAAAATCCATCGGTTCGCTTGATCATGGGTTTATCTGTAATGAATTGCCAATTGTTGTAACCCCAGTGCAATTTAACTTGGGAGGCGTTGGCTAAGGAACCTTTGTAATAAATGGTTAAGGCTTTGCCTTGTGCGGCAGCGGTTTTATTATAATCAACTGGATAATTTTGTTGGGGTTTGTAAGCGTTGGTAACATAACGCTGATGAACAATTGCGGGCATATCGATTACTTTTCCGCTGTGATTTGAGGCTAGGAGGGTGATGTATTCTCCCATTGACCAGGAAAGAGGTGTCATGGATTTTGTGGGGGTTCCTGGGGTAAATTGGGAGGGAGCGTTGAGATCCCAAACTTGTTCGGGAATCATATAAGAATCGTTGGCAAATGCTCTTAGGGTGGCTAAGTAAGTGTCGGCTTTTTCGCCGCCGGCAATCGCATAATGACCGCGTTCGCCGGTGAATATTGGCCACAAACGCCCGATGCCGGCACCTGTATAATCTGCGCCGGCTGCTGTTTCGCCGTAGCCGTCGTGATTGTATCGAAACCAGGCTTCGCCTTTGTTGGGAAGGGTTTGTTTAATGGTGGAATCGATTGCCGGTAGGGATGATAAAATATAGGGATTATTCCAAGCTTTTACGCCATGACGAACTAATTCTAAAAAGCTGGTGTCAACGATGCTGCGTTCGTCGTAGGAACCGCCGCCGTTACTGATGTTTAAAAGATGTCCGTCGTTGGGGTTGCCGTTATCATCAATTCGTTGATAATAGTTGCCGTTGCCGATAGAACCTGTGGTGGTAAATGTCCAAGTTTCTACCAGGCTTTGCCAGTAATCTGCGGTGGCTAAATAGTGTTGCTGGGTGGGGGTATCTCCGTTGAGTTTAGCGATGTCTGCGGCACACACTAAACCGGCTATTTCGGCGGCGATGGTGGCGGGAGAGTAGCCGGCATTTTCTTCCCAGCGTTCTTGTTGTGTCCAAGGGCCATTTTTGACGATAAAATCAGCGGCGGGTTTGATATGTTTGAGATAAGTTTGGGGATCGTTTCGGCCTAATTTCCAAGCGAGAATGATGGGAAAGGCGGTTTGATCCATTTGGATGCTATTCCAATAAGGGGTGCCATCGGCGAAGGCATTTTGCAGGAAATGTCCGTCTGGTTGTTGACTTTTATTGAATAACCAATTTAAGGCGGAGTTAGCTGTTTCTCTGTCACCGGCAGCGATTAAAGCGCTGGCAAATTTATATAAATCTCGCGGCCAAATTAAATGATATCCGCCTTGCATTTCCACGCCAAAGGGTGTGCAAATTGAGTAATTTGATTCTCCCCAAGGATTCCCTAAACCAGCAACCATTGCGCCGGAGGATTTGTCTTGGGAGGCTTTTAATACCATTGCGGCAAGGTAATACTGTTGATCGGCTGTGTTGTCAAAGGAATTGAGATGATCGGTGTAGTAATTCCATTGGCTGTTGTAGGTGGAAAGGAGGGTGGAAATGTTATCGCCAAGGGTGCCGGCGGCTGCGGCTTTGGCGCTGGTTTCACTGTCACCAAAGCCGAGAACTAAGTGAAAAGTGATGGATTTTTGATGGGGATAATCGCTGAGATCGAATTGGGCGATTTGCGCGATATTTCCATTGGTGGCGGTGTCAAATTTCCAGTTCAGGGTGTTGTCAATTTTGCCACCTTTTAAATCTTGCCAGCCGTCACTATAGCCGACGAAGCCGGCAGAAATTGTCTGGGGTTGGAAGTTTAAGGAACTGGCTAAGGCTGAGGTTTCACCGCTATTGGCGTTTTGAGCAATTAATATGTTTTTGCCGTTGTCGGTTGTGTGGGAACCTGTGGTGGCTTTGCCATTATTGGATATGGCGGGATGATATAAGGTGTAAAGGTTGTAATCTTTTAAGGTGCCGGTTAAGGCGGTGAAGGTGATTTGCTGAATTAAGCTGTTGCGGGTGGGATCGGTGAAGATGGTTTTTTGGATTTGATAGTGGTTATTTTTGGCGGTGTTGGTGAGATTCCAAGCGAGGGAATGGGGGTGATTTAATCTGACTTGATGGGTGGTGTCTTGCTTTTCTTCATCCACCCAAGTTTTATTGGCATCACCGATTAAAAATTGCCAGTCTACGGTTGCCGGTTTGTCGGCGGAGGGATAGAAGATTTCTCCCAGAATTCCATTGATGCCGGTGAACCAAACTTTTGAGGTGGGGTTGGCGGCGGTTCCCAGGAAGGTGAGGGTGGAAGCCGGCCAATTTGGGCAAGTTCCGGGATAACCAAAGGCTTCTTTGGGGGAGAAGGGGTGGGTGAAGGCGAGGCTGCCGGTGATCAGGCAGAGGGTGAGGAAGAGGGTGATTTGGATGCCGGTGAATGGATGATTTTTTTTGAAAGGCATTGGGGAGTTTCGGGAGGTTTCGATGGGCTAGATTGCCCTGATTTTCTTCTTTGCTAACTTTTTGGGAGGAGGTTTTGTGATTTCTCGTTTCCATTCAAATAATCTTCCCAGCGAGTGGGAAACCTCAATTAAGATCAATAATGAGGCAACGATTTCTAACGTTTCCATTCAAATAATCTTCCCAGCGAGTGGGAAACTTTGAAGCCGACATCACCCAAGATTGCCCCAACTTGTTTCCATTCAAATAATCTTCCCAGCGAGTGGGAAACATTGAAGGTTGAAATCGCCAAGCGCCCTACCTCAAATTTCCATTCAAATAATCTTCCCAGCGAGTGGGAAACAAACTTACAGCGCACTAGCAATCGCATCACATTTAGGGTTTCCATTCAAATAATCTTCCCAGCGAGTGGGAAACGGCGTCGTGGCGGTGGGTTGGGATTGAGGGTTACAGTTTCCATTCAAATAATCTTCCCAGCGAGTGGGAAACTTTGCAGAGAGAATGGAATGTGCGAGTAGCATTGGGTGTTTCCATTCAAATAATCTTCCCAGCGAGTGGGAAACACGAACGCCGGCGCAGGGAAAGCCGAGAAATTTGGAAGTTTCCATTCAAATAATCTTCCCAGCGAGTGGGAAACATGGATATTTGGTTCAACGCATTTGTGCCGGCAAAAGTTTCCATTCAAATAATCTTCCCAGCGAGTGGGAAACAGTAAAGAAGAAGTTGACAAAAACATGGAAGAGTCGTTTCCATTCAAATAATCTTCCCAGCGAGTGGGAAACGGTGTGATCGCCTGATTCTATCAATCAAAAATGGAATGGTTTCCATTCAAATAATCTTCCCAGCGAGTGGGAAACAGCCAATTATTTGGAATTATGTTTATGGAGCTTTTCCCCCGTTTCCATTCAAATAATCTTCCCAGCGAGTGAGAAACATCCCGGCTTGGCTTTCGTGTTCTCGATATTTGGTGGCGACTTGTTTTCATTCAAATAATCTTCCCAGCGAGTGGGAAACAACAAACAAATGACAACTCAAAAAGCAGAAATTCAGTTTCCATTCAAATAATCTTCCCACCGAGTGGGAAACGAGAATCGTTCAGTGGTGGGTGTTGGTACACAGTTGTTTCCATTCAAATAATCTTCCCAGCTAGTGGGAAACCTAAGTTTTTCACCCTCGAAAACGTCATAGGATATGCGTTTCCATTCAAATAATCTTCCCAGCGATTGGAAAACTATTCGCATCTGGTGGATAGCTCAAGTTTATGAACAGGTTGACAAGTTTCCATTCAAATAATCTTCCCAGCGAGTGGGAAACATTGAAAACCCGAAACACTGGCTTTTTGTGCAAGTGGCGCGGTACACGTTTCCATTCAAATAATCTTCCCAGCGAGTGGGAAACAATACAGCAATCTACGCTTTTATCTACCTCTGCGGTTTTCCATTCAAATAATCTTCCCAGCGAGTGGGAAAAGGTTATGCCGAAGGCTACCGCGATGGTGAGCAAGTTTCCATTCAAATAATCTTCCCAGCGAGTGGGAAACAAGCCAACACCTGTAAGGATTGCGTTTATTTCCGCTCTCACAAGTTTCCATTCAAATAATCTTCCCAGCGAGTGGGAAACTTACAAGCTCATCAAATTAATTAGAGGTTGACAAGTTTCCATTCAAATAATCTTCCCAGCGAGTGGGAAACCAAATCGAGAATTGCAATCTTGAAAAGGCAAATTTGTTTCCATTCAAATAATCTTCCCAGCGAGTGGGAAACCGAAGCATCAGAGAAGAATCCCAAAAAGCCGAATGCAGTTTCCATTCAAATAATCTTCCCAGCGAGTGGGAAACCCTAAAAGCCTTACTCAGAGAGGAATTGATAGGATCTAAGTTTCCATTCAAATAATCTTCCCAGCGAGTGGGAAACAAGCGTTCTCCGCCAACTTCACAAGCACAGAAATCGCCAAGCAGTTTCCATTCAAATAATCTTCCCAGCGAGTGGGAAACTCCAGAGTTGGAGGAAGATGATGAGGATGATTCTCAAGTTTAATCAAAAAAAATCACCCTTGTAAACCCAATTCTCCCCCATCTTCCCTTATTTCCTCACCACACTCCCAAAAAATTAAGGGCGGAGACAATCTTCAAGCTGAGCGCAGATTGTTTGATTGAGATCATCAAAAGGATTCGTTGCCGGCAGCTTTGTAATTCCCCGCACAATTTTGCGTAAATTCGCTAAAAGCTCCGGTTGATTCTCAATTTCAGAAACCCCCTCAAGCTGATGCACCGAATCATTCCGCTGCTTGCAATAACCACCCAAATATTTGATAGATTCAACTAAACTTGCCAACTCCGGAAAATATTCCAGAACCGCAATCATCGTCAGCCGGTGAATATACTGTTCCTCTAACCGCAGTGACCAACCATTTTCCTCGACGCAGTAGTTTTTTAAATACTGGTAAAGCTTCCCCTCATCAAAGGTGTTAATTTCTTTCTTAATTTTTTCCTCGCATTCTTTCCAACCTTTTTTCACGTCAGGTAAAAACTTCTGCTGAATCAAAATCCGCAGTGCATTTTCCTGAAAAGCAACAACCTGAACCAAAAAATCAGCATATTCTTGATTTTTCAGCTTAATTACAGCCTTAAAGTACAGCTCTGCCAGTATAGCCCCTTGCTCCTTTCGCCGCAGCGCCGCAATCTCCCCAATCCATCGGTTATCATTCAGCTCACTCCGTATAGGTTGTATAGACGCATCAGCTCGATTAAAATCAAAAGCGAGCCGGTGATGACCAGACTCTAAAAGCGCGGTAATGATATTAGTAGAAAGCTTAGTTTCCTTGAGAGTTGCCAAAGCACCACTGTAGTTATAATCAAGAATTTGTTGCTGAACAACCTTCAGGTCAAATTCATTTTTCAAAGTATCCACATTCGTTTCAAAAACTCTATCTTGTCCCAACTCCATTTCCCTAGGATTTCGTACCTGCCAAACACGACTTGCCGGCGCATACCCCGCCGCCTGTAAAATACTCCACGCCGATTTCATCACCGGCGTTCCTGAAGAAGCATTGAACTCTAATTGATCTGCCGGTGTTAAATAAGACTTTGCACGTTCCATTCCCTGACGCGCCGCCTGCACAGCCCCCAGTAAATCAACAGGATCGTCAGTAAGGGCCTTATCAACCGGGATCAGGTCAACAATTTCTCCCGAAATCTGGAGTTCCTCACCCAGCCATTCCTTCGTAAGGTTTGCCAGAGGCGTAATGTCATCCCTACTTGTGTACAAAAGAATCACGCGAGTAATCGTGAAGTTTTGCGCCAGCAGATGACGCACTAGAGAAAGAATCGATCCGTCTTCTTTTGTTTTATCGGAACCAGGATCTTGTTTGCCAACAAACGAAACAACAATACTTGCCATATTTTACCTGAAAGGATGTAATTTGAAATGATGATTTTCAGTTGACTAAATGATCAGCGTCAGCGCTACTTACGTTTGAGTTTCGGACGATGAGAAGAATCGCTAGAAGGCATTTCTCCAAAAATCAAGTTTGCTCCTATGTTTTGCAAAGCTTCAGCAAATTTTAGGCGAGCCTTATCATCGACTCCAAAGAGAGTAACCACTTGATAAGGTGAGGTGCCGGCAGGAAAAATCGACTTAATCCAAACAAAAGAAGGCGTTCCGAGTTTTCCCCCAACATTGGAATTACCCTGTTTTTCTTGATTTTCACCTTTGAAGCAAGTGTCTCCATACAGTAAACTCAAAGCAGAACCCCGCACATTATCTTGGTTGCCTTCTGTTTGCCAATTTTTCACCTTTTTTGGCGAAACTTGAGCCGATGATTTCAACAGCCAGACTTGAGCATTTTTGTCTAATACATCCTGCCGGCGAGAACCCGGTTCACCAGGACTGCTCGTGTAAGAACCAATGGGTGTTTCCACAGTTTTAAACACCTCTATCAATTGCTTAAAAAAGCCTTTCCATTGTTCAAGATCAAACTCAAACGGTAAATCCGCCCTGTCCAAAGTCCAGTGACATCCTCGCATCCTCCCATTCAGCAAATGCAAAGGTCGGCGAGAACCACGCCCCACACCGCCTAAATGAGAGGCTAAAATCAACAATTGCTCAACCAGGTTCAAATAGCGCTTCTCGCTTGCTTCGAGATAGATAGTGCCGGTGTAACAATAGGGGTTTGTCTGTGCCGGTGGGTTCGTACGAGTGCTGATCAAAATTTGACCTGGTTGCCCCAAGTTGCCAAACAGCTTTTCTTCCAACTTTAAACAATTTTCAGCGTCATATAATCCTAAAGCCACAGCCCGAAACCAGTAGCGCAAAATTCCCCGTAAGGCAGTTGGTCGAAATTCTGGCTTCTGCTGATCCCCGCCATAGATTCCCTGCGTCCATAGCTCAAAATTGAAATTTTTACTGTGAGGAAGCTGCGGTTCCTGACTGATCGTGCGCCCGTAACCTCCGCTAATACGGGAACCAAGGCCGCCGGTATCAAGGGCATTTTTCAGCCAAGTTTTAACCAGTTCAATTTTATCGGCATATTGCGGGGATGTTGCCTGTAAACCGATTAAAAATTGCGGCTGTTCTAAACTCAACAAGGCATGAGGTTCGGGTTTGTATTTGACTTCATGTTGATTGTTCCAAACCCACTGGGGAGTTGCCACATCCACACTCAAACAGGGTTTTGTGGGAAAAGCATCCAGAAATATAATTTTGGCAGCTTTGACAGTTTTACCCACCAGCATTCCCAGTAATTCTGTAACCTCAGATTGGTCGGGATGGTGACTTTTCGCCCAATGTTTTGCCGCACCTTTGAGACTGGAAGCAGGAATGTAGGGAACGCCAAAAACTGGATGGAATGCCGGCAGCAACAATTCCCGAAATCCTCTGGTTCCCCCAACCCGCATCCGCCAGCTAAATGAAATAGTGAGGGTGTTATCTTTTCCTCCAGCCAGTGCCAGCGTTCGTTCGCAGAGCTTTGTGTAAATGCCGGCACAATCTTTTTCTGCACCCACAGCAGATTCCAATACCGGCTGAACGATTTCTTTACCTTTAACCTCCTTAAACTCAGCAAAGTTTAGCGCCTGTAAAGGATTCCCCTGATTTTTAACCGGATTGATTGATTCTGAACGCCCTTGATTGCTTGCTGCTGGTGGCGGCGCAGTGCCGGTGCGGCATACAACCTGCTCACAAAACAATTGAGAGCTGAGTTTATTTTTGAGCGGTTGAATTTGTCCTCTTGCTGCTTTTTCCGCTGCTTCATCAGCAAAATAAAGCGTCAAAACCGGCCTGTCATAGCCTCCGTAGGTAGCGGCTGCAAATATTTTACCCAACTTGGAGTTAATTTTTTGCTCAGCCGTAATAAACGCCCGCCAAATGTCAGCAGAATTAGCCAATTTATTGGGTTTTGAACTCATACTTCCTCTGCCTTTCCTAAAATTGGCTCCGCCCAGAATGACCACTCTTGGGCTAGTTGAATCGCTAAACGATTTAGGCCAGTATAGTCGTGAATTTCCATTTCAAACAAAGTGCTACAGTCATCAAAAGCAAATGCCACTTGACTTAACTCTTGCAACTTTTTCAAAAAGTGCTGATAAACTTGTCCTTTATATTTTGTGTCGCCAGATTGATACTTCTTGCCATCGCCGGCTAGCCGGTGCAATCCCCAAGTCGAAAGATAAGAAGGCAACCCTTGCACCACAGAACTTGCCTTTTGATGATTTTTAGACTCAACAATTCCTTTCACTTCTTGCAAGCCCTTATAGGCTGAATGACTGAAATCACGGGTATCTAGCTTCAACATTTATGCTTCTCCTTTTTCAACATTAATTTCCACAGTTTTATTGAACGTCCATCCCCGCCCCAATCCTTCTAACCCGCCAAATTGCAGCCGATCATTCAGAGTTGCTTTTAAAGATTGGCGGCACTTTTCTGTCTTCTCCTGATTTTTAGCCGGCTTCAGTCCCCAAGGGAAAAACAGAATAGTTTCTGAAGGCATCGCTTCTTCAGAACGAAATGAACCATCAGCAGCAGTTTTCTGGTCTGTCTTAAGGGCTATTCTCACTTCTCGCTGCAAGCCGGTTTCCACCAAAGAAGCACAGTCCTCATTTGACAAAATGACTAATTTCTGATGAAGATCAAGAATTCCCCCGCCATCAGGAATCTCTTCAAAGCAGTTCCAGCAAGCAGCATCTGGTTGAATACGTTCAATCTCCTCCTCTTGAAGCACTGCCCCTTGCAAATAAATTTTCTTGCTAGCAATAGAAGAGATCGCTTTTTTATCAATGCCGGCAAGGCTTGTTTGCCACCCTTTAATCAGCGTTGTCATTTCTGGATTCTGCAACCAGCGATTCCAGCGAATTAACCACAAAGGGCAAGTAATCCAAACAAATTGATGACTGAAAGAAGCTACAGGAAATAACAGCAACGTGGCATCAGCAAACCAAACTTCTCCTTCCGTTGCCAACTGACCCTCTTTAATGCGTTCCCCAAAGAAAGCCCCAGCATCATCTGGATGAGTAGATTCTAGAACCGAGCGAATTTTGCCTCGAAGTGAAGAAGAAGGCAGATAAGGCAATTCTGTTTGAGCTTCCCGCGCAATTCCCATGAGATTGCCGGCTTGAGAACTGGCTCCTGTGTGCAGAGGGGTGAGAAGATAGGTGTAAGTTAGATAATTCGTCATGATGCTTGTGTGTTGATTGACTGAGATTGAAAAGAAATCCAAAGTAATTCTGAATAGCCCAACTGTTGCAACCGCTTAGCCTTATCTAAAGCTTTCCCCTGCTTAGCCTTGGAATCTTCAGCAAACAAAATTTGCGGTTGATTCAAGTAATAAACACTGCCTGCCGGTGCCGCAAAAACTTGCGGTGCGGGAATGCTGCTATTGTCTTCCTGATCCCGAATCCGACAGCTCACGGGCACCGGCTTATCCGTCGCCACACTCACCAAATGCCCCCGCCTTGCCTTCGGATTCCCCGGATATGCTAAATCCCACTCCCAAGGCCAAGCACGGCACATGACTTTGTTGCTGTCATGTTGGCGTTCAAATATACCAGGGGTAACGAGATAGGCTAGGGATCTCGCCTTCTCGTTGCTACCTTTTTCAAAGTTAGCTTGGGAAATTTTCTGGAGATTATTCCACTGCTGATCAAGCACCGGACAACGCTGAAAAATTGCGCGATGTCCTTCCCCACCCAATCGCAGAGTTACTAATTTCCCGATTTCCTGAATCGCTTCGTGAGTCTTCGCATCAACCGCAATTGCTAAACTCCAACCCGAATGCAATCGCACTGCATTTTCAACAAAATAGCCATCAGCATCCTTAACTTGGCGAGTTCCCGGCTCAATCGCATTGTGGGGACGAGTTTCCACCGACCAAGGCTTAGGATTTTCGCCGGCATTGCATAGCCAATCTTTCTCCTCCGTTGGTTGGCCGACTAAAAGTTTAAGCACCACATCTTGACTGATATACAAACGAGATTCCGCTTCAGATTCCGCTTCAGTTTCCGTTGAATGCTGACTTTTATCGAGTAACAACGGGACTGGATAATTGCGGTCATAAATAGCTTGCCGGCATCGATGGTTGTCTGCAAGCCAGGACGCAGGAACCAATTGATTTTTGCCAACCCAATTAAAAGGTCGCGGGAAGTAGAGCGTTTCCTGGTAGCAAAGAAACGGGCCTTTTAGGGTGAATTTGGTTGCCTTTGCCCGGTTAACAAGCTCGCTTAACGCCCCAGCAATCGTATGAGGATTGGGGGGGAAAGTGCTGCCGGCCCATGCCCTTTCCCCAGGTGTAAAAGGCTTAGCATCTCGAAACAATAACACATCCAATGGGGTGAGCGTGTACCAATACATTAACTTTCACCTCCTAACTTTATCTCCCGTTTACGGATAATCAACGCCGCTAGTTTCAGCCAGTTTTGAATTTCACGTTCACCGTCTTTTTCTGGAGTCGTTTTCCAGAGTTCACACAGAAAATTTTCCAAAGCTTCCCGAAACTTTGCTTTTCTGATGTCATCCCCTTTAAACACATCGCGGCGATTGCAAAATGCCTGAGTCCAAGGCGCAATTGCATCGAGTACCGGCGCAGGGTGCTGACTCCACACAGTAGCCGCTTGCTCAAAAAGAGCCGCATCCAGATCGGGTATAGCCTCCAAAAGTTGCTTCCACAACTGAAAAACATGAAACTTCGCTGTTGATTTCAATACATTGCCGGTGCCGTACAAAACCCGAACTTGTACTGCGTCTTTCTTTTCCGTCTTCCCCTCAGATGAGATATAGAAGTGTTCCTTTGCTTCATCCTCAGCTTCCCAAAGATTTTCAAGAGCAATTGCCAGAGGAACCGAATGATTCGCAATCACAACTCCAAAACTAATCGTTGCAGTATTCCCCATCGTAAACAGAGGACGAGGAGAAATCATTTCAGGGATATTTTTTTCACCTTTCCAGCGCCAATAATCTCCCTGATCATCAAACTCATTTTTCTCATCTTCGTCCCCTCGGAAACACTGGCGAATATCCCACAACCACTTATCCCACTCCCAGAGATTCGTGTAAGCGAGAACATCATCACCGCCGGCATAAATGAGCCTGCCGGCATAGCGTTCTTCAGTGAGATAAGGAACTAGCTGATTTGAAAAATCTAACAAAGCCCGACTCAACGCGCTGTGAGTTGCCGGCCCCATGCGCTTTGTCACCGTTAAAAACGCTTGAAATGGCTCTCGTAAATGCTCTGGCATCTGCTTAATTTTTTCATGCAAAGCATCGGGCATATAATTGCTGTAAGGTTTAAGCTTCTCGCCTTTCAACCACTCACTCATGCCATCGCCATCGCCAGCCGCTAGCACATACCAATCCGTAGGATTATTGCCCGGTTTAAAGCCTTGAGAAATCTGCTCTCGTAGCCTCCTTAACTCATCCTGTTTAGCTTTCTTTTGCTCATTAAGCGTCAACGGTTGAGCGGGATTTAGATTTTTGGCGTGAAAATCATCTATCAACCAGCCGGCATTCAGCAAGCGCGGATTCAGCCAATCGTCGTGATTTTTAGCAATCCAGGGAATACCCCACGGTAAATGAGCCGGTGCATCTTTTCCATCCTTTGCCCAAGGAAAGTTTTTAATAATTTCTTGACAAGCACCCTGGAAATACGAAATTGCCTCCTGATTTTCCTGTTCTTCCATTTGCCGCAACCATCCCGCCACCCCAGAACTTAAATCAGGATAGAGAACAGGGACTTTTCCCGGCTGATTGTCCTCTCGATCTGGAAACAGCACCGGCAACAAAACTTGATGCAAACCGCGTTTGAGGACTTCCGTGGCATTCAGTTCTTCAATGCCATCAAATAACCCCATATCATTAGACCAAAATTGCTCGGTTTCCCCTTCAGTTGCCCACTCAGGTTTTGCCGGATCGTAGATAGGATGCACAACAGAACCTAGTCCAGAAACTGTTGAACGGGGGCCAAAAGCTGTTGGCAACTGCCAGGTTCGAGCATTCTTAACACTATTGAGATTGAAGCGAACTTGGTCAAAAATGCTAGCCCACCAAGAACCAACATTTATATTAGGTTGTCTGGCTTTAAATTCCTCTCTGGTTTCGGATGGCTTGTCTTCCCCCTGCGGAGCGGTTTGTTTAAAAACGGCTTCAAGAAATCGATATTCCGACTTTACAAATAAGGCAGGATAAGGATTGGCAAAGTCGTTTTGTTTGCCGATCCATTCTTTAAATTCCTTATCCTGCCGTGGGGAATGGTGCAATTCAGCGGTGCTCTCACCAATGGGTAGCGCAACCCAATAAGTTTGCCACTGAGTTTTCAGCCAGCCTTCCCAAGTTTGAGGATTGATATCGCGCCACTCTTGGCTTCCTTCTCTATTACCCGATTGCAGAAAAGCTAAAACTTCCTTACCCAAATTATTCCATTCTTGTTTAAGGACTGCTTCGGCATACGCCATCGCCGAACGCACGGGATTGCCACTCATATCATCAGGATTTTTACCGTTATTCGGCAAAATCATCACTAACACATTCGGAAATCCAGCAGTCAGTAATTGTTGATCTGACGGTTGCTTTATCCACTCGTTAAAGTCATACTTCTTTAATAACCAGTGGTCGATCAGTGGCTGACTATACAAACAAGGATAGAGCAACGTATCAGGGCCATATTTCTGTGCAATCGCCCAACAAACTTTGGCAGAAAGATAGTGCAATAGCCAAGAGCCGGCCCAGAAATCCCGCATTTTACGGCTAGCTTTAATCAGTTCTTGCACCGGCGTAAAGCTGAACGTCGCCACGTAGGGGCGAGATCGCAAGAACCGAGCATTTTTTTTCGGGTAATCTTCTAGTTGGTCATAATAGCCGGCTAATGCCCCAGCTAAAGCGGAAGTCATCGTGGCGTGACTCCAGAGAGAGGCATCAGGAAGACGAGTTTCCGCCGGCAGTAGATGAATGCAAGGTTCATCTCCCAAAGAAGTCGAAAGTGCTTGGGTATAGCATCGCCACAACCACCAAAAAACTTCTTGCGGATCGTCGCATTCAAGAATTTCATTAAGAGCGGCTTCTTCTACACCGTCAAGAAATTCTGTACGAGCACGACTGTCAGCACCCGTAATGTGATGATGCCATTCATTAAGAATGAGCGTTTGTTTTTTCCCAGATAACAAATGATGCAGCTGTAACCCTTCGCTGCCATACAATATGGCACTGTGTTCAGCCGGCAACCGACCAACTGTCGTGCGATCACTTGCTGATGCAATTAAGTCGCACAATCCCACATATTCCAACCAAGTAGAACTGTAATTGCTATTTGGATGTTTTGCTGGATCTTTGGGAGACTCCCAACCCTGCATACAGTGCAATCGTTCCCATCCGCCTTCCCCACCCAGGTTTGGATACAACGCTTTGAGTGCCGGTTCGTGCAGCAAACCCCAGATTTTGGCTTGCCAGAATGCTTTACACACTGTTCTCAGTTCTCCTCAGTAACGTACCGAGTCTAACAACAGTGCAAGCTCAACTGCTCTAAAATCCCAATATTGAATAAATTAAGTTACAAGCCTTAAACCCTTTGTCAGCCTCAACTAGACAATCTATTAATTTTTATGTGAATATTTTCTTTTACTTGACATTTCACTCCTACTTAACCTACCCCCAATCGTGGCTAAGCATCCAACTCTTCACCCCTACGCAGACAAACTTGCTTTTGAGCGCATAATGCTGCTGATTGCCACCTTTTTGCAGTATCCAGGAATTGGCTGTCCTGACTCTGACGAACGAACAGAGGCAGATCACGACGCCTTGCAAATTGTTCAAACCAAATTACGCGAAGTCGCAATAGCTTATGGGGTGGAGTTTCCCGAAGCTTACCCCGCAATTCCAACGATCCGCAAAGATTTAGAAACCTTACGCCGGTATGGAATTCTCCACCGGCGAATGTATCGCTGGGGTTATTATCTCGGCACCGGCGCGATGAATTCCGAAGAATTGCAAGTGGCATTTCATGCCTTAGCGTCTGCCGCCAAATATCAGGGAAACCCTCAACTTCGCCGGATTTATGAAACTCTAGAAAAACGACTGCGAGGATTAGATTTAGAACTAAAAGGAGAATTTTTCTACCCCGTACAGCAACACATCAATCGCGCAATTGTTTACACTGACCCCCAAGAAATGATGGCAAAGGGTCAAAACAAAAATAACTTATTCCACCAAATGGATGTGTTAGAAAACGCGATTTTGCGGGGTCAAGCAATTGAAATTTCGCGTCATAGCGACTTTTATGGCAAAGGTCGAGTCGGGCCGATCCAAGTCTGGCCGATACAGCTTATTTACTACGAGATTGCCTGGTATCTGATTTATGAACATTGCGAGAATGGGCATCTAGCAGTCGGGCGACTCAATCGATTTAGTAACGACTGCAAAATCCTCAACCCTGCCGGTCGTGGCTTAGAAGCTCAACAGCAGAGTCTAAAAAACGCTCATAAATTGCTAGAAAATGGCTGGGGATTAAACTTGGGAGAACCCGAAGACCAACAAGCAGAATTGCAGGGAACGCTAACGTTTCAAACAGTCAAAGTGCGATTTTTTCCGCCCGTGACTAGGTTTATTTTAGAAGGAGATCGCCGGCATCCCCGTCAAAAAATCCGTCGGGGGCCAAAAGACGAGTTCGGAAACTTGCTTTATGTAGATTATCAGGTGAAATTACCGCCAAGATCGCTGCAAGAATTTCTGCTTTGGGTTTACCGGCACATGGAAAGTGCTCAACTGCTATTTCCACCTGAATTAGTAGAAAAACATCGCCAAGCAGCAATCACGTTAGTTGAGCGATTCCGCTAGATTCTGCAAAATTCTCAGGCATCATCGCCGGGTTGAATTTAAAGCATCAAGATCCGCACTGGCACCTTTAGCAAAGATTTGCCGGCATCTCAAACCTTGTAGCAACCGGCACTAAGGCCCGTATTTTATCCATTTTTTGCAAATATCCGACAGAATTTGTGTGAAGCGGCATCCGTAGACAATAGCTTCCCCTGACGCTCTCTTATGAAACCGGCTTCAACAATATGTGATTTTACTGATACAATTTTCTGTGAACTTCGGTAGTATCATAAATAACTGGTAAAGTACGGATATCTGGAGGTATATATTGTGCTGCTTCTTCACGCTGAAGAATTAGGGCTTCTGGGGATTGCCTTCCAGGCAACTTCCCAACTCGTTTATCAAAACACACGATTTACGAAAGGCCCATCCTTCCCGACAGATGAGCGTCAAGCTGCGATCACGAGCTGTAATAAGTATCTCAGAGCCGATATAGTGTGTTTGATCATAGAAAACGATGGATATTTGACACTGTGGCCAGAAAAGAAGGATATCAATCTGCCGGCACAACAACCCGCAATTTCCAGCAGCGAACCCTCTAAGTATCAAAACACCTTTACTGATCCTCAATCCTCGCAAAAAACTGAGAAGTCCAAACCAAGCAGTGTAGAACCCTCCCTTCGCCGGCTGGTTGCCAAAAATAACAAATTTGCGGCAGCATCTTAATCCCCTCATCCCCCAATTCAGGCACTGCATCAAGACTTCCCTCCGTGGAATTACGGATAGCTTTCCTCATTTAAAAAATCTTTACGGAAGCGGCGGCGAGAGAGAAAGACGCCTCTAAATTTCTCTGCTAGGATTTGCGCCGGCACTATAGCTCATTATTCTGTGTACGCGAAGCGAGTAACTGGGCAATCTCACCGGCTAAAAAAGCAGGTTCCACCGGCTTAGTAATATGTTTTTGAAATCCCGCATTGAGAATCTGCTGCTGATCTATTTCTCCCGCATAAGCAGTCAACGCAATCGCCGGAATTTGCCCGCCTCTAT
Organism: Microcoleus sp. FACHB-68; assembly: GCF_014695715.1. Lineage (NCBI taxonomy): Bacteria > Bacillati > Cyanobacteriota > Cyanophyceae > Oscillatoriales > Microcoleaceae > Microcoleus > Microcoleus sp. FACHB-68. The sequence continues at coordinate 848,400 of NZ_JACJOT010000006.1, forward strand.
CTGCCGGCATCGCTCGAATTTCACGAATCAACATATAACCATCCATCTGCGCCATCCCAATATCGCTCAACAAAATATCGGGTTGCTCTTGTACGTTAGCAAACTCTCCCGTTTGGGAAATCACCTCTAGTGCCTCAAACGCAGAACTCACAGCCTGCACAGAAGCGCCATACTCTTCCAGCAAAAACACTAACAACGACCGGCTATCCGCATCATCCTCCACAACCAATACCCGAATCCCTGCCAAATTCAATGCGTTTGGGGGCAAAACATCGGCTTCAGGAAGGGCCGGCTCAACCCTCATTAAAGGTAGTTGAATCGTAAAAGTTGCCCCTTGATTCTCTCCAAAACTGGTTGCTTGCACCGTCCCGCCGTGCAGTTCTACTAAATGACGCACAATCGCCAATCCTAACCCCAACCCCCCAAAACTTCGGGTTGTCGTGCTATCCTCTTGGCGGAAATAATCAAACACGAAGGGTAAAAACTCCGGGTTAATTCCTTGCCCCGTATCACTGACTTGGATTTGAGCGTGAATACCGGCACTTTGCAATTTCAACGTAACCCGACCGCCTGCCGGTGTAAACTTAACCGCATTTGATAGCAAATTCCAAATCACTTGCTGTAAGCGATTGGGATCGCCAGAAACTTTTCCCACATTCGCATCAAATACTGTTTCAATCTCAATAGACTTCGCTTCAGCCGCCAAGCGCACCGTTTCCAAAGCTGCCTCAATCACATTTGCCAAGTCAACGGGATAAATATTTAAACTCAGCTTGCCCCGGAGAATGCGAGAAACATCTAACAAATCTTCAATCAGTTGCGACTGCAAAAGTGCATTGCGCTCAATCGTTTCAATCGCATAAGCAACTTTTGCCGGCGGTAAATTGCGGCTGCGAAGAAGCTTTGACCAGCCCAAAATCGGGTTTAGTGGAGAGCGCAATTCATGAGAAAGTACCGCCAGAAATTCATCTTTAATTCGGTTCGCCGCTTCCGCCTGAGTGCGAGCACGCTGTTCGGCTTCATAAAGTCGGGTGTTTTCTACTGCAACAGAAGCCATCTGCGCCAATTGCACAATAATTGCTTCATCTTCTTCTGTAAATTCACCGTCGTACTTATCTGATAACTGAATCAAACCGATATTGTGTCCATCTGACCCGACAAGCGGTGCGGCTAACCAACCGCGCAGGGGTGGGTGATTTTGGGCTTCTTCACCAAATCCCCGCCATTTGGGATGAACTTCTAGTTCTGCCTGAGTCAGCCGCATGGGCCGGTTCAGATGGCAAACACAGGTGTAAATGCCCGAACCATCGGTCACAGCCTCATAATCTCGCCATGCTGCATACTTGTCTGAGAGCGAAACACTGTTGATCGCTTGCGCCCAGTTTTGGTCAACACTCATGCTCGTCACGGACTGGTGCGCCCCAATAATTGAACGTGCCTGTTGCGTGATCGTTTCCAGCACTTCTTGAATCGAAAGTGCAGAATTAATGGCGAGTGCAGCCTCCGTTAACCCGTGCAACTGGCCGGCGTGCTGCTGCGATTGCCTCAATGCTTCTGTGGTGGCGCGATTGAGTCGGGCATTTTCAACCATTAGCCAGATGCGTTCAGTCACTTTCTGCAAAACTGATACTTCTTCGGATGTCCACATACGCGGTGCACCGGAAGTCTGAACAGCTAAATGGCAGACACATTGTTCGTCTTTTACTAACGGAACGAACACATAGGCGCGAACGCCAACCGACTCGCAGATCGCTTGATAAATCGTGCCGGCAGTGCGGGGATCGGTTTTCACATCTCGATTGACAATGATCCGCTCGGCTTTGAGATCGTCAATGATGTCAGCGCCAAATTCCTTGAGGGGATAGGTGCCGGCAAGACTGGAAACGCCCTGACAGTAATCGCTATAGACACACACGATATTGTTCTCGGTATCCCACTCGCCATAAGTACAGCGGGCGACCTGAAGAAATTCCCCAACTGCATTCACCACAGTGGAAATTATTTCTTCTGGATCTGAGAGGCGACGCATTCGTTCATCAAGTTCTGTCAAAAAGCGGAAAGATTTCTCTGCCTGCTTTTGGTCGTCAATATCTGTAATGGTTCCATACCACTTGATAATTCGCCCTTCCGAGTCTCGCTGGGGTAAGGCTCGACCCAAGTGCCAGCGATACGTGCCATCACTTGCACGTCTTAATCGGTACTCGATTGTGTAAGATTCACCGGCTTTCCAGGCGGCTTTCCAAACTTCAAGACACCGGGGCAAGTCTTCAGGATGCAGCACCTGCTCAGATGCCCATCCTTGACTTGGTTCCAGTCCTGTGTATTCAAACCAGCCTTGGTTAAAGTATTCTGCTTTGCCGTTGGGGTGAGCCATCCAGACAATTTGCGGGATCGATTCGGCGAGTAGGCGAAATCGCTCGTCGGTGGTTCGCAGCACCTCTTCTGCGCGCTTGCGTTCTGTGATATCCCGATAATAAATACCGAGACCATCAGCGGATGGGTAAGCGTGGATATCTAGCCACTGATCTTGGGGTCCGCAGAGAACCTCAAAATGAACAGCGACTTGATCGGCAAGGGCGCGGCGGTATTCTTGCTCTAAAAGGGTGCCGGCTGACCAGGGCCACACTTGCCAAAGAATTTTACCAATTAATTCTTCTGGCTGTTGGCTGGTAAGTTTTGCGGCCTCTTTATTGAGGTAAGTGATTCGCCACTGGCTATCTAAGGCAATAAAGGCATCGGTAAGGCTTTCGAGGATATTAACGATCTGGTTAGGTGTGGACTCTGCTTGAGCCTGTCCGGTTAACTCAGACAATTTGCGATTTTCTTCCCAGTTGATGCCACTGCTGACGGCGGTTGCCACTTCGCCGGCAACTAACTCTAAAAAGCGCCGGTAGCTGCTGTCTGGGGAAAGCCTGGGGCTAATTCCGGCAACAAGCAGGCCGGCTGGATGTTCGGATGCCGGTGATGCAATGGGCAAAATCACAGCTGTCTGGGGCGAGTCGGGCCAAATTCCTCCCGGCAGCGAGCCAAATTTCGCCTCTAAGTTATCGACTTGTTGGCTGTGAGCAGTCCGCACCACGGCGGCTAAGGGCCAGGTTTCGGATGGTTCTGCGAAGTTGACAAATCGGGGACTTGCGGGTGTGCCGGCTTCCAGTCCTGCGGTGGCAACCAGATGTGCACTTGTCCCCTGAGTGTCTAGCAGGTAGAACAGAGCAAAGGGAATATCTGCGGGGTTGCCGGCAAGGCTGCGTGCTGCCAGATTACAGGCTTCGCCGGCACTTCTCGCCTCGGCGCTGTGGGATGCTAACTCGCGCAGGGTTTGCGAACGTCGTTGATCGATGACTGAGCCGGTGGTTTCTAAAAATGTGATTAAAATGCCACCAACGCCGCCGCTTTCGTCGCGGATTGGGCTATAGCAGAGTGTGAAGTAACTTTCTTCTAAATAGCCGGTGCGTTCGATGAGAAACTGCTGGTTTTCTAAGTATGTTACTTGTGCGGAGGAAAATACGGCTTCATAAATTGGGGCATGGATCTGCCAGTCTTGGGTGCTGCATTCTCGTGCCGGCTGGCCCATTGCGGTTGGCTGCTGTGTACCGACAAGGGTTGCATAGCTGTCGTTGTAGAGTTGCACGAGTTCTGCCCCCCAGAGGATCATCATGGGGAAGCGGGAAGCTAAGCAGATACTCACTGCTGTGCGTAAACTCTGCGGCCAATGCTCGATTGAACCAATGGCTGTCTCTGACCAGTTTAAAGACCGCATGACAGATGCGATTTCTCTGCCATCGCTAAAGATATCTTCAGACTGAGTTGCTTTTACCTTAATAGTCACAAACCCAGCTCCTTTTCTGCAAAATATTTGGATAGCAATGCTTTACCCCGATCACCCAGGGTGTGCAGCATGGCCATAATTTTTTCCATTGCTAGGGGTGAAGGTTTGGCCCGCCCATTCTCCCAGCGGTTAATTGTTGGAAATGTCACGCCTATTTTGGCTGCAAACTTCTCCTGCGTCAGCCCCATTTCTTGCCGTAGTTCCCGAACTAGCTTACCAATCAATGGTTGTTCTACCACGAGTTTTTTTCCCCTTGCATTACCCACTGATTAGGCAGTATAAATCATGCCCTATAAAGAGCTTTATATCGTGAGGTACAGTTGCGCTATGCCGGTAGAGGGGATTTTTTAAAATTTAGGTTTTTCTTAATAGTTTAGATTTTGGGATAAATCTCTCGGATTTCTTGGGTTTAGAGGCATAGGAACATTTGATGCTTACTATCAGGGTGAGCGATACACGCTGAGGTTTCATTCAAAATTTTTACGAGCTTTCGAGAGTGGCAAAGCTTCTTTCTCAAGATAGTTGTGAGTTAAAAAAGCGAGGTCGATTTCTGTCAATGGTATGATTAAGAAGGCAGCCGGTTTGCAAAAGCTGGAGCGAAAATATTGATTGACGGCATAGCCTTTGAGTCATCAATCTTTAGTTACATTCCTCACTATTGGAATATTTTTTTCGCTCTAGCAAGGGTAGTAAAGAAAGTTTTGGTGTTAGGGTCGGCGCTTTTAGGGAACAATACTTAAGATCCGCTTGCCCTTGTCGCAGTCCTGAATCAGCTAATTAGACTACGATGAGCAACCCACGATTTGTAGCCGAACAATATAATTAATGAAACTTAAAGTATTAATAGGAATCCCTGTTACCCTAATCTTGGCCGCTACTTGGAAGACTGGCAAAAACACAGAGGTAGGGGGAATGCCGGTGATGGCACAAGCTGCCGAGCGCGAATGTGTTCATATTGGACATATAATCCAGGCGACTGATACTGTGCGGCTTCAGCGTTTTGGAGTGGGTGAATTTTCGCCTACCAGTTTGGGTGCGAAGCTTTGTGCCGGTGATCGTTTGCAGGTAGCCGGCAGTGCTAATGCCGCCTTCCATTGTTTTGAGAAGAATGATTTTATCAGTGTGCCTCCTGGCAAACCGTGGGAAGTCAGCGCTCACTGTCCCCAACCAAGCAACTCGATCTCCTCTCCAGATGGTCCTATTCCGAATCCTCGTGGTAATCAGGGGCAGTTAAACATTATCACTCCCTCCCATAATACTGCACTGCTCAATTTCAGGCCGGTGTTTCGCTGGGATGGGTTTGATGGAGCCAGCAGTTATACACTACATCTGGAAGGAGTTGGGGTAAATTGGACAAGAGCCGGTGTAACGGGAACTGAACTGGCTTATCCGTCTGAAGAGTCTGAGCTGCAATACGGAAATACTTATTCACTAACAATTATCGCTGAAAATAACAAATCTACTGAAAATTTAGCGCAGGAAACTGTAAGATTTTCGACGCTTGATGAAGATGAAGCTGAAGTTGTCAGAAAGAGAAAACAAGAGATTGAGGAAAAAAGGTTTGCTGAAGAAGCGCAAGTTCTCGCTTTAGTTGGGCTTTATCGGCAGTACAATCTTAATGTTGATGCGATTGCGATTTTAGAAGCTTCGCTTAAGGGAGTAATGGAAACAGCAGATGTTTATCTCACCCTCGGCGAATTATATATGCAGGTGGGGCAGTATGAACAAGCTTTGAAGCATTACAAACAAGCGCTTGATTTGGCAATATCTACGGGAAATATAGCGGCGCAAGCAGAAGCGGAAATTCAGATAATAAAGCTTGATAAGGCACAGAAAGTAGTAGGATTTTAGGAGTTTTTTAACCACAGATGCACACAGATAAACACAGATGGGTTTAGAAGTTAAGGTGAAGATTTTTTGATGAATGGTTGATGTTAAACTTATCACGCTACAGCCAATTTCCGACAATAATGTAAGGTGCCCAAAAGGAAGGGTGCTTGAATTCTGATGATTCTTGTAAAAGTGTTTGCTGAGCTGCATTGAGTGCTTTAGCTTTGGTTCCGCTTGTTTTCAATTGTTCGTAAAATTGAATCATTAATTTTGCACTAAAATTATCGTCTAGTTGCCACAATCCTGCAAGGGTACTGAGTGCTTGAGATTTCACGGCTAAGCCTGCAAGTCCTAACACAGCTCGATTATCCCCTTCCGCCGTTTCACAAGCGCTGAAGGTGAGCAATTCTATGGGATCTTCGTCTTGAAATAAGCTATCTAAATTATCCATGTTCAGGGGTTTATTTTCAAAATCGAGAATGAAGGTTTCTTGCCGGTTAGAACTAAATTTACCGTGAGTGGCGATATGCAGAACGGAAAAATTAGAGTTTTTCAGGCTTTTTGTCACCTTATTCCAAATAAAATTTTCATCGAGAAATAGTTTTTGATTTGAAAATGTTTTTTGAATTCCAACTAATTCTGCTTTGACAGCCGGCAAGTGATTGGGAAATCCATAACGAGGAGCATTGCTAGTTCTGCCGGCTAGTAATATTTTTAAATTTTGCCAAGAAAAATGCTTCAGATTCAGTTGTAGTAAGCCAGGAGATAGAGCAGTCACATAGTCTTTAACTAAATACTGTTTTTTTGCCTGATTGTAAAGAGCCGGCATTGGGATATTTCGCAGAGATCCATCTAACACAAATACTAATGTCTTAACATTTTTCTCGGCTAGCATAGATTCAGGCTGTTGCAGCAACCACTTATAAACTTCTTGAGAGTCCCGCTGAATCTGCTTTTCTGGTTTGTGTGGTTTTGCGGATAAGTTTGTACGAAGATTGTAAAGATTTTTTTCAACCTCTGATTTAGATATAAAACATGGATAATGCTTGATTGATTGGTCGGGAAAGGAGATAATAACTTCAATACGGTCATCTAAAATAATTGGATAAATGAGCGCGGCTGCTGGATCGAGGTTATGAATTTCTGCGAGTTTTTCTTCTAATGCTTGTTGGGTTTCTCCCACTGTTTTGAATTTTTGTACTCGATTAGATGGCAGCAGCCGGCACTTCAAATAAGTTTCTAATTCAGCCACTTGAAACAATTCCATAACACTGATAGCAGTTTTCAAGTTTTCAGTTTCTCCCGAACTCAACAGCAAATCGAATAACTGCCGATAGACAGGTTCTACTTTTTCTTGAAAGTCAAATTGAAAGTCAGATTTGATGCCGGCTAAGTTTAAATCGATGGCGACTAAATTCTGGCGGATATCTTGAAGAGAGTTGACAGCTTCAGTATAGGCAGTAATTGCACCGGATGTATCTCCTTGCGCTTTTAAGATTCGTCCTAACTGCCATTGCCACTGATAAGTAATATTTGAGGCAAAAATACTTTGAGATTTATTTAAACCGGCTTCTGTATATTTTCTAGCATTCACCCACATTTGATTTTGTTCATAAAACTTACCCAAGTAGCCAAGCGCGTATGCTTCTGATCGATCATCTTTTAAATCTTTTGCTTGTTGAATGGCTGTTCGTAAAAGCTGCTCAATTTCTTCATCGGTGGGAAAATTGAAAGACTTGGTTTTGAAATCAGAGACTTTAGCTAATTGTTTAAATTTAGTCAAATATTCTGCTAAAATTACTTGAGAATAAATACCTTGTCGGCTTGAGGCTAAATCACGAATCTGTGCATGAAGCTGAGGCAACAACTCATGAGCTTCTTCGAGTGCAGGTATCCAGTAATTTTTCCATTCTTTAACCTCTGCTATAATCAGAGAAAGGCTTACTAGCTGAAGAGACGCTTGGATGCTTGCTAGAGATGAAGTGGAGGCAGTTTCATTGGCTTGCCGGTAGAAGGCTTGAGCTTGCTGGTAAAATCCTAAAGCATTATTGTTGATTTTGGCAGAATCATTACAGTTTTCAGGAATCTTTAAAGGAGTGCTCTGCTGACCAAATACTATATTTTTATACTGCTCTCGATCTTTGTTACCTAAAATTCGGGCAGTATCCCCTAAGCTAAGAGAAATATTCGCAATAAGCTGTGGAGATTGTACCCGTTTAGCGACTGCTAAACCCTCGTTTAAAACGCACCAAGAATGGTCTAAATCGCCTACTTTTCTTAGAGAATTGCCTAAACTTAGTAAGCCAGTGAGCTTAACGGAATCAGGTTGATTATCTAAGGTTAATTTAACAGATTCTAACGTTTTTAATGACTGCCGATAATATCCTAAATCTTGTAAAGCTTGAGCTTGATTGATTAGACTGCCTATTTTGCCTTCTTCATCCCCAATTTTCTCATAAGTTTTTGTGGCTGATTGTAAAGTTTCCACAGCAACTTGCGGCTTTCCTTGGGCTAATTGGAACCGCCCCAAAGTAGTGAGAGTTCGCGCCAAAATAGGCAATTTGTCTGGAGATTTATGGGAATCTAAAAGATTAAGACTTTTGAAAATTGCTTCCTCCGCCGGCTGCCATTGATCTAATTGCTGATATACTAGCGAAAGATAATTCAAGACTAAAGCTTGATTCAGGGGACTTTCGGAAAATTCTTGTAGCGCTTTTTCCCAAAAATCTGCTGCCTCTGCAAACCGTTCAGCTTTATAAGCATCTATGCCTTGTTGCAACAGAATTTCTGCTGAAGGTTGGGGGCTGATTGCTATTAAACAGAGGTTTTGAATGTCTGTACAATTAGATTCAATATTTAAGGCCGGCTTCTCAATCCTTCCATGCACTCGCAGGGGTACACTCAGCGTTAAAATTAGCCCTAATATTGCGATGATAAGAAATCTAAATTTCTGGCTCATAAAAGATTGATCAGCGTCAAACAAGACAGATTTTTTTACCCAAAATTTGTTTAAGTTAATCAGTGGATGATTCTCCCGTTAATAAGTTTCTTAAAATCTGATCTTAAGCATCTGGTGGGTTAGACACCTATTTTGTCTCTCTCCCCCTCTACTTCCTAGTCCCTTTTCCATCACAACCGGCAGATGTTTGCCAAGGAGTGTGGGGTGTGGCAACCGGCACATCGGCAGTGAGAACAATATTGCCATTCCCATCCTTCACCCAGCCTTGAGCCTCCACAAGGGTATCGGGCGCAGCCGTGCGGGGTGGGGTGATTTCAGCAACCAAGGCGGTTTCAAGCGGCTTCAGAGGGCGTAAATCATCCCAAAATGCGTTGCTAGCCAGCGCCTCACTGGGTTCAGGAGGTAAACCCCCTGTGCCGGTGTTAATAAACCGGCTGGCATTTCCATCACTTTCACAACCGAGCACAATCAACCTTTCAGCATTCACAAAATTAGCTGGCAAATCAATTAATCCAGCATTTAAGTTAACTTCTAAAAGATCAATTTCTACAATGCCATTAAATTGAACGCCCAGTTCACTCGTGGCAGTAATATCACTGGTTGCTAGGTTTTGTCGTAGCCGGTAGGCAGTGCCAAAAATTCCTTGAGCATCGATAAAAACTTGACCGCCTCTGCCTTGTTGTGCGTCGGCTGTGATATCACTGTTTTCCAAAGCGGCTAAGGTGCCGGTTGTGATCCGAATATTACCGCCATCACTGTTGCCGGCATCTGTGGCAATATTGCTCCCTCGACGTAACTGGATGTCATTTGATTGAATTAGAATATTGCCAAAATCACCAGCTCCAGTTCTTGCCCTAATACTGCCATTATCCAGATAAATAGAATTGGCTATGATTTCTAAGTTTCCTGCATTTCCTGTCCTTTCCCCGCTGACACTAATTCTGGCTCCATCTCGGACAACTAAACGCCCCGTCTCAATCTTAATGTTGCCAGCATTACCTACGTTTTCAACTCCAAATTCTTGAGAACTGCTTAATAAACCACTGACTCTACTCTTATCTACAGAAGTCCCACTCAATTCTATTGATTCTGAAGCTTTTATGTACAAATTCCCACCCCCGCCCCTACCAAAAGTTGCAGTTTGTATTTGCCCTCCATTCCTAACAATTAATTGCTTAGTCTCAATTCTCAGATCGCCGGCTGAATTAAAACTATTTGTAACAGCTCCAAAATTGCTAGTAGCAATAACTGAAAAATTTCCCATTACTTCGACTTTATCTAAAGCATTAATTGTTAATTTTCCAGCCAATCCTTCACCAGTAGTATTAGTCTTGATCAGCCCATTGTTACGAACACCCAAGCGCTTTGTATTAATAATTAAATTTCCAGCGTCTGCCGAACTAAAGGACTCAGATGAGATTGCACTCAAACCTAATGCGATTGGCCGTAAAAAGCCATTTATTGGTATAAAAATGGGTTCCCCTGGTGAAATCACTTCTACTGATTCAGCCGCATTTACCGTTATATTTCCTCCTCTCCCTTCGCCTAAGCTGCTAGTTGCCAACACGCCCCCCTCAAGGAGGTTTAACCGTGTTGTGGTAATTGTCAAATCTCCTGAAGCTTTGGGTCCACCTGTACCCGTGAGCAATCCAGCATTTACAATATTGACTGACTCAGTTGCGTTGACACTCAACGCTCCACCTTCCCCCTGATTGAAAGTAGAGGATAAAACTAAGGCTCCATTCTCGGCTGTAAACCGGCTCGTTTTAATCGTTAAGTTTCCTGAGTTGCCGGCACCAAAGCTTGCAGTAAAAATACCATCACGGATATTATTGGAGTCAAATGTTCTATTCAAGATCGAGAGTAAAGTTTCTATAAAATTTCCGCTTCCTGTTAGGTGTACGGATTCGGAAGCTCGCACGGTTAAATCTCCGCTAGAACCGGCACCCGCAGTCAGACTAGACACAAATGCACCGTTTTGCACAAGAAATCGCTCGGCTTCAATAACAATGCCGCCTCCGTTATTCAGTCCTAGCGTATTGGAAATAATGGCCGATCCATCAGTGAGATTTATCTGCCTTCCTCGTACCTGAATTGCACCGCCACCTGCGCCACTGGTATTAACAACAGATTGTCTCAACAATTGAATATCTTTAAAAGCCTGAACATCTTCATATCCCAAAGCAATTCCTGTTTCTGTTGGGATGAGTCTGATCAAAGATTGCTCACCAACACTGCCTAATTCAATTTGCCCTTGAGGTGCTGTTAGATGTCCGCCGTCTAAAGTTACATTCCCGCCCAAAAGCGCTAAAGTTTCACCGGCATTCACTTGCAAACCCACAACTTGCTCACCAACTTTGGCAACGGATTGATTGACAATGCTCCCATTTGATGAATTGCCAAATTGTAAGCCAACCGGCACATTAATGGTTAATAAAGGCGACGATTGGGGTTCCTTCGCACTAAAAAAGCTGCCGTCTTTAAAATTAATCTGGTCTGCTGTACTGGCAAAAAATGAGCCACCAATATTTAATGAAGCGTTGGGGCCAAAAATAATTCCATTGGGATTGATTAGAAATAGATTAGCGGTGCCATTGGCGCGAATTAAGCCATTAAGGTTAGAAAGATTCTTGCCGGTAACTCTGCCAAAGATATTTTCAACAGTTAGGGCGTTATTGAAATAAGCTTGATTGCCCGCCGGCAAAGAAAATGAGCTGAAGCTGTGAAACAAATTACCCCCTGCAGCCGTACCGCCGGTGATCACTGAGGTATTGCCATCAGGCGTGACAACAGAATTAACCGGCAGCGTCCCATCGGGAACGATTTGTGCAGTTATGTGAGTATTTGTATAAGAGCACAGCGCTATACTGCTCACAAGTGAGAACAGATAAGCACCTCTTTTCATAAAATACCTGCAAATAATGAGCAGCTAATCTATGTTATCCGTTTCAGGAACCGCACAAGACAGGGAAAGAGTGTTTTGAGTGCCCCATGCCCAATCCCCCATGCCCAATCCCCCATGCCCCATGCCCCATGCCCCAATCCCCACAGATATTTTTGCAACCTGAGCTATGGGGTTTAAATGTACTCTAGACTCGATCCGGTAGAATTGTTGTCACCGGCATTTACCCTTAAGCCACCTGAGTTGTCATGCGTTTACCCATACCCCTTGGGACTGTCTTGCAAAATCGCTACTATTTAATCGACCTTCTCGGTCTTAGGGGATTTGGCCGCACGTATTTGGCCAAAGACCTAGAACGCGACAGCGAGTTGTGTGCGCTCAAAGAATTGATTCCCGAAGGGGTTGCCGATCAATCCGAATTTTACGAACGCTTCCGAGAGCAAGTCTTTGCCTTATTTCGCATTCGCCACCCGCAAATTCCCCAGTTCCGTACCACTTTTGAGCAGGACAACCGTCTGTTTCTCGTTCAAGACTACATAGAGGGGAAAAGCTACGCGACGCTGCTAAACGAGCGCAAAGCACCCCGCTCTTCTGCGCTTACCGGCACAACGAATGAGGAGACGCTGCCCTTTGGGGGTGCCTTTTCCGAAGAGGAAGTCTTGCAACTGCTGCTGCAACTGCTGCCGGCCTTAGAATATCTGCACGGCATGGGAATCAGCCACGGGCGAATTTCTCCAGAAAATATAATTTTGCCGGCAACCGATAGCCGCGCCATTTTGCCAGAGGATAACGACACATCGACACCAGCAACGCCTCTGCCGGTGCTGATCGATCTCGGTGTGGTAAATGAAATGATGAGCCGGTTGAAACAGCTCGCAACAGCAGGAGGACAACCGGCAGAGGTAGAAACTCCCCCAGCTGACAAAAACGCGACCAGTAATGACCTTTATGCTTTAGCAGTGACAGCCGTTGTACTGCTCACCGGGCGAAAGCCGCAAGAATTATTTGATAACACGAAACTTATTGAAGATTGGCAGTCTTTCGTGCCGGCAAGTCCCCAGTTCGCCCGCATCTTAAATCGGATGTTGAGTGACAGCCCAGAAAATCGCTACCAGTCGGCGCGTGAAGTTGCAGGCGCTCTTTTATTGCTGAGTTTCCCCGCTCCCAATACCCGACTGCCAACCACCACTCAACCCCAGCGCCCGACTCCTCAACCCTCGATTTGGGGCAATCCTTGGGCGTATGTGCTCAGCGCCGGCCTGGTTTTAACCGCCGGCATTGGTTCTTGGGCGGCGATCCGATCCCTGATGGATCGTCCCCTAGTGCCGGCAACCCTCACCCAAACACCCGCAGCGTCTACCAGCGCCCCCTCCTCCCCACAACCGAATGCAACGCCTCAACCGCTCAACGTGGTGCCAGATAAAATAACCACGGTTGAAGGCACCCTCAGTCCTAATCAAACCCTCACTTACCTGATTCCTGCTCAACAATGGCAACTCTTAAGCGCCTCCCTCACCGGCACAGGTGTTTTAATGAGCGTCCTCAACCAAGATCGACAACCGATGAATCAGCCTGTGAAGCCGGTGGAACGCTGGGAAGGCTTGCTTTCTTCGTCTGGAGACTATTACCTTCAGCTCAACCCTGCACAAGGCAGTGAGCCGAAACCGTACAAGCTAGACATTAATTTAACCGGCTATTTTCCCAGAAAATTATGTCAGGATCCTGATGCCGAGGGCATTGAGCGTTGGTATCCAGTTTTGATTGAATACAGCCCCGAAGCACTGCAACGGGTGCAATCTGATTACTGCCGTGATACCTTTATCACACCCAAAGCATCAGCCGGCAACCCTGCTGTCCTGGTGGGGTCTTTTGGGGATCAAGCCAAAGCTCAAGCGTTTGCGGATTTGATGAACCGCGAAGTTGGCAGTGCAACCGTTGGGGAACCGACAGCCGGTAGTCCAAAAAGTTCGTGTAGTGATCCCGATCCCGGTGGCACTCAGACTTGGTATCCGGTTTTAGTGGAATATACCAAGGAGCACTACATTCAAATTCTGTCCTACTGTCCCAATGCCTCTGTGACACAGAAATCCTCTGGCAAAGGCTCGTATATTGAGATCGCTACATTTCTGGATAAATCAAAGGCAGCTCAGATGGCCAATTTCATCACCCAAGAAGTTGCCAGCGCTGAAGTTGGGGCTGCTTCCACCCGTCCAGTTCCTAAACCCGCCGGAGTGAAGTAGGCTGTCTTTAATCGCGCTTGCCGGCTGTTTTGTTGAAAAAACGTTAAACTTGTCCGGGTACTTGACGCAATGGATGCAGTCTGAAACGTCAGAGTGCAGATCCGGCAGCACATCTTTTATTTGATGTAGAATTCGTTGAATCGCTCATTATTTAATATCAAGTTTTTTTCTGAAATTTTACTTCCTGCTTAAACTATAGTTAAAAGCTATCAATCGGAAGTGGTAAAAATGTGTTGAAATTGACTTCTTGACTCACAGACTGTCAAAAAATCAAGAATTTATTTTTTGGTGGCTGCTTAAGGTTAAATTGATGGAAGTTAGAGTGCATCAACTGGATGTGGTTTCGTCGTGATTCAAAGGTAAGGGCGATGAGTGATAGTATGGCATTTCTGGCAGGGACGGCCTTCGCTGGGATTGCGGCTTTGCTCTTGCTGAAAGGAGGAGGAACGCCAGCCCAAATTTACCCCCCCAATTCTCTTCCGCCGCCGCCGCCTGCCTTGTCTTCGAGCAATACGCCTCTACCGCCGCCGCCGCTGTTGCCGGCACAGACAAGCTCCAATACAGAACAGCAACGCTACGACATGGAACGGCTCAAAGCTCAGATGGATCAGCAAAAGACTGACATCGAACAGCTCAAAGCTCAAATCCAGAATCAGCAAATGCTGATCCAAACCCTATCGGCGCAGGCTAAAGTCAATGCCTTAAGTTCCCCAAATTACCCAAATCAGGGGATGGTTTCCGTTCAGCAGCCGGCAAATCCCATGCTTTCTGGCATCCTCTGGGCGTTAGGCGGCGCGATTGTGACGGTGATGGGGGGAATTGTGCTAGCAGCAGCGATAACATTGCTCTCACAACAGCAGCGTCCTTCTCGTACCGTACAACTAATTCACCCCCTGAACGATCGACCGACTTACTTGCCGCCGAAGCGACGCAAGCGAGCTGAACCTAATGAATATTACGAAGAATAATTGTAGAGCCGGTTTTTTTGATTTCAGATCGCCTATGCCGGCTGGGTTAGTTTATGTTTCTCACCTCATAGAACTGAATAGCCGATACCGTTTACTTTGCTACATCTCTACAATTGAGCGGGAGAGTTCTTCGCGAGTATGGGCAGCCGGCATATCAGGAGATGGCAGAAGCCGGTGTAGAGATTTTATTATTTTTCTCGATTCACTTAAAGACTTGACTTCAACCTGTTCTAGGGGAAGCAACCTTAACCAATTTTTTATAAACTGGAAAGCTATAATCCAGAGCATCAGCGATAGGATATCTTTAGGTTTGCAAGAAAAATAGCACCGCATTCATTTGTGGCAAAATTTCTAAACCAAAATACAAAATAATAAATCCCTAGTTTTATCAAAAATAGCAAGTTTTAGGAATGATTTTTCTTCACAATTTAAAATGGATGAAAGATTCTCAGGATCAACCTTCTTTCAAACTTCCAAATCAAGATTTAAATGTCGAATTGTCTAAATCTGAAGAACTGTGCCGGTTAAAAGCAGAATTACAGCGATACCGAACCCTAGACGAAAATCTTCCCGTCGGTCACTTTACCGTAAACTCAGAAGGAATTATTCAGACAGTTAATTCATTTGCGGCAACTCATTTAGGCTACGGTGTGGAGGAACTAACGGAACAATCGATTTTTAATATTACTCATCCTGAAGATCGAGAACAACTGCAAGCAAACTTAAAAGCTATCTTTGAAAATTCCATAAAAAGTTGCGATTGGGAATTGCGTCAAATCTCCAAAGACGGCAACATTTTGTGGATGAGAACAATTGCCCGTGCGGTGCCAGAAGCTGATAGCAATTCGCTCCTCCTCATCTGCGAAGATATCACCCCGCGCAAGCAAGTTGAAAACGAACTTCGGTTAACCAGAGTTGTACTGGAATACGCGGTGGAAGGCATTTCGCGGCTAGACAAGCAAGGGCGTTACATTGCTGTTAATAAAGCTGATGCCGGCACACTCGGTTACACACCGGAAGAAATGATAGGCATGGAATGGCAGGTAACTGTACATCCTGAAGATCAAGAAAAGATGATAGCTGCCTACCAGCAAATGCGAAGAGATGGCAAGGTAGAAGTTGAAGCCAAGGGTGTGCGGAAAGATGGTTCAATTTTTTACAAACAGTTAGTGATGGTTGCCGCCTTTGATAGCCAGAAGCAATTCATCGGGCATCACTGCTTTATGAAAGATATTACCGACCGTAAACAGGCAGAAGCAGCACTGCAAAAAGCTCACAACGAGTTAGAAAGGCGAGTAGAGGAACGCACAGCCGAATTCACGCTACCCAATGGACTCTTAAAACAAGAAACCGCCGAACGCCGGCGGGCAGAGGAGGAATGGCAAAAGCTGGCTTCACTGGTTGAAAACAGTACCGATTTTATTGCAATGTCTTCCCTAGAAGGAAAAATTATTTTCGTTAATGAAGCGGGGCAAAAATTGGTAGGTTTAGACAATTTAGAAGCAGCGCTTGCTAAAAAATTGTCTGATTACTTTTCTGAGGAAGCCTGGGCACAGTTTTGTGAAGTGACGTTGCCGGCACTCATGACAACCGGCCATTGGGAAGGAGAGGGCCAACTTCGTCACTTTAAGACGGGCAAAATGATCGAGGTTTACAGAAGTTGTTTTGTCGTCAAGCATCGGCAAACCGGCGAAAGGCTTTGTATTGCAACAGTTCAGCACGACATTACCGAACGCAAACAAGCAGAAATCGCCCAGAGACAGCAAACTGAACGGGAGAAACTGAGCAGACAAATTTCCCAGCGCATTCGCCAGTCTTTGAACTTAAATGAAATTCTCAATACCACCGTAGGGGAGGTGCGAGAATTTTTAGAAACTGACCGAGTGTTCATCTATCGATTTGAGCCAGATTGGAGCGGGGTGATCGTTGTAGAATCTGTCGGTTCTGGCTGGACGCCGATTTTAGGCACGAAAATCAACGACGGCTATTTTGCAGCAACTTATGTTGAACCCTACAGGAACGGTCGGATTCAGGCAACTGATGATATTTATGCAGCCGGTTTCTCCCAATGCCACATCGATTTACTCGAACAACTTCAAATTAGAGCAACTTTAGTTGTCCCCGTTCTGCAAGGAGATCAGTTGTGGGGACTACTGATTGTCAATCACTGCCGTGCACCCCGGCAATGGCAGACGTTGGAAATCGATCTGATCAAGCAACTGGCAACCCAGGTAGCGATCGCAATTCAGCAATCACAACTCTACCAGCAAGTGCAGTTGCTCAACGTTGATCTCGAAAGTCAAGTGCGGGAACGTACTCGCCAACTGCAACAAGCGCTGAATTTTGAATCCATGCTCAAACGAGTCACGGATCATGTGCGCGACAGTCTAGACGAAAGCCAGATTTTGCAAACAGCGGTGGAAGACTTAACACAAGTGCTGGGCATTGATGGCTGCGATACAGCTTTGTACGACCTCAACCAAGGCACAGCGATCATCAGCTATGAGTACACCCCCCGCCTATCCTCCGCTAAAGGGCACATCATACGAATGGCGGACTTTCCAGAAGGCTACCGCCAGCTGCTGCAAGGTCAATATTTCCAGTTTTGCGAACTCATCGCTAGCCTCCGCGAACCGCTTTCTATTCTGGCGTGTCCGATTTTTGATAATGAAGAAGTGCTGGGTGATATGTGGTTATTCAAGCAGCCGAATGATGGTTTTAATGAGCTAGAAATTCGGCTGGTGCAGCAAGTGGCAAATCAATGTGCAATCGCGATTCGTCAAGCGCGACTTTTCCAAGCTGCTCAAGCACAAGTGGAGGAACTTGAGAAACTTAATCGGCTGAAGGATGACTTTTTAAATACTGTTTCTCATGAATTACGAACACCCATGTCTAACATGAAAATGGCCTTGCAAATGTTAGAAGTTTCCATGAATCGACAAAAGAAGCTAGGTGCTGAAACGGGTGAAGCCCAGGCAGCGGCTAGCCAGGTGTTTCGCTATTTTGAGATATTAAGAGATGAATCGGAGAAAGAAATTAGTTTAATTAATGATTTGCTAAATTTGCAGTATCTTGATGCCGGCACTCAACCTTTAATGCTAACGTCGATTCATTTACAAGATTGGATTTCTCATGTCATTGAGCCTGTTGAGCAGCGGTTTCGGCAGCAGCAGCAAATCTTGCGCGTTGAAATTGCTTCCGATTTGCCTCCCCTTGTTTCCGATATGTCGGCATTAGGGCGCATTTTGGAAGAACTATTAAATAATGCCTATAAATACACGCCACCGCAGGGAGAAATTACTGTTACAGCCCAAATGGAATCGGGAATGCTACAGTTAAAAGTTAGTAACACCGGCATCGAGATTCCGGCGAGTGAGTTTTCCCATATTTTTGATAAATTTTATCGCATTCCCAATGCCGATCCCTGGAAGCAAAGCGGGACTGGATTGGGATTGGCCCTAGCAAAGAAACTGGCAGAACATTTAGGGGGAAGACTTTGGGTTGAAAGTGGTAAAGGTCAGACTTATTTTACTCTTGAATTACCTATAACTTGAGGGGCTAGCAGCTCAGAGGGCAAGCCTCCAAGCTAGGGGAAGCTTTTAATGAATTCCTGCAAACCAGCACCATTGAGGGTGAATTTCGAGTAAAACTCTACCAGCCCCTTTATTTTTTGGGGTCAACTACTTAGTCTATCAATCTAGTGAACATAATGTATTCTTAAGATTTATTAAGGTTTAATTATTTTTTAATTTAAGCTTTAAAGTAGTTAAAGATACATAATATTTTTTCTACATGGGCATCGTCTGCAAGGTCGATTATTTTACGAATGCCCAAAAAAACCTCCATCTTTGATGAGAGGCCGGCTTGACTATCCCTCAAAGCATTTAGCAATTTTGAGGGGAAGTAAATTTGTTAGCAAATTTTTCAGCTTTTTTGAAGTTCTGATTTTTTCCGAAGAATCGGTTCAATGCAACTATACCAAACTCAAACAATTAAATCAACCGAAAAAATGACCATTTTTCTGAGCGGCTACCAAATCCTTAAAACTATTCATGAAGGTGCCAATACAGTTATTTACCGGGGACGCAAAGAGTCAGATAACTCCTCAGCCATCATAAAAACCCTGAAAGCCGAGTATCCTACAATTGAAGAAATTACCCGCTTAAGACATGAATATAAAATCATCCAACCTTTATCTATAGAAGGGGTTATCAAAACTTATGGACTCCAAAATTACCAGCACAGCTACGCCCTAATTTTAGAAGATTTTGCCGGCTTGCCTCTTAAAGAATTAATCAACAATCAAAGATTATCTTTATCTGATGTTCTTCAGGTGGCAATAAACCTAGCTCATACGCTAGGACATCTGCATTTATCTCACATTATTCACAAAGATATTAAACCCAATAATATCCTTCTTAATCCTCAAACAGGGCAAATAAAACTTATTGACTTTAGCATTTCATCGCGCTTATCTAAAGAAACCCCAACCCTTAGCAATGCCAACTTGCTAGAAGGCACCCTCGCCTATATGTCGCCCGAACAAACCGGCAGGATGAATCGTTCTTTGGACTACCGCACTGATTTTTATTCTCTGGGAATCACTTTCTATGAAATGCTAACAGGTCAGTTGCCTTTTGATTCCACCGATCCAATGGAATTGATCCACTGTCATATCGCTAAAATGCCGGTTCCTCCTCACCATCTTAATAGAGAAGTCCCGCAAGCGGTTTCGGATGTCGTGATGAAATTAGTTGCTAAAACCGCTGAAGACAGATATCAAAATGCTTGGGGACTCAAAGCAGATTTAGAAGAATGTTTGAGGCAACTGCAAACCACAGGTAAAATCGAGGAATTTGTTCCGGGCAAATTAGATAAATCTGGTCAATTCCTGATTCCGCAAAAACTCTACGGACGTGATGCGGATGTAGCAACTTTGCTAGATTCCTTCCTTCGCGTAGGAGTGAGTTCAGATGATAACTCTTCAGAAAAACAAATAATTTTAGAGCCAAACTTTCACCTAAAAGGCAAAGCGGAAATGATGCTGGTTTCCGGATACTCCGGTATTGGAAAAACCAGTGTTGTTAACGAAATTCACAAACCCATCGTCAAAGCACGAGGATATTTTATTGCCGGCAAGTTTGACCAGTTCAAGCGAAATATCCCCTATGCCGCCATCATTCAAGCATTTCAAGCATTGATTCGACAACTTTTAACAGAAAATCCTGAAGAAATTTCGATTTGGAAAGAAAAATTAGAAGTTGCTTTTGCTCAGAATGGGCGAGTCATTACGGATGTAATTCCCGAAGTTGAACTAATTGTTGGGGTGCAACCAGAAGTTCCCAATTTAGGGCCGGCAGAATCTCAAAATCGCTTCAACCGGCTGTTTAAACAATTCATCCATGTCTTTACCACCAAAGAACACCCCCTGGTTCTCTTTTTAGATGATTTGCAGTGGGCGGATAGTGCGTCTTTAAAATTAATTCAATTGTTGATAACTGACACAGATAGCCGGTATTTGTTGGTGATCGGGGCATATCGGGATAATGAAGTCAGCCCAACGCATCCGTTAATGCTAACTTTAGAAGAAATTCAAAAAGCCGGTGCTGCGGTTAATAATATTGTACTCAAACCTTTAGACTTTGAAAACGTCAATCAATTAGTTGCCGATACCCTTCATTCAGAAACCCGCTCAAAAACCCTCGCTGAGTTACTTTTCAACAAAACGGGAGGAAATCCTTTTTTCTTAACCCAATTATTGCAGACGCTACACTCAGAAAACTTGCTGAATTTCGACTTTATGGAAGGTTGCTGGCTGTGGGATATGGAAAAAATCCAAGCCATCGGCATTACAGATTTTAATGTTGTTGAACTCGTTGCCAGAAATATTCAAAAACTCCCCCTAGAGACACAGCAGGTTTTAAAATTAGCCGCCTGCATCGGGAACTCTTTTAACTTAGATGTTTTGGCAATTGTTAACGAGACATCAATGTTAATTACCGCCAATGAGCTGTGGGAGGCGCTACAAGCCGGCTTGATTTTGCCACTGAGCAATGCCTACAAAATTCCCCTATTTTTTGATAAAGAACATCAGGGAGATTTGCTGGTAGAGAATGTCAGGATTGGCTACAAGTTTTTACATGATCGCGTGCAGCAGGCAGCGTATTCTCTAATTCCTGAAGACCAGAAAAAAGCCGTACACCTGAAAATTGGTCAGTTGCTGTTGCAAAAAACAGCTAAATCTGCTTTAGAAGAAAATATCTTTGATATTGTCAACCAACTGAATATCGGACTTGAATTTATCAAGAATCCCTCAGAAAAAGAGGAACTTGCCAAACTGAATTTAATGGCAGTACGGAAAGCCAAGGCAGCAACCGCTTATGAAGCGGCTGTGCGGTATGCGAATGTTGGTTTGGAACTTCTCCCAGCGTCAGGGTGGCAAAATTACTATGAATTGACGCGGGATCTCCATGTTGAAGCCGTGGAAGTGGAATATTTAAACACTAATTACGAGCAGGCAAAACAGCTTTCTGAAATTGTTCTACGACAAGCAGAATCCCTACTCGAAAAAGTCAAAGTTTATGAAATAAAAATCCAATTTTATATTGCTCAAAATTTGATGCAAGAAGCTATTAACACAGCTTTAGAAGTGTTAAAAATGCTGGGTGTGTTTATTCCTAAAAATCCCAACAAGATAAACATTTTAGTCGGAGTGCTTCGCACAAAGCTTACCCTAAACGTCAAGCAAATTGAGGATCTAGCTCAGTTGCCAGAAATGACCGATCCTTATAAGCTTGCGGCTATGCGGATCTTGATCGCTGTCCTCGTTCCTGCTTTTCTTACGGCTCCAAGTTTATTTCCAATTGTGACCTTTAAAATGGTCAATCTTGCTGTCCGTTATGGAAATTCTCCACTGTCTGCTTACGGCTATACACTTTACGGCTGGCTGCTGTGTGGGGCACTTGGGGATATCAATTCTGGATATCAATTTGGCCAGCTTGGCATCAGGCTGTTGGATCAATTTGATGCTAGAGAGCTAAAATGTAAAGGCATTAATATCTTTAATGCCTTTATCCGGCACTGGAAAGATCATGTCAGAGAGACTATTCAGCCTTTTGTTGAAGCACTGCAAATTAGTTTAGAAACTGGAAATATAGAGTATACAGGCTACAGCGCAATCAATTACTGTCACTACATTTTTCTAAAGGGTGAGCATTTGCCAAAAGTCAGCGCTCACCAGCGTCAGTACATTGATTTAATGCGAAAGCTGAAACAAGAGTACGTCATTCATTCGATTAGCATAAGCCAGCAAGCTGTCTTAAATTTACTCGATTTATCTGAAAACCGATGCAGTTTAATTGGGCAAAGCTTTGATGAAAATGAAATGTTGCGAATTTTTAAAGAGGCAAATATTATCACGTCTCTTTTTATAACCTATTTTTACAAATTAATGCTTTCCTATCTATTTAAAGACTACAAGGGAGCAATAGAAAGTGCATCTTTAGCGGAACAATATGCAGCCGGCATTTCTGGGTTCTTAATACTTTCAGAACACAATTTTTACTATTCTCTTGCACTGCTCGGTTTCTGCTCAAGCTGCGATGATCGGGAAACGAATGAAATTCAGCTTTCTCAAAAGCAAGCGTTGAAGCTAGTCAATTTAAATCAAACAAAACTGAAGCTATGGGCTGTTGAAGCTCCAGAAAATTATCAGCATAAATATCTCCTAGTTGAAGCAGAAAAAGCGAGGGTTTTGGGGCAAGAGGTTAAAGCGATGAAGCTTTACGACTGCGCCATTCAAGGAGCAAAAGAACAAGGATATATCCAAGAAGAAGCGCTCGGTAATGAATTAGCAGCAGAATTTTACCTCGCTTGTGGCAGAGAAAAAGTAGCCAAAACTTACATGACAGAAGCTTACTACGGCTACATTCGCTGGGGAGCAACTGCCAAAGTTAAAGACTTAGATGAAAGGTATCCCCACTTGATTTTCCGGACGCCTCAGCAAGCAACCCTAGACCTTGATATTACTCAGACAACTTCCTCAATTGGCAAAACCGCTCAAATTCTCGATTTAGACACAGTTCTCAAATCATCTCTGGTGCTGTCAGGTGAAATTGTTCTGAGTAACCTGCTGAATAAATTGATGAAAGTTGTCATTGAAAATGCCGGTGCTCAAAAAGGCTTCTTCCTCAGTCAGCAAGAAAATCAATGGGTGATAGAAGCCGAGGGATTCGTCGGTGAAGATCATGTAACCGTTACACAATTTATTTCAAGCAACGCTCAAGAAAAATTGCCAGTTTCTCTACTCAACTATGTGGAAAGAACCAGGGAAAATCTCGTTTTAGACGACGCCTCCAATGTCGGTACTTTTGCAGCAGATCCTTATATTGCCGGCAACCAACCTAAATCTATCTTGTGTTCTCCCCTCATCCATTCAGGTAAACTCACAGGCATTCTTTACTTAGAAAATAACTTGACAAAGGGAGCTTTTACTCCAGATCTGCTAAAAGTTTTAAACCTCTTAACGGCTCAAATTTCTATTTCTATAGAAAACGCTCGTTTGTATGAAAGAGAGCGAGAAAAATCCCAACAACTTGAACAATTTCTCTACAAACTGCAACAAACTCAATCCCAACTCGTTCAAACCGAAAAAATATCAAGCTTAGGACAACTCGTTGCCGGTGTTGCTCATGAAGTAAATAACCCTGTGAGTTTTATCAATGGCAACTTGCATCACGCAACTCAGTATGTCAAAGATTTGCTGAACCATCTCCAACTGTATCAAAAATATTTACCGGCAGCCCCCGATGAAATTCTAGAGGATGCCGAAGAAATTGATTTGGAATTTCTGATGGAAGACTTGCCAAAAATGCTGTCTTCCATGCAAGTTGGCACAGATCGCATCAAAGAGATTATGCAGTCGTTACGCAACTTTTCGCGGGTCGATAGTGCCGAGAAAAAGCCGGCAGATATTCACGCCGGCATTGATAGCACCCTAATGATTTTGCAACACCGGCTCAAACCCAAAGGAGAACAAAAAGCGATTGTGGTGGTGAAAGAATACGGCGAATTGCCTTTAGTTGAATGTTATGCCGGCCAACTCAATCAAGTGTTTATGAATCTGCTTGCCAATGCGATTGATGCGATGCAAGAAGCAAGACTCACCAGCGAAAAAGAAATTCGGATTCGCACAGAACTAATCGAGAATAACTGCATAGCCATCCAAATTCAAGATAACGGGCCGGGGATGACAGAAGCAATCCAATCTAAACTTTTTGAACCCTTCTTCACAACCAAGCCGGTGGGTAAAGGCACAGGCTTAGGCTTATCGATTTCGCATCAAATTGTCGTAGAAAAACACGGTGGGAATTTACAGTGTTTTTCTGATCCCGAACAAGGTGCAAAGTTTGTCATAGAAATTCCGATACAGGAGAACCCAAATTAAAGCGTGTCTCCCTATCTTGCAACCTCGCAACTGAGTAGGATGCGTAATTCACGCACCCTACTCAGAAACCGGGTTTGATTCAGGTTCAATTTGCCGGCAGGATATTACGCAACCACTAAAAGCAGTTAGAGAGGGAGAGGGTTCTCCCCCTCAATCCTATTTAAGGTTGAACTGCGTAAATCCTCAGATCCCTAGGCTTCGTCTAGCGCCGCGATCCCAGGCAATTCCTTGCCTTCGAGAAGTTCTAAGCTAGCGCCGCCGCCGGTGGAAATATGGCTCATTTGATCAGCCAAACCGGCTTTTTCTACAGCCGCTACAGAGTCGCCGCCACCGATAATGGTGCTGGTGCCTTTCGGGGTGAGTCCCGCCAAAGTCTGGGCGATCGCTTCAGTACCCACCGCAAATTTGTCGAACTCAAACACGCCCATTGGCCCATTCCAAATCACCGCCTTGCAATCTGCAAGCGCATCTTGGAACACTTTGATAGAGTCCGGGCCAATATCCAAACCCATCCAGCCATCGGGGATGCTTTCAACGCTAACGGTTTGAGAATCTGCATCCTTATCGAATTTATCCGCCACCACGACATCGGTAGGCAAAAGAAACTCAACGCCTCTTTCTTTGGCTTTCGCTTCCAAAGACTTCGCTAGTTCTAGCTTGTCTTCTTCAACGAGAGATTTGCCAACACTCAAGCCACGCGCTTTGTAGAAGGTGAAAACCATGCCGCCGCCAATCAGCAGCTTGTCGCACTTTTCTAGCAAAGTTTCAATGACGCCGATTTTGCTGGAAACCTTGGAACCGCCGATGATCGCGGCTAAGGGACGCTGGGGATTTTCAATGGTCGCTTGCAGGTATTGCAGCTCTTTTTCAATCAGATAGCCGGCAACAGAAGGACTCAGGTAGTGAGTCACCCCCTCCGTGGAAGCGTGGGCACGGTGAGCTGTGCCAAATGCATCATTGACGTACAAATCGGCATTTGAGGCCAGCTTTTTGGCAAATTCAGGGTCGTTTTTTTCTTCTTCTGGGTAGAAGCGGACGTTTTCCAGCAGCGCCACGTCTCCATTTTGCATTTGAGAAATTGCCTGAGTGACTTCGTCGCCAATGCAGTCATTGCACTTAACAACTGATTTGCCCAGCAATTCAGAGAGGCGATTGGCCACCGGCGTTAGGCGCAGCTTGTCATCAACGCCCTTGGGACGACCAAAGTGGGAACAGAGGATCACCTTAGCACCTTTGCCGGCTAAGTCTTGGATGGTCGGTAAGGCAGCGCGGATACGGGTATCATCTGTGATGTTGCCGGCGTCATCCAGGGGGACGTTAAAATCGGCCCGCACTAATACACGCTTACCCGCTAAGTCTGACTCCGATAAATTTGCTACAGTTTTCTTGGGCACAGATAAAACCTCCAATTGCGTTACTTTTGTTGAATTTCCATCGCATCCGTGCGAAGATCGATAGCTCACTCTGCTGCCCTGAATCAAGGCCCAAATAACTAGCACGGATGCATCGAAATCTACCGGGTGGTTCGCCGTAAACATTTTATCTGAGAGTGTGTCCTGGAGAGGGGTGTATGTTTAAGACTGTTTTATTTCCCATTGATCAAACCAGAGAGTCCCGCGAAGCGGCTGATACGGTTGTTAATATTGTGAAAACCTACGGCAGTCGCTTGGTGATCGTGTCGGTGCTTGAAGTGCCGGCGGAAGGGGAGGAATCGCCCCCTGCACCTGCAGATCGAATGACATCACCAGAGACGGTTGCGGAACTGCTCAAGACTGCCCAAGCAATGTTTTCTCAGCAAGGCATCGAAGCTCAAACCGTTGAGCGCGAAGGCCGGCCCGCTTTTATGATCTGTGATGTCGCTGATGAAATTGGCGCTGATCTGATTATTATGGGCTGCCGTGGCATTGGTCTGACTGAGGAAGGGGCTGCTGACAGTGTCAGTAACCGAGTGATCAATTTATCTCCCTGCCCGGTGCTGATTGTTCCCTAGTCAATTGTCATTTGTCCTGAGTTCTTGGCAAATGACAGTTCACCCATCGCAGTTGACCCGTGACAAGGGACAGAGGACTAAGGACAAATGAGCAGCATTCAGTGGTATCCCGGTCACATTGCCAAGGCGGAACGGGCACTCAAGGAACAGTTAAAGCGTGTGGATGTGGTATTAGAGGTGCGCGATGCCCGCATTCCTCTGGCAACGCATCATCCCCAGACGGCGCAATGGGTGGGCGCTAAGGGGAGGGTTTTGGTGATCAATCGCCTGGATATGATTACACCGGCAGCGCGGCAACGGTGGGAAGAATGGTTCCGAATGCAGGGGGAGAAGCCTTATTACACAGATGCACAACATGGCAAAGGTGTCAAGGCCATCTCTCAAGCAGCGCAGGATGCCGGTGCACAGATGAATGAACGAAGACGCGAACGCGGGATGTTACCGCGTCCTGTCCGTGCAGTCGTGATTGGGTTTCCCAATGTGGGTAAATCAGCGCTGATTAATCGGCTACTAAACCGGCGCGTGGTGGAAAGTGCAGCACGTGCGGGAGTCACCCGCCAGCTGCGCTGGGTGCGAATTTCTGAGGAAATTGAGTTGCTAGATGCGCCTGGGGTGATCCCCGCCAGGATTGAGGATGAGGACAATGCCTTTAAGTTAGCAATTTGTGACGATATTGGGGAGGCATCTTACGACAATTATTTAGTTGCAGCAAAGCTGGTAGATTTACTCACGTATCTTGAAGCGACAAGTGAAGGGATCGTCTCATTAAATTTATTGCAGTCGCGTTATGAATTAGACCCGATTTCGATAGAGGGGGATGAGTATCTACAAGCGCTGGCAAAGTTGCGATATAAAGGCGATGTAGAGCGAACAGCGCGTCAGTTACTGACGGATTTTCGCAAAGGATTGTTAGGACAGATTCCCTTGGAGTTGCCGCCGCCGGTGTAATGCAGAGGGGAACAGAGGAAGAGGGGGAGAGAAAAAACAACAAGGAAACTCAACTGCCTAAAAGCTTCCCCAATCTGATTTTGGCAATTGAGAAAGAGAATTTTTAAGAGTATTTTGCGTTAAAGTCGCTTGAAATTTACCCCGGTCGCCACACCTGAATGCTTGACCTATATTAGCTTTTAGCAATTTAAATTTATGTTTAAAATCAAAAATCACAAATCGCTGAATGGGGGAAGTGTCACAAGAGCAAAAATGCCGGCAATCGGCTGTAAGCTTCAAAGATAGATTCCATCGAACAGCGTGGCAGCGATAAAATGATGTACACAAGGGTATATCGGGTGCACGACCCTTAGCGTTACTGAAAATTTAAACATAGCCGATCCTTTACGAAAGGATTTTCGTCAGCGTTAATATAGTCCCAGGAATTGCCGGCAGAACGCCATAGCCTTGGGGGGTGCGGTTCTACCCTTCGATCGTCCCAGGAGTTCTTGCACGCCTTATTCGCCAGCGTTCAATGAGGTTTGGAAGTCATGGCTGAGTTTAAGCTGCGCGTACAAATTGAGGGAAATCTTGAAAAAACCATTACGGTGGATCGAGATGAATTTACAATGGGCCGCGCTCCAGAATGCAATTTACATTTACCTTCTAGCGCTATTTCTAGATGCCACGCCCGGTTTACGAAAGCAGGGGAAGGCGTGTGGAAAATTGAAGATTTAGGGAGCAAAAACGGAACGCGCTTAAATGACAATTTGGTGATAGCTCCCGTCAAGGTTAAACATGGTGACATTGTGCAAATCGGCCATGTTTGCCTGACGCTACTTTTTAATGAGCCGGTTTCATCACAGCCGGTTGTGACAGTAAAAATCCACCCCCAGGTGAGCGCACAAAAAAGTCCGATAGCTCCGATAACACAGGGAATGACGATTTTGCGGAATGTCACAGAGTTGCAACAGCAATGGATACAAGTTGATAATCAAGGAGACGACAATACTAACAAAGAAAAAGCAATCGCTCGGTTGAAAGATTTAGTAGATATTGCTAAATGTCTGAATTATGCTGAATCTATAGAAGCAATTTTTTCTCAAGTACAGCGAGTTGTTTTTCGCGAACTTAGCAGTATTGATCGCTTAGCCTTGTTAATTGATGTTAGCGGTTTGGGAAAACTTGAATTACTAAATGCGGCCACGAGAAATGCTTCTAAACAGCAAAATCTAGCCCCCGATGGAAGTTGGATTAGCCGCAGTATCTGTCAAAGGGTGTTTGCCGATAAAGTTGCCATTCAAACGGCTGATGCCCAGATGGATAAACGCTTTGAGGATGAGTTTAGTATTATTGCTAACGATATTCGTAGCGCAATGGCGGTGCCTTTATGGGATGAAAATAAAGTTGTTGGAGTTCTTTATGCCGATGCTAATCTTTCGTTCAGTCATTGGACGAAGGGAGGAGAAGAAGACCTCAGCTTTTTTTCAACGTTAGCAAATCTGGTCGCTTCCAGTGTGCAACGCTGGCTGCTGGCACGAAAATTGCGAAGTGAAGAAAAAATTCGGCACAGATTAGAGCGCTATCACTCGCCGGCAGTCGTGCAACAAATGATGGTTGAAGGAGCCTTAGAAGTCGGTCGTCTGATGCCGGCAGAGGGTGAGATTAGTATTCTTTTTGCCGATATTGTTGGCTTTACTGCGCTTTCAGAACGGTTAAGTCCTGCACAAATTGCAGAACTTCTCAATGCGTTTTTTGAGGAAATGTTGCAGGAAGTTTTTGCGGTTGGTGGCACTTTGGATAAATTTATCGGAGATTGCATTATGGCATTTTTTGGCGCTCCAGAAGTTCAGCCAGATCATGCTGAAAGAGCTGTGACAGCAGCCCAGGGAATGCTGGCTCGGCTCGAACGTTTGAATGCGAATCAAGCATTACGCGAACCCTTGCAATTGCGAATTGCGATTAATAGCGGAAAAGCCGTTGTTGGCGATGTCGGCAGTTCTCAAAGAGTGGATTATACAGTATTAGGCGCAACGATTAATTTAGCGTCTCGGATGGAAGGAGTTTGCCCCCCCGGTGAATGTGTGATTAGTGAAGCAACCTATCAGTTACTAAAAGAACCCCAAGGTTTTGAAGTAATGGGAGAATTTCGGTTTAAAGGAATTGACCGGCCTGTGCAAGTTTACCAAACAAAGCGGCATTAATGGTGCCTTTTCAGGAGATGCCGGTTTATGAATCGGCTCCCCTGCGGGGTTATCTTGATTCAATTAATCTTTTTATTTAATTGAGTGCCGGTTTTTAATTTTACTGAAGGCTGAAAATTTTTTTGATGAAAATCGCTATTTTTTATTAACCAGATAAGAATCCGGCATTTTTTTCCTTTCTGTAAAAATAGAAACGCAGTAAATTTTATAACTCAAAAAAATGTTTTTAGTTTGAATCTGGGTTCTGAGTCCCGATCATTAACCCAATAAGTTCGGTTGCCTTTTCCGTATCTACCGGCTTAGAAAATAAATATCCTTGCCCCAACTCGCACCCCAACTCGCGTAGTTTCTCTAGCTGTGCCGGTGTTTCGATACCTTCTGCCACAATATCCATCCCTCGACTACGAGCTAGCGTCACAATTGTCTGAACAATTTCTACGCCACTATTATCTGGTCCGATACGGCTGACAAAAGAGCGATCAATCTTTAAAGTATCAATTGGAAACTCGTGCAAGCGGCTTAAAGAAGAGTAGCCGGTGCCAAAGTCATCAATACACAATTGAATGCCAAGAGTTTTGAGCTGCTTCAACATCCTTTCTTCCCAAGATAGTGTTTCTAGAATGCAACTTTCGGTAATCTCTAGCTTGAGTGAGTCTCTGGGAATACCAGTCTCCAGCAAAATTTCCTCGATTCGATTTAGCAAGTTTGGTTGCTTGAGCTGCACGGCTGAAAGATTCACACTAATTGTTAAGGGAAAAATTTGGGGAAACTGTTGCTGCCAAATATTGATTTGGCGACAAGCTTCCTGCAAAACCCACCACCCCAGATCGTTAATTAATCCAGTTTCTTCAGCCACAGGAATAAACTCGGAAGGCGGGTAGGTAACGCCCGATGCTTGATGCCAGCGCACCAAAGCTTCAAAGCCGCTCAGTTTCCCCGTAGAAAGGGCAACAATTGGCTGGTAATAAAGGCAAAATTCTTGGAGCGCAATTGCCCTTCTCAAGTCATTTTCCATCTGCAAGCGTGCCATCGCAATCGTTTGCATGGCTGGATCAAAAACTTCGTAACGCCCTCTGCCTTGAGCTTTAGCATAATACATTGCGATATCCGCATCCCTGAGTACGTCTTCTGGGCGATCGTAACCCATTGTGCTGTGGATGATACCAATGCTGATCTCGGTAAACACTTCATAATCGTTCAAATTCAACGGCAGTCTTAATTGCTTTTGAATGCGTTCAGCCACCCTAATCGGTTCTTCCAAATCTTTAATATTTTCCAGCAAAATAACAAATTCATCGCCTCCAAAACGCGCAACTGCATCTGTTTGGCGTAGAGAAGCTTGCAGTTTTGCGGCAACACTTTTTAGTAATTCATCGCCTACCAAGTGTCCGAGGCTATCATTAACCACTTTGAAGCGATCCAAGTCAATAAATAGCACTGCATATAAATAATCTTGATGTGTATATGCTTTATTGATCGCCTGTTGCAGCCGGTTCATAAACCAAGCTCGGTTAGGCAACTCGGTTAGCCCATCATGAAAAGCATCATGCCCTAATTGTTCTTCTCTCTGCAATAACTGAGTTTGAGTTTGCTGGAGAGCGTGCAAAGCTTGTGTGAGTTCAGCCGTTTGAGAAGCCACCCGTTCTTCTAACTCAGCAGTGAGCGTCTGCAACGCCGCTTCCGCCTCTTTTCGCGCTTCAATTTCCTGCTTAAGAAGCACATTTTGTTTTTCTAACATCTTCGTCAAATTTCGTAGTCCCAGGTGTAACTGCACACGAGCAAGGACTTCCTCTTGCTGAAAGGGTTTGGTAATATAATCCACCGCTCCCAGCGATAGTCCTTTAACCTTATCCACCCGCTCAGTTAACGCTGTCATAAAAATTACAGGGATATCTTTTGTTGCCACCGATGCTTTTAAGCGGTAGCAGGTTTCAAAACCATCTATCCCCGGCATCATCACATCCAACAATATGATATCTGGCGAAACTTCTTTTAGCTTTTCAAGAGCGCTTTCCCCATCTTTAGCCACTAGAACTTTGAATCCTGACTCTCTTAAAAAGCTGAACAGAACTTTAAGGTTAGTAGAGTTATCGTCAACAATCAAAATGGTGGATTCGTTGTTACTGTCCATATTAATCATCCACAAAATATGTTTTTACAAACTTTATTATTTCTTTTTCTGCAAAATTTTAAGCCCATTACTGGCATCACTAAGTCTGTAATTATTAAATCTGGTTTAAAATAAGCAGCCTGATCTAGCCCCTCTTGTCCATTACACGCTTCCATAATTTTAAAACCAAGAGGCTCTAGCATATTTCTAAGGACATTTCGATTCTCACGCCGATCATCTACGAGCAAAATTTTATATGTTTCTCCTCTAAAGCCGCTTATTTTATCTGAAAAATTCATTGAATCTGACTCAATATATTGAGACGCTACAGGCAAATCTAAGTCGAAATAAAAAATGCTGCCGGCACCAAGAACACTCTCGACTTTTAAGGGGACACTGCTTTCAATCGCTTTTAATATCAGTGTTTCCTTGCCATCCTTGCTTTTGAGAAATGGGTTCTCGGAGGTGGAAGAAGCCACTAGCAGCCCCGACCTTTCTATGATAAAGGTTTTTCCTGATTTTCCTATTTTTAAACTTTGCAGGAAGTCACCAATTTCTGACAAAAATAAATCGGTACTGACGACTCCCCGGAACGTGCCATTTTTGTCGTAAAATGGCTGGCTAGCGGAGATTCCCAGACTGGGTTGAATATAATATTGATAAATTTTATTCCATTGAGATTTGCCGGCAGCTTTTGCGGTCTTATACCAAGGGCGAATGCGGGGATCATAGCCTATGTGTACTTCTTTAAACTCTGTTGGATTGCCCTGCTTATCTGCCTTGATTATTGTATTAATAAAATTTGTAGATTTATCTGTTATTTCAATAACAACTGTGCCATCATCCTTATAATCGGCACCCGCATATTCTTTACGTTCTCCTCCGAAACTAATGTAGTTTACGGTGGGAAATTGCTGCAGTTGCCAGAAAAAGTAACTTCTCATCGGAATCATGTTATTTGGATTCCATAGATCGAAGCGACGAATGGCATCAACACTGATGGCATTAACCAAATGAGGCGTTTCTAAGTAAGTGTGAAGTTGCTGCTTGATGCGACCAAGAACCTCCATTCGCAATTGGCTGGTGACATTGTTGACAGCAATTGTTCCATTTCGTAGCGAAAACCACCCAGTCAGTCCCACAGCGGCAAAAATTTGCAGGACGAAGGGAACGACTAAAACGAGGCGCAGGGGGATTTTTCCGGGGCTTTTTGCTGCAATTTGAGACTCGGTTGTAATTAGCGTCATGCTGGAGTCGTTTTAGTGTTGGAATGGTTTCGATAACAACTGTGGCGAACTCTTGGCCATGCAAAGCCGGCTCTATGGTAGTGATCTATGCCCTATATTTTGAACGTCAATTGTATTTAGTGATATCTTATTCATCAAACTTAAGGAAGCACTCCAAGGAACTGAGAAAAGTTTAACTTTAAATCAATAGATGTCGTTTATTGAGAATATTTTTGGGTTGAGCGATGTTGGAGGAACCGGCGCAACATCAAACAGGTGATGCCGGCATCAACAAGCGATGCAATTTTTACTTACATAACCTGCCGCGCTGCTATTTACGGAAGTGGCTTTATTTTAGGGGCAATTCCGCTTTGGTATTACTAACGTTGCTCGAATCCTGCTCGTAAACAAAATTACAGCAGCCATCGCTTAGCATTCGTTTACACTTTAGTCTTAACCCAAGCGCGGAATGATTGTAACAAAGCGATTTCGCCGGCAGTTTTACTTTGCTCTACAAATCCAGCGATTTCTGTTACAGATACTAGCGGAAATGCAAGGCTGAACTCACGCTCAACATAATTTTCCTCTAGAAGCTGATAAAACTTTAAAACTCGCCCGTTATATTTCCAAAGTTCAGGAATGCCGAGTGCTGAATAAATCCCGAACTTATTAACAGAACTGCTAGTAATATCAATTTCAACGGCTAAATCAGGAGGCAGATCAGTTTTTAAATCAAGTGTTTGCCGGCCTCTCACTGCCGACTCATTTTGAATATAATAACAATTGTCCGGTTCTATGCCTTTTTTTAAATCCTCTCGCTTCAGCGTCATCGAGCCGGCACTTTTAATTTCAATCCCCAGTTCTTCTGCCAAAATAACAATAAGACGATCTAACTGAATTTTAGGATTTTCATGCTCGTAAAGGGGAGTCATAATTTCAAGAATCTCACCATCATAGGCAAATCGCCAACCCCGATCTTCACCTGTATCCCTCAGTATGGCTTCAAAAGTTGGCCAGCTAATATTTTTAAGGATGGTTCGCTGTTCTGCTGGAGTTGAGGTCGTAATCATCTCAAAATTATCTCCATGCGACGATACAAGAGTCGATAAATTTTAAAGTAAATAAGTTAAGCGTTGCTCAGCCGGCCAGAGAAATTGTCAATCACCCCCGCTATCACACCCACCATCACTACCGCTATCACACCCACTATCTCCACCACTATCACCCCCGCCACCGCCATCGCTATCACCCCAACTCCCTCCACCGAAACTATCACTTATACTCCAATAACTATTATTCAAATCACTATCTCGAAAAGTATCTCTAGAATTGCTTCTAGTATTTTTACTTTCCTCTAATACATTTGCAGCCTTCTTTGCAGCTAAAGAAATCAACAAGTAACTTCCAAGGTATATAAGAGATATCAGCCAACCATTCATCGTGTTTCCTGCATTTTTAACTACAGCAGCCGAAAAAATTAACAAGTAAATTCCAAAAAATATCAGCCAACCATTCATTGTGTTTCCTCGCTTTTTAACTAATGAGCGGAAATTCCTAAATTCTCTGAAATACTCATTTTTATTTGCTTGATAGGGTGGAAATGGCCCACCCTAGTCATTCAAGCAAAAATCCCGCCGAAAAATTCAATCGCTTCTTTTAAAGAACCGACGAAAATATCAATTTCCTCACGGGTATTGTAGAAATACAAACTTGCCCGTGCGGTCGATTGAGCCTTTAAATAGCGGTGTAAAGGTTGCGTGCAATGATGACCGGCACGAATGGCAACCCCCGCTTGATCTAAAATTGTAGAGAGATCGTGGGGGTGAACATCACCGGCAGTAAAAGCAGCCAGCGCCGCCCTGCCACTGCCATCTGCTTTCGGCTGGGGACCATAAAGGGTGAGTTCAGGAATTTGTCGCAATTGCTCGAACAAATAACCTGTCAATTCATGCTCATAAGCCTCAATATTGTGCATTCCCACACTCATGAGGTAATCGACTGCCGCACCTAATGCAATCGCCTCCGCAATTGCCGGCGTTCCCGCTTCAAATTTTGCCGGCACGTCTGCATAAGTCGAGTGATCTAGAAATACATCGGCAATCATTTCACCACCGCCCAAAAACGGGGGCATTGAGCGTAAAACCTCTAATTTCCCATACAGAAAACCAATGCCGGTGGGAGCGCACATTTTATGCCCGGAAGCCACTAACCAATCACAGTCAAGCGCCTGAACATCAATCGCCATGTGAGGCGCACTTTGGCAAGCGTCAACTAACACTTTTGCGCCGTACTTGTGGGCAATTTCTGCAATTTCGCGCACCGGATTGATGCAGCCTAAAGTATTAGAAACATGAACCACAGACACCAATTTCGTTTTATCTGAAATCAGTGTTTTAAACTGCTCCATGTCAAACTCTTGGGTTTCAGTTAGCTCAACAAACTTCAGCACCGCGCCGGTTTTCTGAGCGACTATTTGCCAGGGAACTAAATTGCTGTGGTGTTCCATTACCGAGAGAATAATTTCATCTCCTCGCTGCAACGTACTCAAACCCCAAGCGTAGGCAACCAAATTAATCGCCTCGCTGGCATTGCGAGTGTAAATAATCTCTTGATGCGATGCCGCATTCACAAATTTAGCGACTTTTTCCCGCGCCGCTTCATAGGCGTCTGTTGCCCTGGCGCTGAGGGTATGAACGCCTCTATGAACGTTAGAATTGTACTGATCGTAGTACATTTTTAAGGTTTCAATCACCTGCAAAGGCTTTTGAGACGTTGCGGCATTATCCAAATAAACTAAACGATGTCCGTTGACTTCTTGCAGCAAAATTGTGAAGTCCGGGCGAACCCTACTAGCGAGCGTTTTTTCTTGAGTGAGAGTCATGGGATTGCTGGATAAAGAATGAAGTTTGAAATCGTATCTTGTCTGTAATCCAATACTTCTGAGGTTTTGAATTTGACCTGTTAAAGGCTAGAAGATTAAGCCAAGAAGGATTGGTATTTAACCCACTCACCCGCCAGATATTTAAATTTCTGGCTAATACTCAACTCAGATAAATTCGACACTGAAAGGGTGAGTGAAGCAGTCTTCAATATGAATGTATAAGCTCATTTTTAGCAGTCCATTTTAACGGACTTTTGCGATGAGCCGAGGATTTAAATCCCCGGCTTGATTGTAGTTAGGATCTACAAGCGACACACTGAGAAAGCATTTTTCGCAAAGAAACCACCGGCAACTGCTGAATAATTTCGCCGGCAAACGCATCCATCAGCAAATTGCAACTGGCTTCTCTATCCAAGCCGCGACTTTGCAGATAAAACACTTCATCAGCCTCTAACTGGCTAACCGTTGCACCGTGGGAACACTTGACATTATCAGCCGTAATTTCTAGCTGCGGTTTTGTATCCACACGCGCCTTCGGAGATAGCAGCAAATTACGATTCAACTGTGCTGCATTTGTCAACTGCGCCGGCTTGGGAACAAACACTTTCCCGTTAAACACTGCATGAGCGCGATCATCCACAATACATTTATGCAGTTGATTCGTCGTGCCGTGGGGGTGGTTGAGTGCGATTGTACTGTGAGTGTCTCCCAACTGTTCACCGGCAAGCATGGTTAAACCATAGAGTGCGGTATCCGTCGCCTCGCCGGTTTGGAAAACCTCTAAATTGTGCCGTGACAGCTTTCCACCCAAACTTACCGCATGACAGGCATAGCGACTGTTTCGGGCTTGTGAAACCGCTGTTTTGCCAATGTGAAACGCATCACCCCCGTCTCGTTGAATGCGAAGATGGACAACCGAGGCATTTTCCTGTGCCCAAATTTCCGTTACCGCATTCGTAAAATAAGGGTGAGCAGTTGAGACATCGGGACATCCCTGCGCCGCAGTTGCGTAATGCTCAACCAGCGTCAGCGCACTTCCCGCCTCAGCAACTACCAGACAGCGCGGCTGCACAAACACCGGCACCTCACCCGTAACCGAGACAAACAGCAGGTGAACCGGCACCTCGACGGCTTGATTTTTTGCTACCCACACCACTGCCGCATCCGTCAAACCGGCAGTATTCAGCGCAGTGAACACTTCCTGTGCACCCGGTTGCTTCGCCAGATACTCACCGAGGCGTTGGCGTTCATTTGCCGGCAATTGGCCTAAATTTCCCACAAACACGCCTTCTGGCAAGCCGGTAAGAGAAGACAGCTTGGGTGCAAAAACACCGTTGACAAAAACGAGCCGACTGTCAGAGGCTTCCGGCAACATCAGCAACTCAATCGGCACATCTGCCGGTTCCGGGGGTTCAGGCAACGCGCCGGCAAAATTCACTTCTAACAGTTTGGAAAGATCCGTAAACCGCCATTCCTCATCCCGTTTTGTAGGAATTGCCAATTCGCGCACCCACGTCGCTGCATGATCCCGCACCTGCTGCAACCAAGCTGCCGTTTGAGCGTCTAGTGCGAACTCCGGGGGAACAATCCGCGAAACGCCCCCACGCGCCTCATGCAGCAACTGATCTAAATAGGTCACTTCTGGCTTAACCGCAACTTGATTGCTCATCGCGCCCCCACCTCAGCTTCCTCGTCTTCTGTCACCCAGTCATAGCCGCGACTTTCTAATTCCAAAGCTAATTCTTTGGTGCCGGTGGTAACAATTTTTCCAGCTTCCATTACATGGACAAAATCGGGCACAATGTAAGTCAGCAACCGCTGATAGTGCGTAATCACCAGCATTGTATTTTGAGCATTAGCAATGGTGTTTACGCCATTGGATACGATCTTCAGCGCATCAATATCTAGCCCTGAATCTGTCTCATCCAAAATGGCTAATTTCGGTTCTAGCAGTGCCATTTGCAAAATTTCATTTCGCTTCTTTTCGCCGCCAGAAAAACCTTCATTGACGCTGCGACTTAAGAAAGCTGGATTCATTTTGACAACTTCCAGTTTTTCTTTGATTAAGTCATCAAAATCAAATACGTCTAATTCTTCTAAACCCTTCTGTTTTTGGTGAGAGTTATAAGCCACACGCAAAAAGTCAAGATTGCTGACACCAGGAATTTCCAGAGGGTATTGGAACGCTAAGAAAACACCGGCTCTCGCCCGATCTTCGGGTTCTAATTCTAGCAAATTTTGTCCGAGAAAGATGACTTCGCCGCCTGTTACGGTGTAGTCAGGATGGCCGGCTAATACTTTAGAAAAGGTACTTTTTCCTGAGCCGTTTGGCCCCATGATGGCATGGATTTCTCCTGCCTTCATTTCTAAGTTCAAACCTTTTAATATTTCGATGCCATCTACTTCAGCTTTTAAATCCCGAACTGATAGCACAACTTCACTATTCTCGATAATCATCTGTCTGTTTTTTTGCGTCCTCTACGCCGGCAATCGGGGAATTTATTTTAACCGCAGATTCCGCAGGTGAAACTTGAATGTGCTGCACTCGTCATAGGAGTTCCACCTGCGTCCACAGATAAACACAGATGATAGGAGATAATATCTGTGTCCATCTGTGTTTATCTGTAGTTTTTTAACCAACGGTTCCTTCAAGTTTTAAGCTCAACAGTCTATCCGCTTCTACCGCAAATTCCATTGGCAGTTCATTAAAGACTTGTTTGCAGAAACCGCTGATCATCATGGAAATGGCATCTTCGGAAGAAATGCCTCGTTGTGCGAAGAAGAACAGCTGATCTTCTCCAATTTTGGAGGTAGATGCTTCGTGTTCTACTTTGGCGGTGTTGTTTTGGACTTGAATGTAGGGGAAGGTATTGGCTTGGGCATTATCGCCAATTAGCATAGAGTCGCACTGGGAATAATTCCGTGCGCCGGTTGCTTTTGGCCCCATTTTCACTAAGCCACGATAGCTATTTTTGGAGTTGCCGGCAGAAATTCCTTTGGAAATAATCGTGCTGCGGGTGTTTTTGCCGATATGCACCATTTTGGTGCCGGTGTCGGCTTGCTGTTTGTGATTGGTTAGGGCAACTGAGTAAAATTCCCCAACAGAATTATCACCAACTAATACACAACTGGGATATTTCCAAGTAATTGCAGAGCCGGTTTCCACTTGTGTCCAAGAAATCTTGGAATTGACGCCTTGGCACAAACCCCGTTTGGTGACAAAGTTGTAAATTCCGCCTTTGCCATTTTCATCGCCGGCATACCAGTTTTGCACCGTGGAATATTTAATTTCCGCGTTATCCATCGTCACCAATTCCACGACGGCAGCGTGTAATTGGTTGGTGTCAAACATGGGGGCGGTGCAGCCTTCCAAATAAGTGACAGAACTGCCTTCTTCCGCAACAATTAAGGTTCGCTCAAACTGACCCGAATCGCCGTTGTTAATCCGGAAGTAGGTAGACAGATCCATCGGGCATTTGACGCCTTTGGGAATATATACAAAGGAGCCATCGCTAAACACCGCTGAGTTGAGTGCTGCGAAGAAATTATCGCCCACCGGCACCACGCTACCCAGGTATTTTTTGATCAATTCTGGATAGTCTTTGACTGCCTCAGAAATCGAGCAGAAAATCACGCCTTCTTTGGCAAGTTTTTCTCTAAATGTTGTGGCAATAGAAACACTATCAAAGACCGCATCAACGGCAACATTAGAAAGTCGCTTTTGTTCTGAAAGCGGAATTCCTAATTTTTCAAATGTTTCTAGCAAAGTCGGATCAACTTCTTCCAAACTGTTAAGCTTTTTGGCCTGTTGTTTGGGCGCAGAGTAATAAATAATGTCTTGATAATTAATCTGCGGATAAGTAACATGAGGCCACGTTGGCTCGGTCATTTTGAGCCACTGCCGGTAAGCTTTCAAGCGGAATTCCAGCATGAATTCCGGCTCGTTTTTCTTGGCAGA
Organism: Microcoleus sp. FACHB-68; assembly: GCF_014695715.1. Taxonomy (NCBI): domain Bacteria; kingdom Bacillati; phylum Cyanobacteriota; class Cyanophyceae; order Oscillatoriales; family Microcoleaceae; genus Microcoleus; species Microcoleus sp. FACHB-68. The sequence goes on from NZ_JACJOT010000006.1 coordinate 887,869, forward strand.
AATCAAGCGGACAACATCTTCACTCAACCCACGAGGGATGGTGTCGGATTCAATGTCGGTGACAAACCCGTATTTGTAGGGTTGGTTAACTAAGGTTTTGACTGTAGCACTCATCGTCAGTGTGTTCTCTCTAATCTCTCAGAATCGGAAGTTCGTTCGCCGGCAGGTAGGCGTTGCCCACCTATTCTTTCTCTCTCTCAGGGTGGGCATTGCCCAGCCAAATGTCCTGCAATTTTTTAGTATTGATTTGTTGTCGAGCGAATTTCTTCAAATGTGATGTCCTGTTTGTCGCCGGCAAAGTCATTGTCTGGCGTCAGGAACAGCATACAGTGACATTCTTTGCGCTCCCGCATCGGCACGCAGGGGCAGTTCCAGAAAGCTGCAGCGACTTCGGCTTGTTTATCGTCATAGTGCCGGCAGGGACACAAAGGTGAACCGAGTTCTTCTTTGTGCTTGGCTAGCCCTTCGATCACAACCGCTGTTATGCTCAGATCCGAGCAGAAGTAGGTGCCGGTGCGCTTCGCGTAGGTTTCCGAGAAGTGCCGCATAGCTTCGAGGTTTTTATCCGTTGCCTGATTGGGGTTGTTTGCTGGATTCATTGCGTACCGATATATAGGAGCGAATTAAATTGCGTCTATAATGAATTAAACAACGGAGTTGTTGCTTAATTCTATTTTAGGGTACTTTAGCAACACTCATGTTGTCAAAGTCCACAAAGGCTTTTTTTCAGTGCGGTTTTAGGCGTAGAGTTCTGGGAAGACGATGGCCACCACTCACGAAACCACCACTAAACAAGACATCCTGCAATATTTACTGAAGCAAGGTCAAGCAACCGCTCATGAACTAGCAGAATCGTTAGATATCAGTGCCCAAGCAATTCGCCGCCATCTCAAGGATTTAGAGGCGGAAGGATTGATTCAATATCAGTCGGTTCACGCAGGAATGGGCCGGCCACAGCATTTATATGAGCTTACCCGTGAGGGGCGACATCGCTTTCCCGATCAGTACGATAAATTTGCCATTTCGCTGCTGGACACGCTGACAGAAACAGTTGGCCAGGATCAAGTCAGTTCGATTTTACGCAAACAGTGGCAGCGCAAGGCAATTGTATACCGAAACAATCTGGGCAAAGGTTCCCTGCAAGAACGGGTTGCTAAATTGGTGGAACTGCGCCGCGCCGAGGGTTACATGGCGGAGTGGCATTCTCTCGAGCCGGCAGAGGGTACAGCCCAAACCGAGAGCGGATTTATTATTAGTGAACATCATTGTGCAATTTCCCACATTGCCGAGTCTTTCCCTAATGTGTGCGATCACGAGTTAGAAATGTTTGCAACGGCGCTGGAAGATTGCACTGTGGAACGGACACACTGGATTATTGATGGTCAGCATCAATGCGGTTATTTAATCAAAAGCCGATGATTGGGGACGAGGCAGGGGTAAGCCGGCACTCCACTTAATTTTTTTGCATCTATTGCGGGAAAGAGGAAGGGGAAATTTAGCAGCCTCCCATAAAATAAGGAATTAAATGCGCTTTAACTGAACAAGTAACGGATAATAATCAGTTAAGGGTAATTTTTAATTAAATACTATGTTTCCCAGTACATCGGTTAGCTTAAAGGTGAGAGTTTGACATGGCTGAACAACAGCAATCTGATCTGCAATTTTTAACCTTAGAAGAGTGCGCTGAGGTAGATAAGGCGCTGCTGTCTACCCGCGAGAAATTTTCGGCGCGGTTGGCAATTTATGCGTTGAGGGTGCTTAAGCAAATCGCTGGGGAGACGGCTTTAAAGGTTGAAGAAGTCACGCCTCAACAGGTGAAAAATTGGATAGAAAAAGATGAGACAATTCGCCAACAAATCGAAATAGATAGCAGCTTCGCTAGCTTTTTTACAAATTTAGTGATTTCGTCTTTGAAGCCACTAAAGCAAATTTCTCAGGAAACTGGGGTGCCGGTTGAAGATTTAACCGTTCGGCAAGTCGTTGCCTGGTTTGAAAAGCAAGCAAAGATACGGTTAGCCACGCCTGAGTCCTAAGTTCTGAGGTGCCTATCAAATAAAGACGTTGCGGAAGATTCCTCTTCATGCAACGTCTTTATTAATTGTTTATTTAATGTAATCAGGCTTCAAATTTTAACCGCTTCACCGGCTGCTTCTTTTGCCTAAATGGCTCATTGAGCCTTACATTTGCGATACCCCCAGGGGAATTCGAATCCCCGTCGCCTCCGTGAAAGGGAGGTGTCCTAGGCCTCTAGACGATGGGGGCGTGTCGTTTGCGCCTTTGTCGTTCGCACCTTTATTACGATAACCAATGTGCCCCGATCTGTCAACACCTTTTTCAAAAAATTTTTTTCACTCATTTCCGGCCTGTTGGCAGTAGGCTTGCAGGATGCGAATGCAGTTGGCAATTGCCCCCAAATGGGCGATTTCAAAGCCGTGTGTGTTTTGGGTGGGAAATCCCAAACAAGCGGCGCGGGCCACATGGCCAAACTTCATGGCAATGGAGGCGTCGCTGCCAAACCCACTAATTGCGGCCCACTGCACCGGCACGCCGGCAGCCTCAGCAGCCTGTCTGATTTCGGCGTTTAAACCCTCGTCATAGATGCCATAGCTGTCTTGAGACAGCAAAACCGGCACTTCACCCTCTTCAATCGGATATTCCGGCGCTAAGGGGCAAATTTCCAGGGCTATCAACGCTTCTAATTTCTGACGCTGGCTAAAGTAAAGCGCCCCAATTGCCCCGACTTCTTCCTTTGCCGAAGCCACCAGATAGATATCCACTGCCGGCTGCTTCACCGTCTCTGCCAGGGCCAGCAAAATCGCCACTGACGCCTTATTATCGAGGGTGTAGCTGCCAATATAATCTTTGAGTCTAATTGGCTTTTTGCGGTGCTTGCCCACCACGACTCGCGTTCCCGGACGAATGCCGGCAGCTTCTAGCTCATCCGATGTACGTTTCGTTTCTACCCAAGCATTTTCCCAGGTTAACGGCTCTTTTTCCTGCTGGGCTTTTTGGGGCGATTCGTGGGAGACGTGGCGCGAACCAAAACTGAGAATGCCGGCAATTGTTTCCCGATCACCCAATAAATCGACAACGCCTTCGCCATAAACCCAAGGAAAGGAACCGCCTAACCGGCGAATTTCCACGCGTCCGTTAGATCCAACTGTTTTAACAATCGCACCAATTTCATCTTTATGGCCGGTGATGGCAATGGCGCGGCTAGGATCGCTGCCGGCAATTTTAGCGATCACATTGCCGGCGGCATCTTGCCAAACTTCCACTCCCGCTTCTGCAAATCGACTCAGCAAAAGCCGGTCAATTTCTGCCTCAACACCGCTGGGAGAATGATGCAGCACGAATTCTTCAATTGTTTCAAACAGCCGGTTGTAATCTAGCAAATCCATACAAAGACCCAAAAAAGTATTAATAGAAATTTTCCCAGATTTTATGAGTGGAGGTTTGGATGTAAACTCGCGCCGGTGCGGCCAGTGACCATCCAAAGCAAACAGCGAAAGCAGTCCCGCAAAATTCGCCAGATTGATTCTGGGGGTATATCTGTTGAAGGAACAGAAATGGGTGTGACAACAATCCCACGACTCCCCAAAACTAGGGTGGCAATGGCCCGCGACCGCGCCATGTGATAATCCGAGGTGATTAAATATAAATGCCAAACCTTCTGATCAACAAAATCTTGAACGCTGCCGGTGAAATTTGTCACTGTATCCGTTGCTGAAGCATAATGGAATTGGTTTTCAGGAACTCCGACCTTTTGGAATATTTTTTGGAAAGGCTCATAATTAGGGCGAAAATCTGAAATCCAAATTTCTAAATCGGGTTGCGATTTCCAAAGTCGTGCTGCAGCCTGTATTCGCTCAAACGCACCGCCCAAAGCCAAGATAGCTTGAGGTTCTGGAACTCGATTGAGAGTAATCGCCAATCGGACGGGAATAAAACTGATGAGTGCGAACAAAAAACCTACTATTAGCAACAAGATTAGTTTTTTAAATCTATCTTTGAAATAGATTTTAGGCTTTTTTTTGTCAATACTCATTGTTCGATAAGATGTGACAGAGCATAAAAAGAGTGTTCTGCAATCAGGATCAAATCTATGTCTATAATTTTTAATATATAGCAATCCTAAATTGGTTGTCAGATTTCTTGCCGACACTCCAAGCTTTTGGGGGTGATGATCATTAACCCATCACAGAAGATTGCTATAGCAATCCTAAAATTCGTGAGATTTTCCGGGAGTGCGTTCGCGTAGCGTGCGCGTTGGGTATCGGGCAAGATGCCGGCACTCCCAATTTTTACAATTCAAATAGGCTTGCTATAGGGTTTGTTTGCAATAAGTTGGTCTGGCTTTCGGTGCTGTTTAAAAGTTTCCACAACCGTTCTATCGAGCATCGCTGCCGAGACAGTTTTATTTATCATGGTTTAAAGCAATTTTTTATAAAATTTTATTAACATTCAACGCTCCTAAATTTTACCCGGTTTTTGGCAGTACAGGAACCTTAAAATAGGCTGAAATTGCTGCAAAACTTGAGTCTTTTTTTGAGTGCTTATGCCAGAACCTTCAATTACAGTCACCGTCAAACTGTTTGCTGCCTATCAAGAAGCTTATGGAGTGCCAGAACTGGTGCTGGATTTTCCCTCTGGCAGCCCTGTCAGCGCCGTCCTTGATCGCCTCATCAATGAGCATCCACAACTCCAACAGTGGCGTAACATTACCCGCTTTGGCGTGAATCTGCAATTCGTCGAACCAGACACCATTTTGCAAGGTGGCGACGAAGTTGCCCTCATTCCGCCTGTCAGTGGCGGGTAAATCACAGGGAAGTCATTAAAAAGACTTAGTACCCTCATCTGGCAAACCAGGCTTCCTACTTTCTAAACCCGACAAAAATAGTCGGGTATATTTGACGGGTATTTTAGCCTGTGCTAGTATCGAGCGGTTAATCAAAAAAAGACTAACCCAGCCCACAGCCGAGCGAGACACAGAGAGGTTTGACCGATGACCCAGGCGACTGAACAGCACACCCAATCGACTTCTGCCACTTTCAAGAACCTTCAATGTAAAGAATGTGGCGCAGAATATGAAGCCAAAGCGACACACGTCTGTGAAGTGTGTTTTGGCCCACTGGAAGTGAGCTATGACTACGACGCCCTGCGCCGGCAAGTCACTCGCGAAAGTATTGCTGCCGGCCCGAATTCGATTTGGCGCTATCGTCCCTTTCTGCCGGTGATGACGGATAACCCCATTGATGTGGGCACCGGCATGACTCCTCTGGTCAAAGCAAATCGTTTGGCTCGTCGCCTGGGCATCAAAAATCTTTATATTAAAAACGATGCGGTGAATATGCCCACCCTCAGCTTCAAGGATCGGGTGGTTTCAGTCGCCCTCACCCGCGCCAAAGAGTTGGGCTTCTCTACCGTGTCTTGCGCGAGCACCGGCAACTTAGCAAACTCTACTGCTGCAATTGCCGCTCATGCCGGTTTAGATTGCTGTGTGTTCATCCCCGCCGATCTCGAAGCCGGTAAAGTCTTAGGAACTTTGATTTACAGTCCAACCGTGATGGCGGTTCAGGGCAACTACGATCAAGTCAACCGGCTCTGCTGTGAAGTGGCTAATACACATGGTTGGGGATTTGTCAATATCAATTTGCGCCCTTATTATTCCGAAGGCTCAAAAACCCTCGGCTTTGAAGTGGCTGAACAGCTAGGTTGGAAACTGCCTGACCACATTGTTGCGCCTCTGGCCTCTGGCTCACTGTTCACCAAAATTTATAAAGGCTTCCAAGAATTCATCAAAGTTGGACTGGTAGAAGACAAAACAGTCCGCTTCAGTGGGGCACAGGCAGACGGTTGCTCACCAATTGCCCAAGCTTTCCGGGAAGGACGCGACTTTGTGAAGCCGGTGAAACCCAACACCATTGCCAAGTCAATTGCAATTGGCAACCCAGCTGATGGAATTTACGCAATCGAAGTCGCCAAGAAAACCGGCGGCAATATTGAATCCGTCAGCGATCCCGAAATTATTGAAGGCATCAAACTGCTGGCTGAAACCGAAGGCATCTTCACCGAAACTGCCGGCGGCACCACGATTGCCGTGCTGAAGAAATTGGTAGAAGCCGGTAAAATCGATCCCGATGAAACCACAGTGGTTTACATCACCGGCAACGGACTGAAAACTCAAGAAGCCATGCAGGGTTACATCGGCGAACCCTTCACCATTGAGCCAAAACTCGACAGCTTTGAGCGTGCGCTAGAGCGCTCTCACACCCTTGATCGCTTGGAATGGCAACAAGTGTTGGTTTAATTTTAGATTTTGGATTTTAGATTTTAGATGAGAGATATAAGTCTAAAATCTAAAATCGGCAGATAACAGACAATCAGAGAACAGACCACAAACTATGTCCGTCAAAGTTTTAATTCCCACCCCGCTGCAAAAGTTCACCAACGAGCAATCCACCTTGGACTGCACCGGCAGCACGGTTGCTGAACTGCTTGAATCTTTAGAGCAAAACTGTCCAGGGATCAAAGCGCGTCTGTGTGACGATAACGGGGAACCGCGTCGGTTTTTGAATTTTTACGTCAATAGCGAAGACATCCGCTTCCTAGATGGCACAAGTACGGCGCTGCAAGATGGGGATGAAGTGAGCATTGTGCCAGCTGTCGCTGGCGGCTAATCCCTTGTTAGGATCGGCAAGATAGGATAAAAAACTCACTCAGAACAATGGCAGAAGAAACGAATTACAAAGAAGCCGGTGAGCAGCCGCCTAGCACTGTAGAACAGCAAGCTCCCAGCGTTTCTGAAGAACACGCTCCCAGCACTTCTGAAGAGCAGGCGACGGATTTGCCGAGTGCAAATATGCCGGATGCCAAAGCCGTGCAGACAGAGCAAAAACCGGCTGAGGGTGAAGTCGGAACAACTGAGCCGACTCCGAAAGGAGAACCCTCAGCAAAACCCCCCAAAGCTAAGGCAGCAGACAAACCGGCAGCCGGAAAAAAAGCCGGTGAAAAAGCCGATGGTGATGAAGCTCCAGCCAAAGCGGCTAAAAAGGAAAAAGCACCGGCAGTTGAAGACAAGCCGTTTGCTGATTTCATGCATCAAGACTGTTTGCCGGCGATGAAAAACGCCCTGAATAAACAGGGGATATCAGATGTTGAGCTGAGTTTAGAAAAGCAAAAATTGCCGGTTTCTGGCTTGGGATCAACGGAAGAGTGCTGGCAATTGATTGGCCGGTGGAAGGGTGGCAAGCGTCAGTTTAACGTTTATTTCCCCAAAGCGGATATTCAAGGCCCAAGAGCGTTTTCCTGCGCTGACAGTGGCACAAAGCCAAGCACTATCGAGCCATTCTTAATTGATGAGCGCAAGGTCACGCTGGATCTATTGGTGTTTGGGGTTGTCCAGCGCCTCAACGCTCAAAAGTGGCTGGCGCTGAATTAGGGGAATTGGGTATTGGGCATTGGGCATTGGGCATTGGGCATGAAGAGAGTGGGAGATTATTCCCGATTATTTATTAATCATTCTCTATTCCCGATGCCCGTACCTTTAGGTTGGCGAAGCCTTGACCCTAGCTTTAGGTTGGCGAAGCCTTGACCGTACCTTTAGGTTGGCGAAGCCTTGCCCATACCTTTAGGTTGGCGAAGCCTTGCCCCATGCCCCATGCCCTTTCTACAATTCATTAAAAGAATAAGTGACAACACCTTTGTCATTGGCAACGCTAACGTAGCCGGCTTTTGCCATCTCCTTTAAAACGGCTTCCACCTCGGCGAAGTCTATGCCGGTGTCCATTACGGCTTGAGTAACGGAAAGTTTACCGCCCCTTGCTTGGGCAGCTTGTAGCAGTTTAACAAGCGTCTGGCCGCGTTTGCTGGAGAACATCATCCGCTCAACGGCGGCGGGTTGAGTCAGCGGCACACCGGCAGCAGAGACACCTAATTTTGCTCGCAGTTTTGTCTGTTGCTCGTCTACCATTCCCGGAATTAAGAATAGATCCAGGACTAGGCCCAGGCCAAATAGGTTGCCGGTGCTAAACCACAGCAAACCCGTAACAATCTTGCCATTATAGAATCGGTGGAGTCCTCCCAAGCCACAAAATCCGGCTGCCCAAAGTGCGTAGCTGATGCCCATCCGCCGTTGAGTCGGGTCATCTTTGAGAGTTTGCAGCTTTTGTGTCCCCCAATTTTCGATAGATGGGGTTGAGGGGATTGCCGGCATTGATTTCGCATTCAAATCTTTCAGCACCTCTGCTGCGGACTGATAGCGCCGGCTAATGGCATTTTCTAGCAGCTTGTCCAGCACTCGCCCTAATTGAGGGCTGACAGGATTATCCACTAAGTAATGCCGCCACACCCAACTACCCTCTCGGCTGTCGAACAAGTCGAAGGGAGGAATTTGAGTTAACAAATGAATACAGGTAACGCCCAAACTGTATAAGTCACTGGCAAAAACCGCCCGTCCTAGGGCTTGTTCTGGGGCAGCGTAGCCGGCTGATCCAATAACTGTGCCGGCGCGCCCTAGGGAAGTGCTGGTGGCAGATTTGGCCGCCCCAAAATCAACGAGTACCAGATCCCCCTTCTGCTGGAAGGTTTGCCGGCGAATAATATTCTCTGGTTTGATATCGCGGTGAATCACCCGGTGTTCGTGGACAAATTGCAACACCGGCAGCAGATCGTTCAGCAGCCGGCGGATCTGAGTTTCGTTAAATGCACCTTCCTCGTTCAGTTCTTGGGCTAAGTTCGGCCCGTCAATATATTCCTGCACTAAATACTGCCGGCCCTCTTGCTGAAAATCGGCCAGCAGTTCTGGAATTTGAGGGTGTTTGCCCAATTGCTCTAGCTGAACTGCTTCTTGACGAAATAGTTCAGCAGCTTTCTCGGCATTGCGAGTGCTTTGATCTTGGGGGCGAAACTGCTTAATCACACAGCGGGGTTTGGAAGGCTTGTACTCATCCACCCCTAAGAAAGTTCTGCCAAAGCCGCCGGTGTCAATCGGTTTAATTGCCCGGTAGCGATCTCCCAAAAGTAACTTTGACCCACAACTTTGGCAAAACGTCGCCAGAGCAGGATTCTGCGGCTGCTGGCAGTTGGGATTGAGGCAATAGCTCATACAAGCAAGGCGCGACTCGGATTCTCTCTCTTTCATAGTTGCACACGAAAGCCTTGACCGTCGCTCTTGCTGAACCCTCTGAAGAGGACTAATTGCTCAGTTGTCGCGTTTTGAGGCCCGTGTTTGGGAAATCGCACTCCCAGAGGAAAAAAAAATAATTTCTAGCTTTTTTTAGCCTTCTTGCTGATGAAGGTTTTTTTGTAATCTTTTATTCTAGCACCCACTTTTCGAGCGGCCTAGAGCGTAATTTACAAAAGTTGATACGCTGTTGTAACTCTTAACCTGATTGCATTTTTGACCCCGCCATGCGGCTGCTAGACTGGAGTGCGTAGCAAATGCAACGATTATCGTAGAATTATTGGACGCCGCCGAATAGACCACTCCTAAGGCAAAAATCCTTAACAAGAGCGTAAACAGACTTATGGTAGACTCCCTCAAAAAACCAGCCTTTGAAGAACTCCGGCCTGGGGTGAAAGTGCCCTCCAAGGAAACAATCCTGACGCCCCGGTTCTACACCACAGACTTTGAAGAGATGGCCAAGATGGACATCTCACCCAATGAAGATGAACTTCTCGCGATCCTCGAAGAATTTCGCACCGATTACAATCGCCATCATTTTGTGCGGGATGCGGAGTTTGAACAGTCTTGGGATCACATTGATGGTGAGACTCGCCAATTATTTATCGAATTCTTAGAGCGTTCTTGCACGGCTGAGTTTTCTGGGTTCCTCCTCTACAAGGAATTGGGACGCCGGTTAAAGGACAAAAACCCACTTTTGGCAGAGTGCTTTAATTTAATGTCGCGAGATGAGGCGCGTCACGCCGGCTTCCTTAACAAAGCGATGTCAGACTTTAACCTGTCGCTGGATTTAGGTTTCCTCACCAAAAATCACGCCTATACTTTCTTCAAACCAAAGTTCATCTTCTACGCCACCTATCTGTCTGAGAAAATCGGTTACTGGCGCTACATCACCATTTTCCGTCATTTAGAAGCACATCCAGAACACCGGATTTACCCGATTTTCCGCTTCTTTGAAAACTGGTGCCAAGATGAAAACCGGCACGGAGATTTCTTTGATGCCATCATGCGCTCTCAACCCCACATTTTGAATGATTGGAAAGCCAAGCTATGGTGCCGGTTCTTCCTGCTGTCAGTGTTTGCAACGATGTATCTCAACGACATCCAGCGGGGTGACTTCTACGCCGCACTGGGTTTAGACGCTCGTGAGTATGATATCCATGTCATCCAAAAGACCAACGAAACCTCAGCACGCGTATTTCCAGTGATTTTGGATGTAGATAATCCAGAATTTTACCAGCGTCTTGATATTTGCATACAGAATAATGCTAAACTGTCTGAAATTGCTAAATCGGACGCGCCTAAGATTGTCAAGTTTTGCCAAAAACTGCCTCACTACCTCTCCAATGCTTGGCAGTTGGTACGGCTTTACTTTATGAAGCCGATTGAGACTGCTCCCATGATGGAGGTAGTTCGTTAGGTTTCCGGTTTCGCTCCTCTGTTAGTTTGGATAGCGGTTCTGCATCAAGTAGAGCCGTTTTTTTTTGGAGAGCGTTAGGACAATTAAATTAATTACTATTATCTGTAAATGTCCTTGTCTTTTAACCCAATGGTGCAAAATTTAGCGCCAAGCCGGCTGAACAAGTTTGAAGCTTTTTACATCTGAAAATAAAAGTTTTAGCGCTATCTGAGTAAAAACTCATTTGACACGGAAATATAAAATTGTGTGTTTGGGAGCCGGCTAATTGTGAGATTTAAATGGGATGAGTTACGAGGGCTAAAGCCCAGAAATTTAGCCTGCTTGCTAGCAGGAGTTAGCGTATTCCTCACCCCGGCATTCAGTTGCTTTGCCATGCCTTTAGAAAGCTTAAATCCCACGGAGATATCACAAACTCCAACATCTCCACCCAATGCGGTGGATTTAGATCCCCAACTGATTGAAAACAGTCCCGTGTTGCAGCGTTGGTTGCGCGAAGTGCCAGATGTTTTAGAAGATATTCAGAACGATCCCAGCTTCAAGACACGAGTGCGGCTGGGTTATTCCCATTTTCCCTCTCATGAGAGTGCCGGTGGATGGAATGCCGGCGTGGAAGATGTGTTTATCGGGCGATCCGGCTTCACCATTAGCGGAGATTATCAGGCGTCTTTTAACGGTGATCGCACCGCAGCAGGAGTGAATGTGCGTTATTATGCGCTTCCTTTAGGCAGCTATGTCAATATTGCGCCGGTTGTCGGCTACCGGCACCTGGAAACGGATGCTTACTCCACCAGCGGCATCGAACTCGGTGCAAAGCTAATGTTAGCCTTGTCGCGGGGGGGTGCGGCAGATATCTCTTTAACGCAAACTTGGGTTAAACCCGGAACCGATGAAGATGTTGGTTTAACAACCTTTTCCGTGGGATATGCCGTCACTCAAAATTTACGCATCTCCACCGATATTCAAAAGCAGAATGCCAGGGAAAGTAAAGATAGCCGCGTCGGCGTGGTTTTAGAGTGGATGCCCTAAAACTCAACCTCTGGAATAACCTTCATCTGGTTACTCAACTGGGCAGAGAAACGAATCTCTTATATCAACCAACCCATTTAAAAGGATGGGTTTAAACTTATATTTTGCGAGGCAACTCAACTCGGAAAGTGGAACCCTCTCCTAAGCGACTTTGAACAGTGATCGTGCCGTTCATCAGACGCACCAGTGAGTTAGTAATTGCCAACCCCAACCCCGTACCCGGATACCTGCGGGCAAGCGTCTGATCCACTTGGCGGAAGGCTTCAAAAATGTGTTTCATCTCTGTTTCCGCAATGCCGATGCCGGTATCTTCAATTGTAATCGTTACCCGATCAGGTGGCTGTTCGCAGACCTCAACCCGGACGCTTCCAGACTCTGTAAATTTAATCGCATTAGAGACAAGATTGATTAAAACCTGCCGCAGACACGCTCGATCATTAAACAAATTAGAGTTCTGCAAATCGATATAAACATCCAACGTCAAATTTTTTTCAGCCGCCAGCTTATTAAATTGTCCGACGGTGGTTCTGACTAACTGGACAAGATCAAACGTTTCCCGTTTGAGATCTCGAAGGCCGGCCTCGATGTCCGAAAGGGCAAGAATATCATCAATCAGCATCAGCAAATTTTTGCCATTGTTGAGGATGAGCTGTGCCATGTCTGCTTGCTTAGAAGTCAGCCGGTCCGGGCGCTGGCGCAATAGCAGTTGAGCGAAACCGATAATTACATTAAGCGGAGTCCGCAGTTCATGAGACATCGTGGCTAAAAATTGCGATTTCAGCCGCGCTGCTTCGAGAAGTTGCAAGTTTTGCAATTGAATTTGTTCGCGCTGAATTGCGAGTTCGTGATTTTGACGGGCCAAAATGTGATTTTGAACCGCCACCACTTCTTCTCGTTCCTCCAAAATATTAATTAGCTGGGCGTTATTAATTGCAATGGCTGCCTGTTCTCCCACGGCAACTAATAAGTTCTGCCACATTTCCAAATCAAACGCGCCGCTATCATCCCAACTGCCGGTTGCCAGCACACCCAGCCGGCCTGCTTGCGCTGATTCAATCGCCACTGCATAAACAGCAGCCGGTTTCCCAAGTGCGTGATGGGATTGGGGTTTTTGCCAACAAATAGGTTGGTGTTCTCGCCGGCCTGTTGGCGAGTGATTCTTTTGCCGAATTAATTGACATTTGCCGGTGGAAAAAACCTGACTGAGCAACCCATCCTCTGTCGCTAAGGGTTTTCCCATCGGCAGATTTTCCGTTCCCATGCCAGCTGTCGCAGTCAGTTCCAGTTGGCCGGTGCTGGGGTTATTCAACACAATCAGGCAAAACTGTGCGCCAGGAATGGACTCGCAAACCGCATCAACCATGACTTGCAACAAACTAGGCAAATCGGCAAGACGCTGGTTGACTAAATTCGTTAGCCGTTGCAGGGTTCGCAGCTGTTGCTGCTGTTCATCGAGAACTAAAATTACCTGAGATAAGTTCTTGCCCGTTTCCTGGGCCTGCCGGTAAAGCTGCGCCTTATCTAAAGCCAAAGCCGCGCGCCGGCCTAAATCTTCAGCTAAAGTCAGATCTGCTTGCGTGTAGCGCCGCCCCCTGTCGGAGAGAACCAGCAAAATCGAGCCGAAAGTTTGCTTGCCAATCCGGATCGGCAAGCACATATAGGATCTAAAATTCAACGCTTGCAACAGTTCCAAGTGTTCCGCATCGTTGGCGATCGCCTCCATCTTGGCGTCACAGATATCAAATCCAACAGAAATTTCCCAAGGCTGATCTGTCTCACCGCAGCGCAACCGCTTGAGGTAGCTGTAAGTCCCATCACAATCTGCTGGGTAACGACGCTGCAACTCCCGCACCAACGGTTCTTGAGACGGATCTCTGTGGGCAACGGCCACACAGCGACAACAGTCGTCAGCGTCAATGATATTAATCGCGCACCAGTCACCCAGATAAGGCACAACCAGTTCAGCCAAATTTTCTAAAGTTGTTTCATAATCAAGCGACGCCGCCAGCAGGGTACTCGCTTCAATCAGGAAATACAGGGCCGATTCAGTCCGCTTTTGCTCGATGGCACATCGCTCTTGTACGGCAACCACCTGAGATCGGGCCACTTGTTCGCGACCGATGAGGTCCTCTTTCAATTGTTTGGCGGCATCGAGTTGCACGCTTTGTTTGCGAACCAATTGATCGAGTTCTCGGTTGAGGGTGTAAATTTCCGCCTCCGCACGTTTACGCTCGGTGATGTCTCGCGAAACGGAGATAATTTCTTCGATTGTCCCCCGATCTGGGTGGCGCACACACCGGCTGCTTGTCTCTAACCAAATGTAATTCCCATCCTTGCGACGGATGCGGTAGCATAAGGTGTAAGTAGAAGGCTGGTTCAGACTGTCTGTTTGAGTTCTTTTGAGCGCTGCCTTATCTTCCGGGTGGAAAAACTCATGAACGTCCCGTCCAAGCAGCTCATCCGGTTCATAACCGAGCAAAGCGCGGCTGGCTGGGGAAGCGTAGAGGTAAACACCGGCTGGCGTATGCCGAGAAATGAGGTCAGTACAGTTCTCCGCCATTAACTGATAGCGCTTTTCACTTTCACCCAGAGCCTCTTGTGAAAGCTTGCTACTGTCAATGTCTGTATAGGTGCCCACCCATTCTAAGATTTGGCTATTTTCCCCAAACACCGGCTCTGCTTTGGCGATAAACCAGTGATAGGTGCCATCCGCCCGCAAAAGGCGCAGTTCAGTTTCATAAAAGCAGCTAGAGCAGTTGGGACTTAAATGCGCTTTCGCTAAAACCTGCCGGTGAAATGAAAGGACGCGCTCATGATCTTCTGGATGAATGGCTCTGGTAAATCCCAAGCCCAAGGCTCGTCCAGGCTCTACGCCTGTGTATTCCTGCCACCGGCGATTCCAATAGCTAATTAAGCCATCTGGTTTAGACCGCCAAGCAATCTGGGGGATGGCGTCTAAGAGCCGGTGTTGCCGGGATTCGCTACTGATAAGACGCTGTTGTAAGCTTTCGACTTGGGCTTGAAGTTGTTCTAGGGTTTTAGGATGGCAGCTCGTTTCCGATGGCTGTTGAAGATTAATATTATTCATAGCGTTTTTTCATTTCATCCACTCGTCACTCAGCTAAAACTACTTCCTGGCGGACCGGCAGTTGAGTAAAAAATGGCCGGCTAAAGCGAGAGCGAAAGATTTTATAATCTAAATCTATCCCTTTCGCATAGCTACTCACAGCTACCGATGGGTGTATTTCCTGCAAAAAAGTTGAGTGGTTGATAAATAATTTTTTTTACAGTAAAACCCTTGTACATTTGGCTAGGTGAATATGAGCGAAATTCGCGTTGTTCTGATTGAAGACCACGACCTGACTCGGATCGGTATCCGGACAGCTTTACAACAGCGTGAGGGCATTAAAGTCGTTGGAGATGCTGCCAATGCCATAGAAGGGCTAAAACTGCTGAAAGCGCATAAACCCGATATTGCAATTGTCGATATCGGCTTACCGGATATGGACGGCATTGAGCTGACACAGCGGTTTAAGGAGTCGATGGTAGCAGGGTCAGATCCCCAAACCAAGGTGCTGATCCTGACGTTTCAGGATAGCGAACAGGAAGTTCTGGCCGCTTTTGCTGCCGGTGCAGACTCTTACTGCATGAAGGATATCCGGTTTGAGCAGCTGCTCGAAGCCATCCGCTCAACCTATGAGGGTAACTCCTGGATCGATCCCGCAATTGCCGGCATTGTGTTGCGCCAAGCGCGAACCACGCCGTCGAATGGCAGTGAGGAGGTCAATGCAAATACCACCGTCTCTATCCACGCTGCCGATCCTGAATACAGCCAGCTGATCGAAGCTTATCCTCTGACTGAACGGGAGTTGGAAGTTTTAGAGCTGATTGTACAGGGTTTCAGCAATGCCGCTATTGCCGAAAAGCTCTACATCACGGTCGGAACGGTTAAGACACACGTCCGCAATATTTTGAACAAGCTGTCTGCGGATGATCGCACCCAAGCTGCGGTGTTGGCGCTGCGTTCTGGATTGGTGGGATAAATTCCTCTATCCTGAAAGGCAGATGATGGAGAAACCGCTTTTTTTGTCAACATATATTTGGATAGAGCTTAAAAATCAGGTGTTGCGATCACTGGTAAACACTTGCCAACAAAAACACAACTCAAGAAATGTTACAGCCGCTACAAAAATAGCTCGGTAATTGCTCTAAGTTTGGCCGGCTCAGTCCAAAAAAATGATTGACAAAAAAGCAGACGCTCAATCGGATAACGCACAAGCTCGATAAAAGTGTAAAAACAAGCTCAAGCTCAAGCGGGACAAAACAAAACACTGTTTCAAGCGGGTTTAGATTCACTAATGATCTAAACCCGCTTGTTTTATGCCAGGGTTCTTGAGACAAGTTTGAGCAAACGTTATATCTCCAGAATGATGCCAGAGTCCGGTTAAATCTGAAACACTACTGATAACTACTTTTTTTACGGGTAAAATTTACATGGCCAGCCCCATTGAATTCAATTTATTTGCTCCTTATAACAAAGGAGCAGCCTTAATTGGATCGTTTTCTAATTGGGAAGAGATCCCGATGGAAAAAGGCGAAGATGGTTATTTTCGCACCCAAGTTGACCTAGAAGATGGTGTTTATCAATATAAATTCCGGGTTCAATCTAAATCATGGTTTTTTGAACCGGATCAATGGGTCGATGTCGTCGATCCTTACGCAACAGATATTGATAATCCCACCCAAAATGGCGTGGTGCGGATTAAAGAGGGTGAGCGCATTATTGATACCTACGTTTGGCAACACGATGACAAACCATTGCCGGCAGACAGTGAATTAGTCATTTATGAAATGCACGTTGGGGATTTTTCTGGCGGTGAAGATGACCCTTATGCACGGGGACAGTACAAGCACGTTATTGAAAAATTAGATCACCTTTGTGAGTTGGGGATTAATGCGATTGAGCTGATGCCGGTGAAAGAATATCCCGGCGATTACAGCTGGGGGTATAACCCGCGACACTTCTTTGCAACCGAGTCCAGTTATGGCAGCACAGAAGATTTAAAACGCTTAATTGATGAGTGCCACGGGCGGGGCATTCGAGTGATTATGGACGGGATTTATAACCACTCAGAAGCTGAAAGTCCGTTGACTCAAATAGACCACGATTACTGGTATCATCACTCACCACGCGACCCCGATAATAACTGGGGACCAGAGTTTAATTACGAACATTATGACGAAAACTTAGATCTCAAGCCGGCTTGGAAATTTACTGGCGACACTGTTCGTTTTTGGGTTCAAGAATATCACATTGATGGCATTCGCTACGATGCTGCCAGACAAATTGCCAACTACGATTTCATGCACTGGATTGCTCAAGAAGCGAAGCAAGCTGCTGGGCCGAAGCCATTTTATAACATCGCCGAACACATTCCGGAAACGGCGAGCATCACGAACTTTGACGGGCCGATGGATGCCTGCTGGCACGACAGTTTCTATCACTGTGTTTTAGAACATATCTGCGGCGATACCTTTGATTTAGAGCGCCTCAAAGAGGTGATCGATTGTAAACGTCAAGGCTTTATGGGAGCCACGAATGTTATCAATTACACAACCAATCACGACCACAATCATGTTTTAGCAGAATTAGGTGAGCGCGGGATCATAGGAGAGGCGGCATTTAAGCGCAGAAAGTTAGGGGCTGTGATTACAATGACTTCAGTAGGGGTTCCCTTGCTGTGGATGGGTGAAGAATTTGGGGAATACAAATACAAAACCCAAGAACAAGCCAAAATCGATTGGACGTTATTAGGACATGACGACAATCGCGGTTTGTTTGAATTTATGAAAGGCTTGATTTTTCTGCGTAAAAGCACTCATGCTCTGTATACAGAAAATATCGACTTTTTCCATGAAGATGCAGACTCAAAGGTGTTTGCCTACACGCGCTGGAATGGTGAAGGTTCTCGTGTGGTGGTTGTGGCTAACTTCTCAGATAACTATCTGGGCGGGTACACGGTTCCTAATTTCCCGGAAAATGGAACTTGGCACGAATGGACCGGCAATTATGACGTGGAAGCCGGCGATAACAGCATCATGATTGACTTGCCAGAATACGAAGCCAAAGTCTTTGTCTGGCACTAATTAAATTGCCTTTAAATACAAGGGAACGCAGAGTGACATCACCCTGCGTTCTTTTGTGTTTACCTGTGCGTCGTTAAAAACCTTTTGCACCGGCACCGGCAAACAAATTTTAGCTCACAAAACTGTCCCAACTTCCTTGAGATACACGCGCACTAAGGGTTCCCCTTCTCCCAGCCGGTACTGTTCGATCAAGCCTTCGCGTCGGATAGAAATGTTATCTGACTCATTGATAATGATGGTAGAATCCTCCGGAACGTTGTGTGCAAGCATCATTTCGGTTTCCGTGGGATTATCCAAAACCACCATATTGCTGTATTCGTAAAACATTCCATCACTTTCCAGGATGGCTTCGCAGTATTCCGCAATCAGCAAGTCAAGCTTGGGATGACGCACGAGGTTTTGAATGTTGGTGTTGTAATCTTTGTGCAGGTTCTTTTCTGAGCGATTGATAAAGACGCCCTCACGGCAGACAGCGCCGATTATCCAGTCGGGGTGCTGCAAAAGAATATGGTCAATGATTTCTTGGAGTTCTTTAACTGAAATCCGGTTGAAGGTGATGATCGGGATTCTCGCCTCTGCGCCGGCTTTAAAGAACGTTTCCAAAATAAATGAAGGCACATCAACGCTTTCACCAATCGCCGGATTCAGGTGCATGAAGATGCCCGGTGCGGAATTGATTTCAAGAATGCCAAAGTTGCCATCTTTCCAAGAGGTCGAGAGATTTTTGGCAATGACATCAATCCCCAAACAAGTCAGACGGAAGTGCTGAGCAATGTCTTGCGCCAGGATAATGTTGTCAGGGTGAACAGTGCGCGTTGCATCGATGCTAACCCCGCCGGCAGAGAGGTTGGCGACTTTGCGAAGAAACACCGTGCGGTCTTTCTCAATGACGCTGTCAATGGATAAGCCTTGTTCTTCTAAGTACATTTTCATCGACTCGTCGCACTGAATTTTGCTCAGAGGCGAGGTGGGTGTGTCTAAACGGGTTGCCGTCCGGTTTTGCCGGTCAATTAATTCGCTAATGGTTGATTTTCCGTCCCCGATCACAGATGCAGGCCGGCGTTCAGTCGCGGCAACAAATCTGCCATTGACGCACAGCAAGCGAAAATCTGCCCCGGAAATGCTTTTTTCAACAATGATATCTGCCGATTGGCCCTCTGGAATGGCATCGACTGCCCTGTTATACGCAAAGATCAGTTCTTCTTTGTCTTGCACATCAGCCGTCACGCCAATGCCTTTATGCCCGATCACCGGCTTCACGGCAACTGGGTAGCCAATTGCTCTGGCTGCTGCGATGGCATCCTCACGGGATCGGACGATATCACCCTTAGGAACCGGGAACCCCAGAGTTTGCAGAAATGCTTTACAGTCATCCTTGCGAGTGGTGAAATCTGAATCAATATGGCTGTCACAATCAAACGTGGTGGCAATGCCTCGAATCAGTTTTTTGCCATAGCCGTATTGCACAAGTCCTTCATCCCACAGATAAAATGTGGGAATGCCTTTGTCGCTGGCTGTTCGCCACAGAGTATAGACTGTTGGCCCGCCGTAAACCGAATGCCGGAAAAGATTTTGAAAGGTTTTGATTTGACTGTCTAAGTCAAAGCGATCACCTTGAGTGATGGCTTCAAACCAATCCCAAACGCAGTAAACAACTGCCCGATTGGTGCGTGCGTGCAGTGCTTGAACCCCAATTCTCACACAATTTGCTAAAGGTTTGAGACTCCAGCGATCTAGGTGCAAACCCATGTCTAGTTTGCCAACTTCTGAGACGGTTCGGGCAAACAGATGAGCGAAGGATTCGTAATTCTCATCGCGGATGTGGGGGTAGCGATCCCCAATGATCGAGACATAATCCTCGATGCTTAAGGGATGCAGATGGCCGGTGAGGGCAAAGTCGAAAACTAGCGCCGCCCTGTCTAAGTAAGGATTCGGGCCGATGTAATATTTGAGGTTGAAAATGTCGAAGGCGTCGCTCTTTCTGGCATTGACGCGATATTTATCGATGAGAGTTTCTTGAATCATTGATTACCTCCGTTTGGCTAAACACCCTTAAAATCTAGACACTTGAGCGCGTTTACCCCAGCCCTCTTGTTATCTGAGGTAGGCTTTTGATTGCCGATGCCGGCACAACCGATTAATTAAGTAAGCGTGTCGGGCTTTCTCAACCAAATGAAAGCCTGGGCTAGGCGAAACGCATTTTGCCCTCTAGTTCAGCTAGAGCGTAACGCTATTTCTGTTGTCTTTTCAGCTACCCAAAGGCATACTCCATTCAAGGTTAAGGTAAGCTTTAAGGTTTTGGCACCCACAGCCGGATACTCAGTTTTATTACTAATTTGCACAAACAAAATTCTTGAAACATCCTTGGGCGCTGCTTTTTTATTTATTTTCATGCAATTTAAACATAATTTAATAAAAATTGTCATAGAACACAAAAGGCCGCAGTAAAGCTTATTTCTGAGTAATTGTACTTACAGTTAATCAGGGGCGGATTCGATTGAGCAGAAGATATAACTTTTGACAGGTGTAATGACCTCCACAATATTGATAAATAGAATGTATAAGAAAACACTAAGGAGACAGCAAAATATGAATGCTACACAGGCTGATCTCAGAGATGAAGTTCACAAACTAGCTGAGGAAGCTTTTCATCGCAAACTCATTTCTGGTTATGGCGATGGAGCAAACAGCAACGAATACCAAATTGTATACGAGGGCAAACCCAGACATTTCTCCCTTGAGCACGCTCGCTCTTTATTACTTAACTTAACAAAACCGCTGCGTGTGTAAGTGAGTAAACCGCCAGAATATGTGTTTTGCCCGGTGCTGTCGGCTTAAAAGAGTAACCTAATTTCTCAAACAGCTCTTTCTGACTTCGATTTTCTTTGAGTTTAGCAATCACCCTAATGCCCCTTGAGCAGGGGTTATTTTTTTTGAAGGGTCACTTTTAGCTGTCAAACATTCGCTGTGGTGTTTAAAAATTACTCATCTTGTTGTAGAAAATATAAACATCGTTAGGCTTGTTTGTTTCAATTTAAGATTGTCAATTTTAATGATTATTTAAGATAAACACACTTACGAGTGTCTTTCGCTATTCGCCTAAGTCAATCAAAGATTTATAAAATTAGCCGCCGCTCATATCTGTCTTTAGTTGGGCAAAAGCTCTACCTTTGGTTGATGAAGCTGTGACTGTAATTAATTATAATTGTACAAATTATAAAATTTTTCCCTCAGCTTAAAAAGTTGAAATTCAGCCCTCACCAGGTAGTGAGCCATACATAAGCAGATTTAGAAGGCATTAAGAAGCTATGATCCTATCTCCCGTTTGTTTAATTACTTTAGTGGCTGCTATGGTAGCAGTTTGGACTCTCCTGAATACAACAAATGCCTTATTCACCCTTGTTGCTTTAGGGGCGGTCATTGTTTGCTGCCTGTTGGGTTTTACCTTCGCTCCCTTGCCGCTGCGAGTTTTGATAGTATTCACCGTTATTGGTGCAGATTGGCTGCAAGTTTCAAGTAGAAGCTAGCCAAGAATAAGGGAATTTTAGCCCATTGCATAAGCCGCAAAAGCACGTGGCGTTTTTGGGTTTTGTCTGGGAAATTTTTGCGGGGTGCCGGCTTAAATGCCCTTGAAGAGAAATGGGTTGAGGGCTACCCTGCGCCGCGCATCAAATGGCTATTGCCGGCTGGAAAGACTCGCCTAATCCGTGTGAAATTAAAAAAGTTAAGATTAGACATTAAAAATTCCCTGTTTAGGGCGGCTGTAACATGGGAACATTAAGTTTAGAGCCGGCAGGGGTTTGTCCATACGCTGCGTGAGAACCAAAGGAAAGCCGGTTTAAAAAGGTGGGCCACAAAAGGTTTTCTTCAGCGAGTATTCCTGATTACTAAAAAACTTAACCTTAAAATACTCCTTAAGTTATATCAAAATCCTCTGTGAGGATGAAGCTGTTCTTCTGTCGTAGTTGTTAGACTAAAATTCAGCAACCAGGCTTTCTAAATTATCTTCAGGATTTTATTTAATTAGGAAGAGATAGTTTGACCCAGCACAGGGGGTTTAAACTAAATCATTATTCTTAACAAATTGCATCAATAGTTTGTTAAAGTTAACCAATTTTTTGTTTGCAAAACTCATAATTAACTGAGTAAGATGTCAGAAGATGATGTTTGTGTAGCACATCCGAAACCCTTTGACTGAAATCATACTGAGTTGCTTTCATGATTTTAGAGGAGTTACTGGAAGCTGGAGCGGTTCCCCTACTGTAGATATCACCCACCCTAGACAATCGAGGATAAAAACTATGATTTCTCAAGATATTATTTTTTTGTTTCGCGAAACAGCTTGCCGGTTTGTCCTTAGGCAACCTTTAACATCTAAAGAACCTTCTGAATGCCTTTTAAATCTGCCCTGTGGCTGTTCTAATCCGGGGACAGCCATTAAATGTGAAGACTGTCCTTATCTAGAAGGCTGTTTGTCGCGGGTGAAAAGCTTCGCAGCGCAAAACCGGCACATGAGTGCTTAAGGATTGCTGGCAAATGTGGCCAGCTTTGTCTGTCCTCAAGCCCAGCACTTTTTAGAGGGCCGGCACCGGGAGCTAAAATGCTCAATTTTGCCACATTCCGACCCGCTCACCGAACTTTAAAAAAAAGTTAATCATTGGTGCGGTTGGCGGCATTCACGAAAGGGGTGAGAAGGGTTCCTAATTTTTGTTTAATTTTATGTCTCAATCTATACCTAGAGGATGTGTTAGGGAAGTACATTGTCATGGTTTATTAATAGTTAACTTACTCAGCATTTGAGACACTATGTTGGAAAATCAAAACCGTGGACAATTAGTCATTATTGGTGGGGCGGAAGAGAAGGAAGGAGAATGCAAAATCCTTCGGGAATTCGTGCGACGCGCCGGCGGCGTTAAAGCTAGAATTGCCGTGATGACGGCTGCAACCAGTCTGCCTAGAGAAGTCGGAGACAACTATGTCAGAGTGTTTGAGCGGTTGGGAGCTGAAGATGTTCAAGTCGTTAACACCGAACGTCGGGAAGATGCGAGTGACTCCAGGTACTTAGAAATCATTGAAAATTGCAGCGGCGTCTTTTTCACCGGCGGCGATCAAGCCCGCATTACCGATTTGTTAAAAGACACCGAAATCGATGCAGCCATTCACAGACGCTACGCTGAAGGAATTGTTGTGGGGGGAACCAGTGCCGGCGCGGCAATGATGCCCGACGAAATGATTATTGAGGGAGACTCTGAGACAAATCCTCGCGTGGATGTGGTGGCAATGGGTCCCGGCATGGGCTTCCTACCAGGGATTGTGGTAGATCAGCATTTCGCACAGCGTGGACGCTTGGGGCGCTTAATCTCTGCACTAGCACAGCAGCCGGCAGTTTTGGGATTAGGAATCGACGAGAACACAGCAATCATTGTCAACGGCGATGAGTTTGAAGTTGTGGGCGAAGGCGCGGTGACAGTCATCGATGAAACCGAAAAAACCCATGACAACATTGATGGACTCTTGAAAGATGAGGCTTTAGCCGTTTGCGGTGCTAAGCTTCACATTCTGCCACATGGATATCGCTTTAACTTAAAAACCCGAAAGCCGATTCTTGAGAGAGTTGCTGCGCCGGCTGCCTAAGCGGTTTGCGACTTTCGGGGATGGATAGAAACACTGCTAATCTTCTGTGGGGCGTTTACTGACGGTTGTATTAAAAGCAATCCGTAAAGCCTCAAAAGAGAAAGGGTATAAAACTGAAAAATGGGCGAGAGCCGGCATAAATTTGCCGAAATCTCTCGCCCATTCCCGAAAAAACCAGCAGTTTAAACGTTGTTTGTAGGTGCGCTCGTTAGGATTGTTTAATCTGAAGCTTGGTAGCGTTAAGAACGAGCGCGTTTAATTGAGTTTAAGCACTTTTTAGCTGCTCGCCAACAGAAGACGACTGCGCTTGAGCGGTAGCCACTAAGTTCCAGCCGGCACTCCTGAGTTTTTGATACGTTGCCCAGCCCTTTGAGCCTCCTGGAACTTGGTAATCTGGTACTGCAAATTGTGGAAAGGCTTTATAGGGTCGCCACGGGTCACTGGCTGCGGTTCGCAGATGCAAAATTTTCTCTCCACTCGCTCCGATCGTGGGTAACCAGCACATTTCTCTAAGCATGGGAAACTCCTCAATATAAATAAGGTGAATTTTGGAGTCAGACAAGTTCACTAGTCAATCGGCCCAGACTGCAATTGCTACCAAGTTATAAATGATCATGAGCAACCCAAAGCTCTGGTAAAAACTAGAGAAAGGTTATCCATTCGGGTAATATATAGATAGTTTTTTTATACCCGCTGGCTTTCTACCTATGACCCCATTCTCGTCATTAAAGTTTCCAATCACCTCTGTCTAAAGCTTTATCTATTTTCAGTAAAAAAGTGTTTCTAAAGCTACAAAACTAGGTTTTTTTATAATCCACAAGCAGGAAAAGCCCCGTTTCAGTAGCCAATATTACAAATTGTGAAGAGATTTTTATATTTCCGCAGAATGATTATCGGCCTCAGTGAATCCCTCAAAATAGCTGAATTCATATCGGCGGAAACAAAGTTGAACGATTAAGGAGCCGCGCCATTGAATTTAAGTTATGTGTTCCTAACAATGCAGCGCAGTTAATTGGCTCATTCTCCGACTGGAAAGAAATCTTGATAGAAAAAGGTGAGGATGGCTATTTTCGGACTCAGGCTGAGCTGGAAAATAGCATTGATCACGACAAATTCCGGGTTCAGCCCTAGAGTGCCTTTGTCCAAAGGAAAGCTGGGAGGGAATGAGCAGGCTTAATTTGGCAGCAGGCTGCGTGAATGGTAGGGAAGATTATTTAACCACAGATAAGAGCGCAGCGTGCCGTCAGGCATATACAGATGAGTGCAGCGGATATTTGAAAGGTTCAATTAAGCTTCGTGATTCTATGAGGGGAAAGCGATTACGCTGCTTTTCCCCACTGTGGGTATGAGAAAAAAAGATATTTTTAAAACCATCTTTTAGCCTAGTAGCAAAGATTGGCCACCATCGATCCACATTTCAGTGCCGGTGATGTGGCTGGAAGCTTCGGAGGCGAAGAATAGCACTAATTGTGCGACTTGTTCTGAGGTTCCTGGTTTGCCATCTGTTAGGGGAATTTGACCTTCGGGAAACTCCACCGGCTCTTTTACAGAGTCGATATTACGCTGCTGTGTATTTTGATCAATACTGGTGCTAATGGCACCCGGACAAATCACATTGACGCGAACTTGGTGTTCAGCCAGTTCGAGTGCAACCATTTTT
The DNA here is from genome assembly GCF_014695715.1 of Microcoleus sp. FACHB-68. Taxonomy (NCBI): domain Bacteria; kingdom Bacillati; phylum Cyanobacteriota; class Cyanophyceae; order Oscillatoriales; family Microcoleaceae; genus Microcoleus; species Microcoleus sp. FACHB-68. The sequence goes on from NZ_JACJOT010000006.1 coordinate 912,940, forward strand.
GCAAAAGCGACTTGACCGGCTTTGGTGGAGGAATAAGCGGTTGCGCCAGTGTTGCTGAAGACGCGAGTGCCATTAATTGAAGAAGTGATGATAACAGAACCGCCTTGTTTTTTAAGATAAGGCACCGCATATTTAACCGTAAAAAATGTGCCGGTGAGGTTAATTTTAATCGTTTTTTCCCATTCTTCAGGTTTTAATTCTTCGATGGGTGCCCAAACACCATTAATGCCGGCATTTGCAAAAACAATATCGAGCCGGCCCCACTTCTCGGCAACTTGTTGATAAGCTTGTTGCATCTTATCGGCTTCCGAAATATCAGCAATCACCGGCATTGCTTCGCCGCCGCTTTGCTGAATCTGCTCAACCACTTCTTTCAATTCATCCTCTGTGCGCCCCAGCGCTGCCACCTTTGCGCCTTCTTTGGCGAGCAATTTTGCAGCGGCTTCACCAATCCCAGAGCCTGCGCCGGTAATGAGCGCTACTTTATCTGCGAGTTGCATACACTTTTTCTTCCTTTAGTTAGAAGAAACCTAACCCGTAAAAACGATAAACTTCATCCATCTAAAGGAGCAAAATGCCGTGAAAATTGACATAATCGGGCTGCTCAAACAAACCTTTGTGGAGTGGCAAGAAGATAAAGCGTCGCGGCTGGCGGCAGCGCTGTCTTATTACACCGCTTTTTCCCTTGCGCCGCTATTGATTATCGTCATTGCGATTGTCGCTTTGGTCTTTGGCCAAGATGCAGCGGAAGGTGAAATTGTCGGACAAATTAAAGGTTTGGTTGGCAAGGAGGGTGCAGAAGCAATCCAAACCATGATTAACAATTCCCGTAAGCCGACTGAAGGCACAATTGCCACGATTATCAGTGTGGCTATTCTATTATTTGGTGCCACCAACGTCTTCAACCAACTGCAGGAATCTCTCAACACCATTTGGGAAGTTGCACCGAAGCCAGGGCGAGGCGTTAAAGGCATTATAAAAGACCGTTTTCCATCCTTCGCAATGGTACTGGGAATTGGGTTTTTACTGCTGGTTTCACTGGTTGTCAGCGCTGGACTTACGGCACTCAGTAATTATTTAGGTCATCTTGTACCCAACCTCAGTGTTGTGTGGCGAGTGGTTAACTTTCTGTTTTCCTTCGGTGTTATCACACTGCTGTTTGCGATGATTTACAGAGTCTTGCCAGACGCTAAAATTGCCTGGGGTGATGTTTGGATTGGGGCAGCGATCACTTCTCTGCTATTTACAATAGGTAAATCTTTAATTGGGTTGTATTTAGGAAATAGCAGCGTCGGTTCAACTTATGGGGCAGCCGGCTCGTTTGTTGTGCTGCTACTGTGGGTTAATTATTCCGCGCAAATTCTATTTTTTGGTGCTGAATTTACGCAGGTTTATGCAAATAAATACGGCTCCAGAATTGTGCCAAGTAAAAATGCTTTGCCCCTCACGGAAAAGGCTAGAGCCGGCGAAGGAATTCCCCGCACAAGTTATATGGAGATAGCTAGCGCCCAAGACGATGAGAAGCAAGCTGCCCATAAAAACCGAGGTGCCGGCGAGAACCGAGTTTCCAGAGAAGAAACTGATGATACGCCTGAGTATCAGCCGGTGAAGAAAAAGCCCCCACATCCGGCAGCCATTGCCCTGAGTGTGATGATTGGTGCTTATCGCAGCGGGACGAAGCTGTTGGGAATCAACAAAAATCGCCGGTAAGAGAAATCTGACAAAGGTAAAGGAAAGTTTTTAGTTATTTATTAAAGTAACCCCCAATTTGTTCGGCTAACATCTGAACATTGGGGGTTTTCATCATTTCTAGATGGTTGCCGGCAACTAAATGAATGTCTGTTCCCGACTCCGTTAGCTCACTCCATCCCATCGTTGGATCTTGACTGTCTGCGTTTGCCTGTTCGCAACTTTTGAACAGAGTAATTCGGTTGGGGTAAGTTTTAGGAGTATAGCTGAGAGTGGCTTGACTGTTCGCCTGAAATACACGGAACATTGAGCGAATGGTGAGTTCATTTACCCTTCTCAATTTAGCCTCTTGCGGCATTAAATTGACCATGACAGCCCTTTTTAAAATTAGCTTCCATGAGCCACGATTTTTGCGTTGAAAAATCTTACTTAAATGAGTTTTTTGCTTCTCAGAAACGCTCGTCAAGTACAAGTAGTCCAGAATAAATGGCCAAATAGAGCGCCTAACCGTATTAAAGAGAAATTTGCAACCATTCCAGAAAGAAAATTTGTTACCGGCAACAGGTGCAGCCGTATCTAGCAAAGCGAGTAAACCGACTTCCTCTCCTGCTTTTTGCAGTTGTTGCGCCATCTCAAACGCAACCAATCCGCCAAAAGACCAACCTCCTAGGAAATAAGGGCCATTTGGCTGCACCTCACGTAATGCTTTGATGTAGTAAGCCGCCATTTCTTCGATGCGAGTTAAAGGAGATTGTTCCCCATCAATTCCGAGTGGTTGCAGTCCGTAAAATGGTTGATTTTCCCCTAAACAATAAGCTAATTCATAATAAGGAAACACCACCCCAAAAATAGGATGAACGCAGAAAAAAGGCGGATTAGAACCTTTGGGTTGAATCGGAACTAAGGGCGACCATTTGAGAGAGTTTGTTTGTGTAGATAAAGTATTGGCTAAACTTTCTATGGTAGGCGATAAGAAAAGGGAGGATAGGGGTAATTCTCGATTAAACTGTGTTTGAATTTGTTCTAGGAGACGAATCGCTAGCAGTGAATCTCCTCCCAAATCGAAGAAGCTATCGCCAACACTCACCTGCTCAAGATTAAGAACTTCAGCCCAGATTTTTGCTAATTTTGACTCGGTTGGGGTGCGAGGAGAAATAAAGGTTTTTTGGTGTTGAAGGCGAGTTAAAGCATTGGGTGCCGGCAAAGCACGACGATCTACTTTGCCGTTGGGAGTGGCCGGCAGAGAATCTAGAATTACATACTCTGAAGGCACCATATGTTTTGGCAATTTATCTTTGAGAAATTGCCGCAGAGTATTGATCAGGGATGAGGGTTCAGAAATTGGGTGAGCCGGCACGAGATAAGCCACAATCCGCTTATTAACAGAAATATCTTCTAAAGCGATGACAACTGCTTTTTGAATCGCTGAATATTGATTAATAACGGCTTCAATTTCTCCTAATTCTATGCGAAAACCACGTATTTTAACTTGTTGATCGATGCGGCCTAAAAATTCAATTTTGCCCTCGGGTAAATAACGCGCTAAATCACCTGTTTTATACAGCCTAGAAGGTTTAATCGATGAAATTTTCCCTTTTTTCCCCGCTTCCATAAAGGGGTTAGGAATAAACCTTTCTGCCGTTAATTCAGGCCGGCAAAGGTAGCCTCGCGCCAACCCATCACCGGCAATGTACAATTCGCCGGTAATGCCAATCGGTGCCGGCTGTAAATTTCGGTCTAATATATAAACTTGAGTGTTCAGAATTGGACGACCAATCGACGGTTTTTTGCGCTCATCACTAATTTCTGCAAGGGTTGCCCAAACCGTGGTTTCAGTTGGCCCGTAAGCATTAAAAAATCGACGACCGGCAGCCCAGCGCTTTACAATATTTTGAGGGCAAGATTCGCCGGCACAAATAATTGTTTGTAATGCCGGAAGTTTTTCTGCCGGCAACACGGCTAGCGCTGCCGGTGGCAGGGTAATGTGAGTTATTGCTTGTTTTTGTAATAGCTGAATTAAAGGTTGTCCAGGTAAAAGAGATTCTTTTTTGGCTAGATATAAAGTTGCCCCGGCTTGCAGCGCCATGACAATCTCAAAAATTGAAGCATCAAAACTCAAAGAGGCAAATTGCAAAACGCGGTGACTTGGCTTTAAATTAAATGCATCAATTTGAGATTCTGCCATGTTGCACAGTCCTCGATGTTCGACTAAAACACCTTTTGGCTTTCCTGTCGATCCAGAGGTGTAGATCACATAAGCGAGGTTGCCGGTTGTGACGTTGCTTGATGGATTTTCTTTGCTTTGTCGGGCGATATTATTTCTATCTTTATCCCAATAAATGATAGACAATTCATGCTGTTGATTTTCCCTATTTCCCAAAGAAACCGGGGTTGAAATTGAATCAGTTATCAAGATAGATACCTGAGCATCCTCTAACATGAAATTTAGGCGATCTTGAGGATAACTGGGATCTAACGGCAGGTAAGCGCCACCGGCTTTGAAGATCCCCAGCAGCGTCACAATCATTTCGATAGAACGTTCTAGGCAAATGCCAACTAAAACCTCTGGCTTTACCCCCATTTTTTGCAAGTAATGGGCAAGTTGATTGGCTCGCTCATTGAGTTCGTGATAGGTTAAACTTTGATTTTCAAAAACAACCGCGACTGCCTCTGGTGATTGTTTTACTTGCCCTTCAAATAAGTGGTGAAAGCATTCCTGATTTTTGAATATATTTTGATTAAAATATCCAAAAATTTGGTTTTTTTCTGGCGCAGTTAAAATTTGCAAATAACCGATACGCTGTTCGGGATCGATAATAATATTTTCTAAAACAACTTGAAAATGTCCCAGCATTCGGCTAATTGTTGTCGCCTCGAATAAATCCGTGCTGTACACCACTTGCCCTTTCAAACCTTCCAAATCTTGCCAGAGGTGGAATTCTAAATCTAATTTTGCGGTGCCTGGGTCAAATTCAAATAATTTTAGGTTTAATCCGGGCAATTCTAGCGCTTCTACTGGAGTATTTTGCAGGGAAAAAGCAATTTGAAATAAAGGATTTCGGCTTAAATCTCGCTCTGGATGCAGTTCTTCAACTAATTTTTCAAAGGGCAAATCTTGATGGGCGTAGGCTCCGAGTGCAACCTCTTTAACCCGACTCAGTAATTCTAGAAACGTTGGATTGCCTGACAGATTAGTTCGCAATACTAAACTATTGACAAAAAAACCAATAAGTGATTCAATCTCGCTGCGGTTGCGACCGGCAATTGGTGATCCAACGGCAATATCTTCAGTGCCGGTGTAGCGGTAAAGCAATGTCTGAAATGCGGCAAGCAAGGTAATGAATAAAGTCACGCCTTGCCGGCTGCTCAATGCCTCTAGCGCCTCACTCAATGCCGGCGGCAACACCCACAATTGTTTTGCCCCTCGGTAAGTGGGAACGGCAGGTCTTGGTCGATCTGTGGGTAAATTCAGCACCCCTATCCCGTCTAGCTGCCGCCGCCAGTAAGCTAGCTGGGTTTCCTGCACAGATTCGCGCAACCATTCGCGCTGCCACTCCGCAAAATCGGCATACTGAATGGGGAGTTCTGGTAAAGCTGGGGAATGGCTCAATTCTGCGTCTTTAGCCGCAAAAGCTGAATAAAGCGTCCCGATTTCTCGAATCAGCACCCCCATTGACCAACCATCGGCAACAATGTGATGTAAATTCAGCATCAGCAAGGATTCTGCGGCATCCATTTGTAGCAGCGTCACGCGGATTAAAGGGCCGGCTGTTAAATTAAACGGACGCTCAAACTCTGCTTTCACCCTTCGCTGCGCTGCTGTTTCGCGTTCAGTTGCCGGCAAATGCTGTAACGGTGCGATCGCTATGGATACGTTCAAGCAAGGGGCGATCGCTTGCATGGGTTGCCCCTCAATCGTGATAAACGTTGTGCGTAAAGTTTCATGCCGGCGCACAATTTCGTTAAAAGTCTGCTGTAGCGCCGCTAAATCAAGAGTGCCGGTGAGACGCAGCGCACATCCCACATTATAAAAAGGGTTGCCGGGAACCAGCCGGTGCAGAAACCACAGCCGCTGTTGAGCGAAGGATGCTGGAAAAACAAAGACTTCTTCTTGATCGGTATTGACTTCTGTCTCATCAGCCGTGAAGTGGTTACCGGCAAGGTTCTGGGTCATGTTTGGGAATCTCTCACTCTCAGAAATGGTAAGGCGTATCAAACACTATTTAGTTTCGACTATGTACAAGTTTTGTGTTGCACCCGTCCTGTTAAGTCCGCTTATCTCTTTCGCCAAATTTGCGGCTAGTAAGGAAATTAACTGCTTCACAATCTTTAACATTTGCAATAGGGAAATAGATGTAGCTCAGCTTACATTCAAATTCTTTAGCAAGCTTTCTCAAAAGGTAGCGCGGCAGAAACATTATAAACCGGCTCCTTGCCCATCCGTTCACTCAACCTTAGATTTACGACTACAGGCTAAGTCGTTGCAAAGGGATCTCTCTCTCTAGAGCGGTGCGCGTCTTCACCGGCAATTGTTACATTGAGAGTAGTGAAAAAGCAACACCCGATTGGTGCTGCCCCACTGAAGATTATAGCTGTACAGCGCAGTAAATCGGCTTCAGATGTTAGGAAGGGTGTGACAAAAAATTAACGACAGCGGATTGAGAAATTTTGCCACTTCCGTCATTGCAAGAAGTAATTTATCAAGCAAACTACAAATTCTCATCTTTCCTAGCGAATGATCTGAAGTCAGAAAAATCAATCTCTTTAAAAGGGATTTGAAATATAAGCTTCTAAGAGCCACAAACCAATTTAGACAGGAACCCAGTGTTATGAATGAGAACAAGAATCCTTTTGAAATCAACGACCTTACTGATCCCATGATCTTGCAACCTGAAGCTCAAAGAAGTGACGAAATCATTGTTTTGAGCGAAAGCAAAGAGATTTCTAACCAGCAAAACGAAAAAGAGATTTCTAACCAACAAAACGAAACCGAGCAACCCCAGACCGGGGGTGGGATTAATGCAGTCGGCGCAACTATTGGCGCGACTGCCGGTGGTGTTGCCGGTGCAACCATTGGCCGTTTAGTCGGTGGTAGAGCTGGTGCTGCGCTTGGTGCAATTGCCGGCGCTGTTGCCGGTGGATTCGCAGGGAATGAAGCAGCCGAAGGTTTGAGCCACACCGTTGAAGAAGTTGTAGATGTCGTTAAAGACGTTGCTCAAGGTGTGACTCACCAGGTTGAAGATATCGGGGGTGCCGCAAAAGGTGTGATTGAGGAAGTCAAGCCCTCTGTTAAAAACATTGCCGAATCCGTTCAGCATACCGTTGAAGATGTCAGACCGGCAGTAAAAGACATTGCCAACTCTGTTCACGATACCGTTGAGGATGTCAGACCCTCTGTTAGAGGCATTGCCGAATCCGTTCAGCATACCGTTGAGGATGTCAGACCCTCTGTTAAAGGCATTGCCGAATCCGTTAAGGATACCGTTAACGATGTCAGACCGGCTGTCTCAGACGCAGCAAACACCATGAAAGAAGCGGTTGCAGAGGTTAAACCGTCTGTGATCAATGCCGCGCACTCTGTGAGCAATGCGGTCGATGAAGTTAAACCTTCTGTTGTCGATGCCGTTAAGGATAGCGCCAGCAGCGTCAAATCTTCGGTTCGCGGTGTGGCAAACTCTGTCAGCAATGCGGCTGAAGAAGTCAAACCCTCTGTCGTCGATGCCGTTAAAGGTAGCGCCCAAGAAATTCAGTCTTCTGTTCGCGGTGTAGCGCACTCCGTCACAGATACGGCAGAACAAGTCAAACCCTCGGTTGTTGATGCCGTTAAAGGTAGCGCAGAAGAAGTGAAGTCTTCCGTCAAAGGTGTGGCGCACTCCGTCAGCGATACGGCAGAACAAGTCAAACCCTCGGTTGTCGATACCGTTAAAGGTACGGCTGAAGATGTGAAGTCTTCTGTCAAAGGCACAGGCAACGCCATTAAAGGTGCCGCGCAGGATGTTGAGTCATCAACCCATCAAGCTGCTGATAAAATCAAGCAGTCTGAGGCTGACACCGTGAAGCTGCATGATGAGCGACGTGCGCCTGCGATTCCCCCCAGCATTACGAGTGACATGGGAATGGGAATGCCGGTTGAAAGCCAGATCCCGCCGGCTCCAATGCCACCCGTTCAAGAGCAGGTAGTGGATCATCCGCGCTATGTAACGCCTCCAGTGCCCCCCATGCGTCCTAGCGACATCAAACTCTCTGCCAGTACGCCTGAAATTCCTGAGCCGGCAGCCGATCGTGATTCCCTAAATGTTCGCAAAGAAGTCGAAATCGACAACATTCTGGAAGCTGACGAACCGATCGGTCGGGAACGCTTAGCGCGTGAGATTCCCCCCAAGAACATTAACAACAAGAAAACGAAAAGACCCCAATAACTTTGTTTGAAGTTACTGGGTGGCGTCAAGCTCCCACTTAGCAAGTCACAAAGGGTAGGTTAATGATTAACCTACCCTTTTTTTTGTCTATTTAAAACATCAAAAATGGGGCAGATCATAGCCGATCCCAAAGGCCACTAGCGATTCTCTATTAAGCAGGATGAAAATAGAACGCCGCACCTAAAACAATGTAGGTAGCCAGTAACAGTGCCCCCTCCAACCAATTAGAGCGTCCATCCAGACTAATTAAATTAGCAATGGCAACGGCAATCGCAACAGCTATAACCTCAAACGGATTGAAATTTAAATCCATTGGTTGACCAATGGCAATTCCAATTAACACTAAAAGCGGAGCCACAAATAAAGCCACGAGCAAGCTTGATCCCATCGCCACAGAAACCGAGAGATCCATGTTATTTTTGATGGCAACGCTCACGGCTGTAACATATTCTGCCGCACCGCCAACCAGAGGCAAAAGAATCACGCCGGTGAAAAGAGGGGTTAATCCCAGTCCTTTTGTTGCTTCTTCCACCACTCCGACAAAAATCTCTGACTCGAAAGCAACGGCTACTGTAGAAATCACTAAAACCCCAACCCAAAGCCACAAATTAGGCTTGTGAGTAGCTGCCTCTCCTTCAGAATCGCTTGGCGTTTCTCCCTCTAATTCAGCGACTCCCACATCGTAAAGATAGCTGTGAGTTTTTAATGAAAATAGCAACGTTAAAGCGTAAACCGCAATTAACACGATCGCCACGGTAATTGAGAGATTGCGAATTGCCCCTTCTCCGACACCAGACGACGTATAAATCACCGTTGTGGGCAACACAATAGCCGTGACAGCTAGCGTCATAGAAGAACCACTAACTCGCGCTACAATGGGTTGAAATTCTTGTTCCTTAAAGCGCAACCCACCCAATAGCATGGAAAGCCCCATGACTAAAAGCAAATTACTGATAATCGTTCCCGTAATACTGGCTTTAACAATGTCAATCAAGCCGGCTTTAAGGGCAACTAAGGCAATAATTAGCTCAGTGGCGTTCCCAAAAACTGCATTTAACAATCCACCAATTGAAGGGCCGGTAACAACGGCGACTTCTTCAGTGGCTGTGCTTAGCCATATCGCCAGGGGGATAATCGCTAACGCTGAGGTAATGAAGACTGTGAGCGTTCCCCAGTGTAAATATTCAGCCGCAATTGAAACCGGCACGAAGATTAACAGGACGTAAGAAATAATTTTCTTAATGGACATAAAGCCTATCGGAAAAGTTCTCTAGTCAATCATATAAGACTTGATCCGATTTTGCGGTCACAGTTCCATCGGTTTAAAGCAATTCAATCTAAAATATAAAACTGAAAACTCTCTTTTTCCCACATCCCACATTGCTGAAGGGATCGCCCGGAACCAAGCGACACCTCTAAACCGGCTTCCCCACACCGGCACACTCCCAAACCTTCGGACGGCTGAAGTGCGATCGCACAAGAGTTGCCCTACGTCTGCCACCCTCGACACAGTCGGCAGCCGAACTGAACCCAATTCCCGCCGGCTAAAGGTTCATCCACATTACCGGCTGTCTACTGTCCCCTTCCAGATGTCACACGCTCAGCGTCCCTAATGCCGGATAAAAACCCTGATCACCTCGCCTCAGACCCTCTAGAGAGCCATCTGGTTGAATACTCCACTTAATTTCTGCCCACAGGCAGATGTGCGACCTCAGCACAAAACCTTTAATTAACCTAAGGCAAAGTGTACGGGAGAAACCGATGGGTGGGTTAAAAAGATTATTTGGCTTAGAGAAACCTCACAGCGAGCAAAGCTCAAAGCAATCCCAACACATCCTTAACTGAACATTCAGTTTCTCTACAGCCGGTTTCCATTCAAACCGCTTCATGTCCCACCATCGCAGCGATTCCTTTAGAAAGAAAAGAAATTGTAAGCATCGCATCGCTGAGGAAAAGATTATGGAATAGTTAAATTTATAAAATTTAGAAGATAACGCTTAAAAATACAATGAGACTGAGCTTAATCAGTCAGTAAATTGGAGATGAGTTGCCACATATAAAATTTTTATTTAAAAAAAAAGGGCTAGCTTGTCGAGCAATCTCCATGATTATTTTGCAAATGAAAAAGAAGTAAATTGCCGGCAAATTTTAACAGCAGGCCGGCTTCAAAAATTTAGAATCAAAAATATAGAAAATTTTGGTAAAGTTAGAAGTGCTGAGCTTTATATTTATAATCAGCCAGACAAAATCAGGCAACAATCCATAAATTTCTAGATGTTCAGCCAGTGTGGAAGGCATCTGCAAACACTCAAGAATGCAGGGACGCATAAGCCGGCAGCATCAGAAAAAGGAAGCGTCGCTTTCTGGCTCAATCCCGTACTTTAACGGGTATGTTTATGAGAAGCGAGGAAGACAGGTTCTTGGAACGAGGAAAAGATCATGTTTGAAAGTAAAGAAATAATGCTGGGGTTAGCCAAATGGCAATTTTGGCTAGCTCAAATGCCGGTAGATCAAACCGTTGACACACCAGAAGAAGCATCAGTCTTGTTTTCTGGGCCGCAATTTTTTGTCGCCTTAATTTCTGGCGTCGTGCTCGCCTTTGCCTTCCAATTACTGTTCACAAATTTAACAGTCGCCGCCGGCATCTCCTACTTAGGCCATCAATCAGACTCAGACGATTCTAATAACCGGGAATCTAGCAGTCTGGGCGGCACCATTAACAAAATTGGCAAAACCCTAGGGATTGTTACCCTAATCACAGTCACCATTGCCCTATTCTTTGCCTCTTTGCTGGCAGTTAAACTCAGCCTGATCAGTAGCGCCGGCTTAGGAGCGATCGTTGGCTTAGTCATCTGGGGCACCTACTTCTCCCTGCTGGTTTGGGTAAGTTCTACCACCGTCGGTTCGTTAATTGGCTCAATCGTCAATACCGCAACCTCCGGCTTTCAATCCATTGTGGGAACCGCCGCTGCTGCCTTTGGTGCAAAAGCCACCAGCAATCAAATCGTCTCCACCGCCGAAGCCGCCGCTGCTGCCGTGCGTCGCGAGTTGGGTTCTGGGTTTGATCCCACCTCACTTCGAGAAACTGTAGAAGACTATCTCGGAGCACTGAAGCCACCGGATCTCGACATTGCATCGATGCGGCAGGAATTTGAAAAACTGCTCAACGATCCGCAACTAAGAGAACTCGCCAGCACCACTGGTGGAGTTCCCAGTATTGACCGGCAGAAATTTGTCGATATCGTCAGTGCTCGCAGCGACTTATCAAAACGCGATGTTAACCGCATCGTCGATCAGCTAGAAAATGCTTGGAAGCAAGTAGCCGGCCAAGTTCAGCAGCCGACAAACGGCATCGCCGATCTGGTTGACTACCTCAAATCTGCTAACCCAGCGGATCTGATCTCCGATAAACTCGCTCAAAGACTCGATGGACTCCTCGGCGAACTTCGCAAGGGCCGGCAAGCGGAAAACCCCAGCATGGCCAATCAGGCACTAACCTTGGGCTTCAACAGTCTGATGGGAGTGATTTTAGGCCGGACAGACCTCTCTGATTTAGATGCCCAAAGCATCTTAAATAAACTCAAATCCGCCCAAGAAAAAGTCAGCGATCAAGCGGGGAAAGTTGCCACGCAGGTGAAAGAGCAAACCCCACTCGTGCCCTACAGCACCATCCGCGCCGATGCGGAAAACTACCTTCTCAACACCCACTCCTGGCAAATGAACTCGCAAACCATACAGCGCGACTTCAGGGATGTGCTGTATGATCCAGACGCCGATCCGGCAACCGTTCGCCGGGAATTACAAAGCTTGAACCGGCCTTATTTTGTAGAAATTCTCTCCAACAGGGGCGTATTTACCCAAGCTAAAATCCAAGAACTGGCCAACGAACTCGAAGCCGTTCGGGTTGACATTATCCGCGAAGTCGCCGCCTCTGAAGAGCGAGAAAAAACCGAACAGTTGGTGCAGCGCGTGGAAGATTATGTGCGCTTCACCGGCAAAGAAAACTTAACCGCTGCTGGAATTGATCGAGACTTTAAAGCAGTCCTGGAAGATTCCGATGCCTCTATTGAACAGTTAAGCGAACGCTTCAAGCGCCTTGATCGCAAAGCCTTTGTGCAAATGCTGCTCAAGCGTCAAGACCTTAACCGGGAAGAAGCCGAGCAAATTCTGCTGCAACTCGAAGCCACCCGTGATCGTTCCCTCACCAATGCTCAAGAATTAGCTGAACAAGCCAACGCCCAATTAGTGGAAGTGCGGCAAAACCTTGAGTCTTACCTGCGTTCCACCGGCAAAGCCGAACTCAACCCGGAAGGCATCAAACGGGATCTGCAAACCCTGCTAGAGAACCCCCAAGCAGGAATGTGGGCGCTGCGTGCACGCTTATCTCACTTTGACCGCGACACTTTGGTGCAGTTGCTTTCCCAGCGCCAAGACCTCAATGAGGATGAAGTGAACCGCGTCATCGATCAGGTGGAATCAAGTTGGAATAGCGTCGTCTATGCACCCAAGGCACTTGCCGGTAAAGCCAAGGAACAGTACGACCAAGCCACCAATGCAATTGCAGAGTACCTGCGGAGCACCGGCAAGTCAGAACTCAACCCCGAAGGCATTCAGCGGGATATCAATAAACTGCTCAACGATCCCAAAGCCGGTGCAATGGCCCTGCGCGAGCGCTTGGCCCAGATGGATCGCGACACCCTCGTTAAGCTGCTGTCTCAGCGGCAAGACTTGAGCGAGGCGCAAGTCAATCAGGTGATTGACAGTGTCCAAGATACCGTTCGTAACATTCTTCGCGCACCCCGCCGCGTGGCTACGCGAGTTCAGCGACAAGCACAGGATTTTCAGGGCACTCTGGAAGATTACCTGCGGAACACCGGCAAGGAAGAACTCAACCCGGAAGCCATCAAGCGCGACCTCAATCTGTTGCTACACGACCCCAAAGTCGGTGCCTACAGTCTCGGCGAACGCCTCTCCCAGTTTGATCGTTCTACGATCGTCGCACTTCTGGCCCAGCGGCCCGATATTTCCGAGGCAGAAGCCAACCGCATTGTGGATCAAATCTTCTCGGTGCGCGAGCAGTTTATGCAGCAAATTCAGAAAATCCAAGATAGCATCCAAGGTGTTGTTGACAGCATCTTGAATCGAATTCGGGATTATCTGAATTCTCTAAACCGGCCTGAACTCAACTATGAGGGCATCCGACGGGACGTTCGCAAGTTGTTTTATGACCCGGAAGCTGGGTTTGATGCCTTGCGTGATCGCCTCGGCCACTTCAATCGGGATACCTTAGTGGCAATTCTCAGTTCCCGTGAGGATATTTCTGAAGCTGACGCCAACCGGCTCATCGATCAAATTGAAGGGGCGCGAAATAACGTGCTGCAACGGGCTGAAGGTATCCAAATGGAAACTCAGCGTCGCTTGGAGGACGTGAAGCGTCAGGCGCAACGGCAAGCGGAAGAAACCCGCAAAGCTGCTGAAACAGCGTCTTGGTGGCTGTTTTTCACGGCCCTGATTTCTGCTATTGCCTCGGCAGGTGCCGGTGCTTTAGCGGTTGCCGGTTAAAAATGTCAAGCGTAAAGGGAGTTTTGCGACTGAGGAGTGAAGGGCTGGAATGAGTAGCGAAACCTTGAAGCGTCCACCTGGGCCTTCACTCCTCGATTCCTAAATCCTTCTCCCTTTGCGCCCGACAGCGTTTAGCCTATCCCTAAAAATCTTGCTGCTCTTGGTGATACCACCTTGAGTGGCATCTTGTTGTAATCTGTATATCAGTATTGCCATGACCTCAAACTATAAGAAGCACAGCTTCCGCTTTTCTGAGCCACCTATGTCTGACGACACCCAAGCCCCTACGCGAGGACAGTTAGAACGCCTTCTTTCACAGCGCATTCAAGCTCTGTACCGCACTCACTTGGAACATAAGCCTAGTAAAATTGACTGTCAAATTAATGAAGACAAAATTATTATTGTTTTAAACGATTCTTTTACGAAGGCGGAAAAGTTATTGGCTGAAAACGGTCAGGAGGGATTAGCCGAGCAGGTACATGCGGAGTTAGATGAGGTAATTTTACCGCTGCTTAAAGCTTTAATAGAAGAAGTTCTAGAAATTTCTGTACTCGACTTGCTGAGCAATGCAAAATTAAAAACAGGGCGCAGTGGAACCATTGCTTTGCTAGCTTCTACGCCCCAATTTCGCGCTCCCGCCTCTGCACGATCAGCCGATTAAGAAAGAACGGCTATCGAGATGTGCCGGCACAAAATTTCTTCTAAGGCATCCAGCATAAAAGGCTTGCTGATATAGTCCGTGCAGCCGGCTGCTAAAAAGCGCTGGCGATCTTCTTCTCTGGCTAAGGCGGTGACGGCAATAATTGGAATATTTTTTGTGTGTTGATTGGCTTTAAGTTGATAAACAAACTCGATGCCATCGGCATCTGGCAGCAGCATATCCAGTAAAATCATATCGGGAAGGTGAGTTACCGCTAAAGCCATACCCGTGCCAGCGTTTTCTGCACCCATAAAAGCGCAATTAAACAGCTCAATAATTTGGCTCATTAGCAGCAAGTTGTCTTCGTCGTCATCCACCGTCAAAACTAATGGACGCGTCCCAAGCAGTTGCTGAGTATTTGTACCGACTGATTCTAGTACCATAGTCTTTTGCGGGAAAATCATAGACGAATCAGGCCATCCTTTCAAGATTTCCAGGACGAGGCATTCCCCAAGCGGCTAAGCGGCACTTGTTACAGATTGGCTCGTTTTCTACCTCACTAGGTTGATAGTCCTTTCTAACGTTGAAGTTGGAGCTTGGGAAAGAACCACTCAAGCTAGTTAGAGGGTACTTTTAGATTTTACCTTATCTTTAGATTCTTGAAAGAAGCGTCAAGTACGGCTTTCCCCTGAGGGGGTTGCCCCCTTTTTTTGAAAAATTGCCTTACATTGTAATAATAAATTACTTAAGTTCTACTGATTTTAGCTGAAGGGGTAAGGTTCTGGCATTCCGGCACGCGATCCCCCCACAGGATGATAGACTTTTGAGAGGCCCTGTCCGTCACTTCCCCCTCAAGAGGGATTCCAATCACGATATTTTTTCACTGTAATAGTAGGTAAGTGATTGGCTAAAAAAGTCTGGGGCTAAATTTTTGAGGGCCATCAAAATCTAGCAAGCGCGGGTAAAAATTTTTTCGCACAAATCTTGTTTCTGCGCTGCCAGTCAAACGTTTTTTAAATGAATTATAAAGAATTTAAGGGAAGTCGAGCCGGCGCTAAAAAACAGAGAAACCGAAATCCTAGCCGGCTGAGCGTTAAAACTGGAGCTACAAAACGCCAAAAATATTCAAGTTCAATGCCTCAGTAGGGCAAGGTGCAGATGCACGGGTGGGTTTTCCTCATCTTAAAAATTATGGATTCACCTGATAAACTGCAAATAATTTCAGTGAGGTGCCGGCTAGTGCGTTGAGCCAAACTTCACAGCGTTAATCTCTTAACACATCCAAAGGTCATTAAAAGTATGATGTTACTGTTATTGCCGATTATTGGAATTGTTGCCGGCTGGCTGCCCAGCTATTTTACAAAAGCACACAAATTTGGTTTACCGGCCAACATCGCGCTAGGCGTGTGGGGTTCTATTGTAGGGCACCTGGTGTTCGATTTACTGGGGTTATCGTCCTACAGCCTCATCGGTTCTTTGGTGGTCGCTTTAGCCGGCGCAGTTGCCGGCCAATCCTTAGCAATTTTAATTGAAATCGCCTAAAATTTTGAGTTTTTCAAGGTTGTAGGGGCAACGATTAAGGGTAAAGCCGGTTGCCGGTAAACCACCTCAGCTCTCCTCTTCTGTGAACGGATAACTGCAATTCGCTTGTTGATTTTCTATCTTGAGTTATAAGCCAAAAGAAAGGTTTTTTTCTCTGCTATTTAATTGCTTAATAGCTAAGAGATAATAACTAACAACAAGACCGTGTAATCTTTTCCGTTTCATCTTCATAGCAATAAAAGCTCAAAGGAGGTTAACCCGTGTTTTCTAAGCTGAGGAATACGCCCCAACCAAATCTTGATATTAATATCGGAATTGACCCTGAAAGTCGCCAAGAAATTGCCGCCGGCTTATCGCGTGTTTTGGCCGACACCTACACCCTTTATCTAAAAACCCATAACTTTTACTGGAACGTCACCGGGCCGATGTTGCCACCCCTGCTTCAGATGTTTGAGACGCAATATAGCGAACTCGCCACAGCAGTCGATGAAATTGCAGGGCGAATTCGCGCCTTAGGCTTTCCTGTGCCCGGAACCTATCGAGAATTTGCTCGCCTCAGTATGATCCCCGCCACCGAAGGCGTCCCTTCTGCCGAACACATGATGCGTGAATTGCTAGAAGGGAATGAAGCAGTTGTGCGTACAGCCCGCTCGGCTGTAGCGATGGTGGAACGCGGCTATGATGAATCCACCCTTGACTTGCTAACCAAACGAATGCAAGTCCATGAAAAAAATGCTTGGATGCTGCGAAGTATGCTAACAGAGTGATCGGCATCGGGCTGATTTTCTGAAAAAAAGACTTGTATAACCGGCATCGGCGCAATTGCTGCCATTTTTCTTCCCTCTCTTGGCGTGTTGTTGGAATTGAGGGGAGGTAGAAATTTTTGTTTAAAAAATATCCTTTCGACTGTTTGCGGTTACTTCCCTGGACGGATTCATCATTTGGGAATCGTTGGTAAAAATTAAGTACAGGCTCAGCTAAAACGAAATCATCGCTTAGCTGTAGCGAGCTACCCCCACAAATGGGACAGACGGCGGCGATCGCGGCACTTCAGACGTATATGCGGATTGAAAAGCTCCACTCAGGAAATCTCTGTGAAGCCAGGAAATGCGCCAGCACGCTGCGGAGTTGGCGACGAAGCCGCTTAGAAAGAAACGAGTCAGCTAATTTAACTGAGCTTAACCGAAACATGAGATTGAGACTGAGTTAACAGATGAGCTTTACTCAAGTCTTGAACCGCTGCCGGCTTTGATGGCATTTAAAAGCAAATTCACAGAAAAAGGAGAAAACATGAGCGACAAATTGACGACCGATCCGCAAAAAACGACCAGGCACGAGACAAAAGCCGATGTGCCGGCAGAACATCAATCCTTCCTAGAAAAAGTAATGGCTGGGGCTGGTCTTGAAGATATCTTTGATGCCAGAGACATTACGGAAATTGTGTTCCGAACCATGCGCGACATGATGACAACCGAAGCCTCAGACCGAGTCGCCAGTGAACTGCACGAAGAGGCGGAGCAGACTAAAGATAAAGCGCTGCAAAACGAAGTCGCTGACCTCTGGAAAGATACCAACCCAATTGTCGCCTTCCTCAGCCGAGTTCGCCCTGCATTAGAAATCAAACCAGAGACTTTTATCCGTCGCATTCGTGAAGAAGGTGGCTTGCAAGGTGACGTAGCACCCGAAACCGCAATCAAGGCTGTCTTTTCCGCAACAAAAGACGAATTATCACCCGAAAGAATTCAAGAAATTGCCAACATTTTACCCGGTGAGATCCGGCAAATGTGGGATCAAGCTTAAATAACTCCCGAAGCTATTAGCTGTTAGTTCACCCCCTAATGGCTAATTGCCCAGGATTGCGTAATTTTGAAATTAACAAGTTTAAGAGGGCGTTATGTCTGAACACAACAAACAAGATACTCACCGCAGTGCAAATCCAGGCGATCGCATTGATGAATCGAAGTCTCTTGAAGAAAAGAAACAGCAACTAGCAGTAGATTCTCCCGATATCACCGGCGACCATATTGAAGTTCCCACTTACTTCATCGTAGAAGAGGCGGACGGGCAAGAGAAAGCACTCCATCACGTCAAAGATGCTGAAGAAATTTCTGATGTAATTCGGCAAGCTCGTGTTGATGAAAATGGCAATCGAGTCTGGTGATTAACCTCCCAGATCCCTTCCCTTCTAATAGAGATAGCTTAATGACTTATCTCTATTAGGGATGGAATACAGATAGACCTTTTTCTCTAAATTTATTAAGATTGTTTTCAACAATCTCCACCCTAGCTCATTCAGTTTGCGTAAGCTTCTGAGTTTAGCTAGTTCACTTTTTGTTTGGCTTTTATTGGTAGAAATCATGGAAACTTCTGAACGCAATACAGCCCCTTATCCCAATATCCCACCCGTCATTGAAACGCATGATAGCGAATATAATGACACGGGCATTCCCAGTACGGTTGCGATTGCTGGACATCCGCTCCATCCCGCTATTGTTCTCTTCCCGATCGCGTTTCTCGTTGGGGCGCTGGGAAGCGATCTGGGTTACTGGTTAACAAATGACCCCTTCTGGGCAAGAGCTTCTTTTTGGCTAATTGGTGTAGGCTTTGCCGCCGGAATTTTAGCAGCAATCACCGGCTTTCTAGACTTCTTTAAAATTAAAAGAGTTCGGGATCGCAGCGCCGGCTGGATTCACATGGCCTGCAACGTTGTGGTTATGGTGTTATCGCTCGTTAGCTTGGTGCTGCGTATGGGCGACCCAGTTGGTCCAATTATCCCTTGGGGTCTAGGGATCTCAGTGGTTGTGGCAACATTGTTGGGCATTAGCGGCTGGTTTGGCGGCGAACTGAGTTTCCGGCACAAAATTGGCGTGATTGGAAAGAGTCGGGAACATCACTCCTAATTGACAAGAGGGAGAGCATCCGATTTTTTTAAACTTGTTGGGCGGGCATCTTGCCCGCTTGCCATAATTTCAGGAATTAAGAGGCTTCCACTGCGATATTTTAACCAATCTGAATAATTCTTCATTTTTTCTTCTTTCTCATTCTGTGGGCTGATGCCCCTGAGTGCCCATCAATTTAATAATTAAATTAGATAAAAAGTAATTAAGCATAAAGATCAATTTTTACAGGAGGTAATGATTAATTACCAAAAACAGCAGTTCAAAAAAAATATTGGCTTAGTGGGGGCAGTTTGTGCCGGCTTGATGCTGGGCGTCGCAGCCATTCCTAGCGCAAGTGTGGCACAGCGAACCTCCCCGCTCAATCCCAACCCAAGTATTTTCAATGAACCTCAATTTAGAAACCGGCAGCGCAACCGTCCGATGAACCCTCAGATGGCTCCCGCTGAGCAGCCGGCGGTGCAGCCGCAGCAAACGACAGTCCCACTGCCAGAACAGCAAAGATCCCCAATGGCTCGGATCGAGCCGGTGAATGGTCAAGTCAAGATTAAACTGATGAATGTCACAGGAGATCCCGTGACTTATCAGGTGATTGGAGATACCCAACAGCGAGTGCTCTCCAGCCAGTCTGAAATTACCCTAAGCGATTTAAAAGCACCTGTCACCCTTACCTTCCAACGCCCAAATGGGGCGCTCATCCAAGTGATGCCAGAAGTTGCTTCTGAACCGGGTGTGCTGGAAATCACTTTAGATTCAACCACCGATTTAGGGGCTGACAAAAGCGCCTTAAGGGTAGAAGAAAGTGGCTTGATTTTTGTGAATTAAAAGTCGCTGTTGAAGGATGAAGGGTGAAATTTCATTCTTCATCTTGCTTAGACAACACTGGCTCAAGCGGGTGCCGGCATCAGATAAATTGAACCCATTTTGGTTTATCATAATAAACGGACAAAAAACTCCGACCCTCGTGTTGTTTTTTGTCCGTTTAGCATGAGTGCATAAAAATCCAACAAAATCCCAAAGAGGAGAGAAGAATTAGTCGTGATCGTTAACCTTGTTGAAAATGGTTGGGAAGTCATTTACCATCGCGCCCACGCTTTGTTAGCCGCTCAATTAGCGGGACAGTGGAAAAAATCCGAATCTCCCCCTCGCTTGTACGAAACAATTGCCGCTATTTCCCATCATGACGATCTTGAACGCGAATGGGAAGGCAACCAACTTACCGAAGCCGGTGCACCTTTAGACTTTACCCTCGATAAAAAAACGTCTCTTCCAAAACTGAGAGAACTCACAACAAATTCTCGATATCGGGGGCGGTGGGTGGCAATGCTAATTTCCATGCACACCAGCTTTTTAAATGAAGGCAAACGCGGCGAGTCAGAAGAACTCGATCAATTTCTTGATGAGCAACTAGAAAACCAAAAGAAATGGCGGAAAGAGTTAAAAATTACCAAAAAAGAAGCTGAAGAAGCTTATGCCTTTTTTCAATGGTGCGATCGTCTCTCCCTAATTCTTTGTATGGGTAACTTACCAGCCGGCCAGCGATTTCTAGAAATTAGTAAAGGGCCAGATGGAGAGCGCTACGATATTTTGGAAAGAAGTGATGGACTCGTTACTGTTAAACCCTGGCCTTTTGACGCAGAGAAATTTACCGTCAATGTTGAAGCGTCTTCCCTTAATCAAATAAAATTCGACAGTAACGACGAACTCAAAGAAGCCTTGCAAACAGCTCCAATTAAAACTTTAGAATGGACATTTGTGAAGTCATAACCGTTTAAAATTAACTTCATTCTCCCTAATCCTATAATTCTATAATCCCGGTTTCTAGCCCACTCGGATTAATTGCCCTCGGAGTTAACTATGGATGTAAAAGCAGCAGTCGCCTTTGAAGCCGGTAAGCCTTTAAGCCTGGAAACCGTTAAACTAGAACCTCCCAAAGCTGGGGAAGTGCTCGTTGAAATCAAAGCCAGCGGCATCTGCCACACCGACGCATACACCCTCTCCGGTGCCGATCCTGAGGGGCTGTTTCCGGCGATTTTGGGACATGAGGGGGCGGGAGTTGTGGTGGAGGTGGGGAAAAATGTCACCAGTCTTAAACCGGGGGATCACGTCATTCCCCTCTATACCCCAGAGTGCCGGCAATGTGAATATTGTTTAAGTAGAAAAACAAATCTTTGTCAAGCGATTCGTTTAACCCAAGGCAAAGGGTTAATGCCGGATGGCAGCAGCCGGTTTTCTCTGGACGGACAGATGTTGCATCACTACATGGGAACATCGACCTTTGCTAACTATACCGTTTTGCCAGAAATCGCGGTAGCAAAAATTCGAGAAGACGCGCCTTTTGAGAAGGTTTGTTACATTGGCTGCGGCGTAACAACCGGCATTGGTGCAGTTATTTATACAGCCAAAGTAGAACCGGGATCGAAAGTCATTGTTTTTGGATTGGGTGGCATTGGTTTAAATGTCATTCAAGGCGCAAAAATGGTGGGTG
Organism: Microcoleus sp. FACHB-68; assembly: GCF_014695715.1. Taxonomy (NCBI): domain Bacteria; kingdom Bacillati; phylum Cyanobacteriota; class Cyanophyceae; order Oscillatoriales; family Microcoleaceae; genus Microcoleus; species Microcoleus sp. FACHB-68. The sequence goes on from NZ_JACJOT010000006.1 coordinate 934,177, forward strand.
CAGATATGATTGTGGGCGTTGATCTCAATCCTGAAAAACGTGCAATTGCTGAAAAATTCGGCATGACTCACTTTGTCAATCCCAAAGAAGTTGAGGGAGATTTAGTTCCCTGTTTGGTTGATTTAACTAAAGGCGGCGCGGATTACACGTTTGAGTGTATCGGCAATGTTAAAGTCATGCGGCAAGCTTTGGAATGCTGCCATAAAGGTTGGGGCGTGAGTGTGATTATTGGCGTTGCCGGTGCCGGCCAAGAAATTAGCACTCGTCCTTTTCAGTTAGTAACCGGGCGCGTTTGGAAAGGTTCGGCTTTTGGCGGTGCCAGAGGTCGCACGGATGTGCCTAAAATTGTTGACTGGTACATGGAAGGCAAAATTAATATTGATGACTTGATTACCCATGTCATGCCGGTTGATAAAATTAATGAAGGCTTTGAGTTGATGCACAAAGGTGAATCAATTCGCAGTGTTGTTACTTTCTCCTAATTAAGCAGGAAGGCTATAATGTCGAGCCAAGCTAATATTGAACTCGCCCGCCGGTTTATTGATGAACTTTGGAATCAGCGAAAATATGAAGTTGCCGACGAGCTTTTTTCTGAAGATTTTGTCACCCACTCGATTAGCAATGAACCGGCTGCTTGGGAGGGGAAAGGGCCAGAAAGTATGAAAAATCATATCAAGCACTGGTTAGTTGCGGTGCCGGATATGCAATTCACCGCCCATCATGTTATTGCTGATGAAGGGCACTTTGTGATTCACTGGAGTGCTGCCGGCACCAATTTAAGTCCGTTTATGGGAATTCCCGCAACCGGAAAACCTGTTAACTTATTGGGAATGACAATTTATCATGTTAAGGATGGAAAGATTGCCTTAAATCAGACAATTGTGGATAGCCTGGGATTCTTGCAGCAATTGGAAGCATTGCCAGATAATGCCACAATTCTTTCGCAAGCGCGAGAATGAAAATTGCCTGAAGTCAAATCGCAATTTTTTCCTCACAAATCAAATAACTTAACCTTCAAAAGCGAATGCCTGCCTCTCTTAATCTGATCAGCGAAAACCTTTGTTTCGGCGGAAGCGTTAACTTTTACAGCCACGAATCAGAAAGCTGTAAGGGTGAAATGCGATTTTCAATTTACTTGCCGCCTCAAGCCAAATCAAAGCCGGTGCCGGTGCTTTATTTCCTATCAGGTTTAACCTGTACGGAAGAGAACTTTATGGCAAAAGCCGGCGCACAGAAATATGCAGCCGAACATGGTTTAATGCTGGTTGTCCCGGATACCAGCCCACGCAACACCGGCATCCCCGGAGAAGATGATCAATATGATTTAGGCAGCGGCGCTGGCTTTTATCTCGATGCCACAGCCGAACCGTGGCGAGATCGCTACCAAATGTATAGCTATGTCGTTCGTGAATTGCCGGCACTCATTGCGGAAAATTTCCCAATAAAACCAGATAAACAAGGCATTTTTGGTCATTCAATGGGCGGGCATGGGGCGTTAGTTTGTGCTTTGAGAAACCCCGATCTCTACAAATCAGTTTCAGCCTTTGCGCCGATTGCCGCACCCATAAACTCTGAGTGGGGGCAAAAAGTTTTCACCCATTATTTAGGCAACGACAGGGAAAGCTGGCTTGCCTATGATGCCACTCAATTGGTAAAAAAAGCCGGTTTTCATAGCCCCATTCTTATCGATCAAGGCACCGCCGATCCGTATCTAGCGGGGCAATTGCTACCCCAAGTATTTGAGCAAGCTTGCAAAGAAGCCGGTCAACCTGTGACGTTGCGGATGCAAGAAGGTTACAATCACGGTTATTACTTTGTTGCCAGTTTTATTGAAGATCACATTCGCCATCACGCCGCCGCTTTATGCGGATAAGTTTACCAACTTCGGGGTATTTGAAAAGATTTGTAATAGCCATCCAGGATTCCAATTGCCAGTGCTAGAATGAACCTCAACTTCAAGCCGTGAAGGAAACAATGAAAAAGACCTTGGCAAGTTTGGGATTGATTTTCGCGGGTTTAGCAAGCTTCGTAGGGGGAAAAGCTGCGAGTGCTTTCCCGTTACAGGAAGGTGTTTACAGAGTTGGATCTCGATATATTCAGATCGCCCAACAAAATGAGCGAATTTGCTTTAATGGATTTTCAATGAGGGGGGGAACCATTGCTTCTGTTGAACCTCATCCAGATCGTCTTGACTTTTATATTATTAACGGACTGGATAATACGGTTTTAACACAGCAAGATATTGATACTTTACTCATTGGCCCTATCAATCGCTTGCTCAAGTATCCTGCGGATTACGAGTTTCCTAGAAGCTTAGGTGAGGATCTTCAAGAATGTCTGGATTCTACGGAACCATTCTACAAACAAATCTCTGGCGGGCGGGGTAGCCGGTAGAAAAGATTTAAACGTCTTATTTTGACACCGGCACCCCGATCAAAATCGCTATCATGTCAGTGTAGAGAAAAGTTGCACTCGCCATGCTAAAAATTCCTGCGAGGCTCAAAAAATTTGTAGCGATGGGATTGGCGCTATTGTTGGGATTGGTTATCCTGCAAACATTTAAGCCGGCTCAAGCTCAATCGGGTGCCGATGCCCGCGTTTCTCGCCTAGAGTCAGAAGTGTATAACCTAAGAGCGCAAATTAGCCGGCTGGAATCCCAAGTTTATCGCCTAAATAACCGCGCCGGTTCCTCCGCATCGACCTCAACCACACGAGAAATTGAACCCGAACCTGAATATATTCCGCCCCGTGCCGTCCCAGATCCAATGTTTAGCCGGCTTGCAACCTTAGTCATTGAACTCAAAGAACGCATTGATGGAATTGACGCTCGACTTACGGATGTAGAAAACAACCAATAACATCAAATTTTTCATTATTTATCCATCAAAATTATCTGTGTTTATCTGTGTCCATCTGTGGTTAAAAAAACCTCCAAAACCTTTTTAACCGGCCCCTTATCCCTAGGCATTAATGACAGATTCATCAAACTTTATCATCTACGGTGCAACCGGCTACACCGGCACCCTCATCGCTCGATTAGCAGTTGAGCGCGGACTGCGCCCAATTTTAGCTTCACGTAGTGGCGAGAAAGTCAAGCAACTCGCAACAGAACTCGGATTAGAGCATCGCGCCTTTTCCCTGGAAGATGAAGCCGCTATCGATACTGCTTTAACGGATATGGCAGTCGTGCTGAACTGTGCCGGCCCGTTCTCAAAAACCTACCAGCCGATGAGCGCAGGTTGTCTCCGGACAAACACACATTATTTGGATATCACCGGCGAAATAGCAGTTTTCGAGGCGGCGGCAGCACAAGATACAGGGGCGAAGGCGGCAGGCGTGATGCTGCTTCCCGGTGTTGGGTTCGATGTCGTCCCCTCCGACTGCCTCGCGGCGCACCTGAAGCAACGCCTGCCGGATGCAACCCATTTGGCGTTAGCGATACAACTGCTGAGCCGGCCTTCACGGGGAACCGCAACCACAATGGTCGAAGGACAGGCAAAAGGGGGATTCATTAGACGTGCTGGGGCGATTTCCCCAGTTCCCGCCGGCTGGAAAACGCGCACCATCGACTTCGGACGCGGTGCGGCGGAAGCAACCACGATTCCTTGGGGAGACGTGTCCACCGCCTATTACAGCACCGGCATCCCCAACATCGAAGTGTATGCGGCTTTAGGGGAATCGATGCGATGGGCAGCAGTTGCAACCCGTTATCTGGGATGGCTTCTAGGCTTGCCGGTAGTTCAAGATTTCCAAAAAAGCCTGATTCAGAAAATGCCTGCCGGTCCCACCGATGAAGAACGAAAACAAGGAATCAGTTTGCTGTGGGGAGAGGTGGAAAACAGTTCGGGCACCAAATGTGTCAGCCGGTTGCAATGTCCTGAAGGCTATACCCTGACTGCATTAACCGCCTTGGCAGTTGTTGAAAAAGTGTTGGCGGGACAAGTGAAAGCCGGCTTCCAGACGCCCTCTTTAGCCTATGGCGCAGATTTGATCATGGAAATTGAAGGAGTTGTGCGCGAAGATATAAATTGACAGCAGGGTTGATTTCCTTGTTATTGTGTCAAAAGACTAGAAACGACTGCAAGTAGAGGAGATAGGATTTGAAAAGTCAATCTATCAATAGTTGGCCATCAATAATCGCCGGAATTCTAACAGCAGTCATCTTGCTTGTTGGCTTGAGTTCTTTTGTTATCATCAACCCCGGTGAAGCAGGAGTGCTCAGCATTTTAGGAAAAGCCCGTGATGGCGCATTATTAGAGGGAATTCATCTCAAACCCCCCTTTGTTTCAAAAGTAGATGTTTATGATGTGACGGTGCAAAAATTTGAAGTGCCGGCGCAAAGTTCTACCAAGGATCTTCAGGATCTCTCAGCGAGATTTGCCATAAACTTTCGCCTCGATCCTAGTCAAGTAGTTGAGGTGAGAAGGAAACAAGGCTCATTAGAAAATATCGTCTCAAAAATTATTGCCCCCCAAACCCAGGAATCTTTTAAAATTGCAGCTGCTAGGAGAACAGTTGAAGAAGCAATTACTAAAAGAACTGAATTGAAGACAGACTTTGATAATGCTTTGGGTGAACGATTAGATAAATACGGAATTATCATCCTCGATACCAGCGTTGTCGATCTGGCTTTCTCCCCAGAGTTTTCGAGGGCAGTTGAAGAAAAACAAATTGCTGAGCAGCGAGCGCAAAGAGCGGTTTATGTAGCGCAAGAAGCCCAACAAGAAGCACAAGCCGATATTAACCGCGCTCAAGGTAGAGCTGAAGCTCAAAGACTTTTGGCAGAAACGCTGAAAGCACAAGGGGGTCAGTTAGTGCTTCAAAAAGAAGCGATTGAAGCTTGGCGAAACGGCGGTTCTCAGATGCCAAGAGTTTTAGTGATGGATGGAAAATCAAATAGCACTGTCCCATTCTTGTTTAACCTGAATAATCAACAGGAGTAGCCGATTAATTAGTCTGACTTTAGGGGCAGGTTTTGTTGTCACTCAATCTGCCCTTAATATGGATGCCGGTGTAAAAGTTATCGCCGGCATCCTATCTCTTCACCATGCCCCATCCCCCATCCCCCATGCCCTCTTCAACGTGAGCTACTATCAACAACTGTCTAATGTCTTTGAGCTTGACTATCTCAGCAAATTGCAGGGAGAAATTTTAGCCAGTCCCTACTTTGCCGTCAACAATCTCAACCGCGACTTTATCGGAACTAAAGGATTTTCACTCGTTTTTCATGGCTCTGGATTAACTGAAGTTGAACAAAAATTTCCTTTCTTTAAACCTTATTTAAAAAAGGCATTGCAGCCAAATTGTAATGCCTTTTATCTCAATCCTTTACTACTAAAAAATGGCTCCCGCGTCGATCCTCATATTGATCGCAGCCTGCGTTCCTATTGCAAAACAGTTGAGCCGCCAGCCCTTGTCAGCGTCCTTTATGTGCAAGTACCACCGGCACTCGAAGGCGGAGAACTCGTTCTGCGTAACCACAAGCGCCAAGTCGGGCAAATTCGCCCTCAATTCAACACTTTGGTTTATTTTCAAGGCAATCTAACCCATTCAGTGAATGAAGTTAAAACTCCCGGAACTCGTCTCAGCCTCGTCTGTGAACAGTACAGCTTGAGTGAAACTGAACTTCGAGAAATTCCAGAGTTTACACTCGAATCTAGGGCAATTAAGTCAGAGAAAAAAACGGCAAAACGGGGAGGGCGCACTGCCTCCCGCTATTAAGTAATAGAACACGAATTCTAAGGAAATATAAGTCACTTAGAGTTAAACTTCTGCTTCGCTTGCTCGTAAATTTCTACAGTAATTTGACCGATTCCCGCATCTTGAGCAAACTTCTCAATTTTTTTGCGGGCAGCGGGACGAACGAAAAAAGGAATTTCTTTGAGCCGGCTTTCAGCTTCAGGAGTCCATTCTGGGGTAGTCATAGTTTAAGGAAGGGGATTGGGCATGGGGCATGGGGCATGGGGCATTTAACTAGGATAGTCTGACACGTTCATTTTGCCGAGCCAAGCGGAAATAGAATCTGCGTATGCCGGCGACACGCTACGCTACTATCTGCGGCATCATCTGCGTATATCGACGGCACACTACGCCATCATCTGCGTATGCCTGCGGCACCCCATGCTACCATCTGCGGCATCATCTGCGTTTATCTGCGTGCATCTGCGGTTTAAAAAAAAGCCAAGCCTAGCGTCATAGGACTTTAATCCTTACTTGCCGGCACTGCGCGATAATACACTTAGAGTCTGTGGCGCAGAAAAACGGAATGAGTATCTTTACACTACAATCGGTTAAAAAAGATTTTGGGATTAAAGAAATCCTCAAGGATGCTAGCTTTAGTCTGGATGCCACGGATAAAGTGGGCTTAATTGGCACGAATGGTTCTGGCAAGTCAACCCTATTAAAAATGATTGCCGGTTTAGAACCCATTGATGAGGGTCAAATTTTGGTCAATTCTGGCGTCAGGATTGTCTATTTGCCCCAGCAGCCAGACTTAGATGAAAATCACACCGTATTAGAGCAAGTCTTTGCCGATAGCGGCGAACAAATGGCATTGGTGCGCGAGTATGAGGAAGTATCAAAAAAACTCGCACACGCGCCAGAAGATAGTCAGTTAATGTCTCGTTTGTCTGCTGTGATGCAGAAGATGGAGACAGCCGGTGCTTGGGAATTAGAAACCAATGCAAAAATCATCCTCACGAAGTTAGGAATCGAAGATTTTGAGGCTCGGATCGGGAGTTTGTCGGGCGGTTATCGCAAACGAATTGCCCTAGCTGCCGCCTTGCTTTCGGAACCTGATGTGTTGTTGATGGATGAGCCAACAAACCATCTGGATGCACTTTCTGTTGAGTGGTTACAAAGTTATTTAAACCGCTTTCGCGGGGCAATTTTGCTAATTACTCACGACCGCTATTTTCTGGATCGCGTCACCAATCGGATCGTTGAAATTGACCGGGGCGATCTCTACAGTTATGCCGGCAACTATTCCTATTATCTGGAGAAAAAAGCCCTTTCCGAAGATTCGGCAGCCAGTTCTCAACGCAAACATCAAGGGGTATTGCGTCGCGAGTTGGAATGGCTGAAAAGAGGGCCAAAAGCTCGGAGTACGAAACAAAAAGCCCGGATTGATCGGATTCGGGATATGCAGGCAACTGAGTTTAAACAGGTTCAAGGTAAGGTTGATATTGCCACCCCCGGACGTCGGATTGGTAAAAAAGTGATTGAGCTAGAAAATGTTTGTAAAAGTTACGATGAGCGGACTTTAATCAACAATTTCACTTACAAATTCAGTCCTGAAGATCGTATCGGGATTATCGGCGGTAACGGTGCCGGTAAATCAACATTGATGGATATGATTACTGGACGTGTGCAGCCTGATTCAGGAAAAGTTGATATTGGCACGACCATTCACATCGGCTATTTTGACCAGCATTCTGAAGAATTACTCGCCGCGTTGAATGAAGAGCAGCGCGTAATTGACTACATCAAGGAGGAGGGAGAGTTTGTCAAAATAGCTGACGGAACGCAGATCAGTGCCTCTCAAATGCTAGAGCGTTTCTTATTTCCTGGTAATCAGCAATATGCGCCAATTCATAAACTTTCTGGGGGTGAAAAACGCCGTCTATTTTTGCTACGGGTTTTAATGAGTGCGCCCAATGTCCTGATTTTAGATGAACCGACGAATGACTTGGATGTGCAAACATTGGCGGTGCTGGAAGACTATCTCGAAGATTTCAACGGCTGTGTCATAGCAGTTTCCCACGATCGCTATTTCCTAGATCGCACAGTAGAAACAATTTTTGCCTTTGAAGAAGGAGGTACTCTTCGTCAGTATCCTGGCAATTATTCAGTTTACTTAGAATTCAAGCAGGCAGAAGAGGAAGAAGCGGCACGTCAGAATACAAATTCTAAGGAGAAGAAGGAAGAAAAAACAAAATCTTGGAAGACAGACCGGCAGTCTTATGATAGCAAAGGGCAGCGCAAGCTTTCATCCAAAGAACGGCGCGAGTATGAGATGTTGGAAGGCAAAATCGCTCAATTAGAAGCTGAGAAAGCTGAAGCTGAGAAAGCACTTTATAATGCGCCTCCGGGTTCGGTATCTAAGGTGCAAGAATTGCATGAAAAGGTGGGAAGTTTAGCTGAGGCAATTGAAGCGGCAACTGAGCGGTGGATGGAGTTAGCTGAGATAGATTCTTGATGATAATTTCGCTGGAGTGAAAGAAAGACATGACTGCGATTACCCTGAATTTCCCCTCAATTTTGGCATTAACGGATGAGCAATTTTATCAGCTATGTCAGGCAAATGCTGATTTAAGATTAGAGCGCACAAATGAAGGAGAATTAATCATTATGCCGCCAACAGGGGGGGAAACGGGTCATCGTAATATCGAGATTGCCTTTCAGATCCAAGCTTGGAGCCGGCAAAATAATTTAGGAATTGCGTTCGATTCTTCCACCGGCTTCAAATTACCCAACGGTGCGGAACGTTCTCCCGATGCAAGTTGGGTGCGCCGTGATCGTTGGGAAGCCTTGAGTGCAGAGCAAAAACGAAAATTTCTCCCGTTGTCTCCTGATTTTGTAGTGGAGTTACGATCTGAAAGTGATTCACTAACAAAATTGCAAGCGAAAATGCAAGAATATCTGGATAATGGCACTCAACTAGGTTGGCTAATTGATCCTCAGACGCAACAGGTAGAAATTTATCGTTCGGGACGGGAAGTGGAAATCTTACAGAATCCTAGTACGCTATCGGGTGAGGATATATTACAAAACTTTGAACTGAATTTGAAACCGATTTTTACTAATGTTTAAAGAATTACTCTAGTTATTTTTAGGCTAGGTAAAGCAGGAGGTAATTCTAAACGTAAGCAACGTTTGAATTCTGTTGAAGTTTAATGGCTTTAATAAAGCTCATACTTTAGTAAAGTACAAGCTAAGGAACCATTATAAACCGGCAGCCGACGAGAAGTTTTCAAGCCCACTCTTTTTGCTAACTCTTTATTGCCGGTTAAAATATAAGCCGTCCACCCTTTGAAGCGCTGTTTAAACACATCACCCAGCAATTTGTAAAAGTCCCCTAATTCCTGAGCATCTCCTAACCGTTCTCCGTAAGGAGGATTGCAAATTAAAATTCCACTATCTGCCGGCGCTTCCAAAAAATATAATTCTGTTTGGGCGAATTTTATATATTTTGCTAGCCCACATTCTGCGGCATTACTCCGCGCTTGCTTAAGAATATCACCGTCGCGATCACTTCCATAAATCGGAGCATTGAGTTCGGCTAGCTGGCTGGTTTTTGCTTCTTCTAGCAATTGCTGCCACAGGGAATCATCAAAATCACGCCAGCGCATAAAACCAAAGTTTTCTCTAAACAATCCTGGGGCAATATTTAAAGCTTTTAAACCCGCTTCTAACGGCAAAGTTCCAGAGCCACAAAGGGGGTCTAAAAAAGGCAGATTGGGTGAGTATTCTGCCATGTCGAGAATCGCGGCGGCTAAAGTTTCTTTCAGAGGGGCTTTTCCCATTGCCGGCCTGTATCCGCGCCGGTGTAAACTTGAACCGGAACTGTTTAAACTAAGGATGCAACGATCTTCATGAATGTGGGCATCAATCTCTAAATCGGGATTGTGTGGATCGACATTAGACCTTTTACCAAATTTGCTGCGCTGTTGGTCTACAATTGCATTTTTAACCTGTAGTGCTGTGAAGTGGGTGTGGTTAAGTAATTGATTGCCGCCGGTGCAGTTTACCGCTAGAGTATTATCAGGATGTAGATAGTCATCCCAGGAAATTTTTTGCACTTCACGATAGAGCATATCGCCGTGAAGACAACGAAATTCTCGAATGGGTACTAACACTCGAAAAATTGTCCTCGCCCAAAGATTCACTTTGTAAAGCAAAGCTTTATCTCCAGCAAAATGCACCCCTGTGAAGTCTGGACGAACTTCTAAGGCACCCAAGCGTTCTAGTTCTTGGGCGGCAATGGGTTCTAGACCGCGAGCAACAGTGGCAAAGTAGTGATTCATGGTCTAGTTATTATCTCCGAAATCGGCGATGAATGTGGCGTTGAGTGCAGAATAAATCGGGCTTTCTGGCGAGAAGACACATCTGTACAAGTCAAAAACGCCATTGCGCTCAGTAATTTTGAGAGCCTTTTGCCTAAAGTCGCTCAAGCGTGTTTTTGCTTTAATATAGTTTAGCAGTGGGTGAGGACTTACACGTTCTCTATTACCACAAAAACTGTAAATCATCAAACGAGTAAGGAAAATTTATGACCCGCGCGATAATGGAAACCGAAAAAGGCACGATCAACTTGGAATTGTTTGATCAAGATGCCCCAAATACGGTCAAAAATTTTGTAGAACTCTCTGAAAAAGGTTTTTACGACGGCCTCATTTTCCATCGAGTCATCAATAATTTTATGATCCAAGGTGGCTGTCCTGAAGGCAAAGGAACAGGTGGCCCTGGCTATCAAATCAAGTGTGAAATTAACAAGAATAAACATCTCGCCGGCACCCTCTCAATGGCTCATGCCGGTCGTGATACGGGGGGAAGCCAATTCTTTATTTGCCATTCTCCCCAACCTCATTTAGATGGAATGCACACCACCTTTGGAAAAACTGAGGACATGGATGTTGTTAATGCCATTCGCAAGGGTGACAAAATTATTTCTGTCAAAATTGAGAAATAGTTTAATCTTTGTCTGATTTCAGAGTGCGTTCGCCTTGATGCGAGCGCGTCTCTGAAACTAATTGCTAAAAAAGTTACCGTTATCCGCTGAATTAACTTTTACATAAACATTTAATTTCAAAGCAATCAATTCACTTTAAAGTAATGCTATATTCCCAAACCCAAGACCTTTACCGCAACTGTACCGAGTTTTTAGAAAAAGACCCAATGCAGCGTTTACGGGCGCTTAAGGAAATGGGGCTAGCACGTTACGATTTTTTGACAAGGATGCCGCTAACTGAGGCTAATATAACTTGTGTGATGCGGTTTCTGGGCAATCGGCAGCGGGTTAAATTTCCGAATCTCCAAGGAGCCGATTTATCAGGATTAGTTCTCGATGGGGTAAATTTCATTCGAGGAGATTTAACGGGAGCCAACTTGAGAGGAAGCCGTTTAATCAATGCGGATCTTTTATTTGCAAATTTTACTCAAGCAGATTTGAGAAATGCTGATTTAACTGGAGCGACGCTCAATGAAACAATTTGGTTAGATGCTTTAGTCGATGGATGCGAGTTTGAAGCCGGCACTGGATTGACAAATGAGCAGCGCACATACTTAAAAATTCGCGGTGCTAGATTATAGCCAGCCTTAGGATAAACCTCACGAGGAGCCAGAATCTATGCCCAAAAAGCACCGAATCCCCAAACGGATGAGCTTTGTAAGCCGGTTTGGACAGTTCAATGTCATCCGTCGGGGTGTCTCGCATTTCTCCGGAAGCGACCTTTATCATTTTTTAGTTACCCTTTCTTGGCCGAGATTTTTTGCGCTGATTACTGTGTCTTATGTGGTTGCCAACACTTTGTTTGCGCTGGCTTATGTGGCGGGGGGTGATTGCATTGAGAATGCCCAACCAGGCTCTTTTCGAGATACCTTTTTCTTTAGCATTCAGACGATGGCAACCATCGGTTACGGGTCGATGTACCCACGCACCAACTACGCACATGGCTTGGTTGCGCTCGAAGCACTTGTCGGTCTGTTGGGGTTCGCAATGGCCACCGGCATGATGTTTGCGCGGTTCTCTCTGCCCACGGCGCGAGTGCTTTTCAGTCGTGTGGCGGTGATCGCACCTTATGATGGGGTGCCAACGCTAATGTTTCGCACAGCAAACCAGCGTAATAACTTTATTTTAGAAGCACAGGTGCGGGTAACGTTGGTTCGCAATGAAGTTACGAAAGAAGGGCATTTCATGCGCCGGTTTTACGATTTGCAACTCGTTCGCAGCGAGACACCGATTTTTGCACTGACTTGGACAGTAATGCATCCCATTAATGAGGCGAGTCCCCTCTACAAAACCACAGCGGAATCGTTAGCCGAGGCGGAAACTGAACTCGTAATTACTCTCACCGGCATTGATGAATCGGTTTCGCAGACTATTCACACCCGTCACTCGTTTGTTTCTTCAGAGATTCTGTGGAATATGCGTTTTGTCGATATTTTATCGAGGACATCAAACGGTCAGCGTATTATCGACTATTCGCATTTTCATGATGTGCTTTGACTGTAGGTTTTTAACTTAATTATTCATAAATATTATGTATTTGGGATTGAGAATTATCCAAAATAAAATAAAGTGCGCCACTGAGAACAGCGGCAAAAAAGCACCAAACTGAAACAAATGTCAGGTTATAAAATAGATTAGCTAAGCCAAAGGAAGCAATTGCTGCAAGGCCAAAAAGCTTCATGGGATGTCGCTCTGAAAGGACAAAGGGAAGGCTTGTTACGATTAAGTATAAGTATTTTAAGGGTGCGAATAAAGGGATAACAGTCAAATCATAAAGTAAGTTCCCTGAAAATTTTTCAAGCTGCACGCCGTGAGTTATGACAAATCCAAATAGATAGATTCCCAAACCTACTCCTACGATAACCAGTCCGAATATAACTTTTCTTTTTAAGCTGTTTTTCTCACCTAAATAAACGGCGAGAGGGCATAAGATAGGCCAGATGCCGGTGGCAAACAATAAAAAACCATCCCTAACAACAAGATTGAGGGAGGAAAGCGAGGAATTTCCAATGGTTAACCAAACAATCCCTTCAAGGAATTGCTGAGTTGCAAATAAGAAAGGAAAGATGCCCAATAATCGATAGTCGCTTGATTTAATTTTTTGATAATTTGCAATGCCTAATGCAGAAAGGGTCACCCCTGCTGTAAAACTTGCGGTTGCCGAAAAGCACATAATCGCGTTCCTCAAAGTCGTTTTTAAATACTAAAAAGATACTGAAAAAATTTTAAGCCGATTATAAAAAACTTTGTTAATATCGGACTGGATGAGCTGGAAATGAATGCTAAAATTGAAATTAGCCAAATATAAGTAAAATTTTTATGTCTCTAACACCTCAGCAATTAGAATTCTTGATGCCCGATGCTACTCAACTAGAGAGTGATGAACCAGAAATGGAAAGTACATTGCACTATGTTCAGCTAGCGCTGTTGGTTTCCTGTCTAGAATGGCTATGGCGTGACAGAAATGATTACTTTATCGGCGCAAATCTCACCATATATTTTAGCCGGCAACAATTAAAAAATCGAGATTTTCGTGGGCCAGATTTTTTCCTAGTCGCCCAAACAGAGAAGCGTCCCCGTAAATCTTGGGTTGTTTGGGAGGAAAATGGTAAATATCCGGATTTGATCATAGAATTGCTTTCTGATTCCACCGCAACCGTTGACAGGGAATTCAAGAAAAACCTTTATCAAAACGAATTTCGCACCCCCGAATACTTTTGGTTTTCTCCAGAAAGTTTAGAGTTCGCCGGCTTCCGATTATTAGGTCAGAGATACCTAGAAATTACCTCTAATGAAGCAGGATTGCGTTGGAGCGAAAGTCTCAATCTTTATTTAGGCATTTTAGATGGAAAACTGCGCTACTTCACTCCTGAAGGAGAATTAGTACCCACACCAGAAGAGGCGGCAATTCAAGCACAGCAACAAGTTGAAACTGAACGCCTACGTGCTGAACAGGTACAACAACGTGCTGAACAGGCACAGCAACGTGTTGAACAACTGGCAGCGCAATTACGCGCACTGGGAGTGGAACCTGAAGCTTAAAGGGAAACAGGGTTTAAATAACCATCGGCTACATTTTTAGGGAATAAATAGAAGCTTGTAGTCACCCTAAATAATTTGTCAATATTAAGAACTCTGGTTTTTCTAAAAAAGCGGAGTTTTTATTCTATATAATATTATTGAGGAAATACAAAGACTATTCTCATAAACAATACTGCTTTAAACCAGAGTGCTTTAAAATTCGTCTCAGTAATTTAATAAAAAATAATATTTAGAATAGAAAATGGCATCCAACTCAAGACGGAAACTTCCAAAAACGGTGCATCCCCTTAAGCGTCTTCTACACTACGGACACCCACACCGGCAGCAAATCCGGCTAGCAACAATTTGCTCAATTCTTAACAAAACTTTTGACTTAGCACCCCCCGTTTTAATCGGTGTAGCCGTCGATGTCGTCGTCAAACAAGAGGATTCTCTGCTAGCTCAGTGGGGAATGAAAGATATCTTTGGACAATTTTTAATTCTTTCTATTCTGACGGTCATCATTTGGATACTCGAATCAGTCTTTGAATACGCTTACGCTCGACTTTGGCGGAATTTAGGTCAGACAATTCAGCACGAATTGCGCCTTGATGCCTACAGCCACATCCAGGAATTAGATATCGCTTATTTTGAAGATCGCAGCACCGGCGGCTTGATGTCTATTTTAAGTGATGATATCAACCAGCTAGAGCGTTTTCTCGATTTTGGAGCCAATGAAATCATCCAAGTCACCACAACGGTTGTCATCATTGGCAGTGTGTTCTTTTTCGTCGCGCCGAGTGTGGCTTGGATGGCGATGCTGCCGATGCCGTTTATCCTTTGGGGTTCCGTTGCGTTTCAACGCCTTCTCGCGCCTCGCTATGCCGAAGTGCGGGAAAAAGTGAGCTTGCTTAACGGACAACTGTCAAATAATTTATCCGGCATCACGACCATTAAAAGCTTTACTGCCGAACAATATGAAGCTAAACGTATTGAACGAGAAAGCGAAGCTTACCGCCAAAGTAACCGCCGTGCTATCAAACTTTCTGCGGCATTTGTTCCGTTAATTCGGATGATCATTTTGGTGGGATTTACGGCTTTGCTGCTTTATGGCGGGATGGAAGCGGTTGCCGGCAAAATGTCTGTCGGTTCTTATAGTGTGTTAGTCTTTCTTATCCAGCGATTATTGTGGCCGTTAACACGCTTGGGAGAGACGTTTGATCAATATCAAAGAGCAATGGCTTCAACCACGCGTGTGCTGAATTTACTCGACACTCCGATTGCAATTCATCCCGGTGACAAACCGTTGCCGGTTGCTTTAGTTCGGGGTGAAGTGGAGTTGCGAAATGTGACATTTGCTTACCGGGATCGTTCTCCGGTTATTAAAAATCTTTCTTTGCATATTCCTGCCGGCAAAACAATTGCAATTGTTGGTTCCACCGGCTCAGGGAAAAGCACTTTAGTAAAACTGCTGTTGCGGCTGTATGAAATTGAATCGGGAACGATTACCCTTGATGGTATTGAATTAAGCGAACTGAACTTAAAAGATTTGCGGCAAGCTATCGGGTTAGTCAGCCAGGATGTATTTTTATTTCACGGGACAGTTGCAGAAAATATTGCTTATGGCACCTTTGAAGCAACGCCGGCAGAAATTATAGAAGCCGCAAAAGTTGCAGAAGCCCATGAATTTATTACGCAACTTCCTCAAGGTTATGAAACAATTGTAGGGGAACGAGGGCAGAAATTATCCGGCGGCCAACGACAGCGACTTGCCATCGCCCGCGCCATTCTCAAAAACCCACCGATTCTCATTTTGGATGAAGCGACCTCGGCAGTGGATAATGAGACAGAAGCGGCAATTCAACGATCACTCGAACGCATTACCCAAAATCGCACAACAATTGCGATCGCCCATCGCCTTTCCACCGTTCGCAATGCCGATTGCATTTATGTCATGGAGCATGGCAAATTAATAGAGTGGGGCCGGCATGAACAACTGCTCGATCAACAGGGAATTTATGCAAGTCTCTGGCGTGTGCAAATGGGTTTAAGATGATATTAACAATATTGGAAAGCAGAGCATGATTCAACTCGGTAATAACCCGCCTCAAGAGGAAAAAAATAGCTGGCGACGGCAACTCGCTGAATTTGTAAAAGCCAATCAGCATGAATTAGCGGCTTTGGCGTGGGGACTATTTCTGGAAAAGGGAGAAAGTGATGATACGCTGGGGATCGATCTCAAGCCAGAACCGCATTTTGTCTACTGCCCCAGAGAGGCGATAGAAACCTTAAATCGCAACGTCGAGAACAACCTTCGAGAAGTTTTGGGAATTGTTGATAATCACAATCCTGAAAAAGAAGTTTTGCTGATTGGAATTGGCAACGATCAAATCAAGCTTATTCAGTTTGAAGTAGAACCTGCACCTCCCGAATGTTTTGAGCAAGTTGCTACTGATGTTGATACCTTAATCAAGCGGTTAGAGCAGCGCATGAGCGAGCAAATCAAGTGCTAAAAGGGTATTAAAAGCTATTATTAATTTTAGCTTAGTTAAATTCCCATCTGAAGCTTATCTCTTGATCACTCAGACTTTTCGACGTATTCTAAAATGTGCTGAGTGGTGATTTGTGGCTGTTCGAGGTGAGGAACATGACCGCAATTTTTAATCCAAATTAACTCACTGTGTGGAATCGATTGCTTAAATTTTTCTGCATCAGTCGTGCCTAAAATTCGGTCATTTTCTCCCCACAAAATCAGCGTTTGCTGCATAATATGTTCGAGTTTATCCCGAAAAGAACTGTAGCCTCCACTTTTTGTAAAAGCAATCAGTCCTTGATTCCATCGAGGCATTTTCAGGTGCAAAGCTGCACAAAGCGCCGCATCAACAGAAGCCAATGTTTCATCAAAGTAAGCCGTGCGACTAATGCGCTGCCGCACTTTAGGATTTCGCAAAAATTCTGTGGCTAAATAACCTAGAGGCGGAATCAAATATTTTCCCCCTTTTGGGCCATTTGCAAACCCGGCACTATCAATTAAAATTAACTTCTTAACCGCATCCGGATGAGAGAGCGTAAAATCAATGGCAGCAGCTCCTCCCATCGAAACCCCCACCAAAATAACGGGTTTCTGGATTAAAGTTTTCCAAAAATAATAGAGGTGAGTTTTAATGGCTGTTGGGGAAACTGAAATTCCTGCTAATCGATCTGTAAAGCCAAAACCCAACAAATCAACCGCCCATGTTTCGTGTTTTTCAGCCAGTAAAGGTAGCAGCCGGCGAAACTCAAATACAGAGCTATCAAAGCCATGTAACAACAAAATAGGCGTACCGCCGGCACCCTGACGGATAAAACTTGTGGGGATCGGTTGCTCACTCAAGGGAGTGGCGATTTCCTGACGCTCAATGCTCTGCGCCAGAGCAATCGAGGAGGGTTCAGTTAAGTTTTTAAATTCAGGAGGTAAGAAGGTAGACATGAAATTTATTTTACCTTCTCCCCACTAATTTTAGAACAGCATTTTTGTGTTCAATTACTTCTCCTGCCTTTGTCCTGTCACTTCGCGTTCTGTATCTCCAAGCATACGATCTACAGCCGCCACAGCCGGGTTTGCCCCCACAGCTTCCGCAGATTCTCCAGAACGATCTGCAACTTGGCTGAGAATTTCCATTTCTGCCAGCGTTTCCTCCGCTTCATTTTTTGTTGAATGGACGACGTAATTTAATTTCAATTCTTCTAACCAATCATTCAGCAGAGATTGTAATTCCGAAAGCGTTTCTTTATCTTGTAGTTCTTGGCGTAACGCTTCCTTGAAATCATGAGTCAGTTGATCTAAAATTTGCCGGCCTTTCGTATCGGAATATGAATTAGACACAACATCGACAGCCGTACCGGCTAGATAATTGGCTAACTGCTCGATCACATCTGTCGGTAGCAAACCGAGGCCGGGAATTCTCTTCAAGCCTTGATAAAAATCAGATTGCTTAAAAGAACTTTCTAGGCTGTGATGCATTAAATTTTCTAACCCAGGCTGAACTTTCGGCAAAACCCGATTAATTGTCAAGTGGAGCAGGCGATCACTAATTGCTTCAACTTCATCAATGTTGTTAACTGTAATGTAAGGTTGCGTCTTCAATAAAAAACCGGCAGCATCTCCATTTTTAATCGCATTTTGCGTTTGTGTGATAATCCGAACGATCACAAAATTCGTTACCTGATTGGCTAAATTTGCCATCGGTTCATAAGTAATCTGTACGATCGCCCGATCAAAATTTATCACGCCTGATTGATGCAGCCGCACCAATACCGGCATCGCCCGCAAAGGTCGAAACAATGGCAGAAAGAGAAAAACATCATACCAGCGCCTCACCATACAATCCCCCCAGCTCAGACGGGGAAACCGACGACTCAGCAAAAAAGTACGAATTAGGTACTCAGTGCCAAAAAAAGCAATAAAAACAAGGTCAATTCGCCAGAAATTATCAATAAATCGACCGTATCTGTCTACCTGGCGAAAATAATTCGCTTCCATTAAAGGCCGAATTTCATTATTGAAAAAACCAAGTTGTGCTTGGCTGCCGGCCTGATTTAAATACTCAGAACTCCAAAATCTCTGAAATGCCCCTTTAGCAGAATTCGTACCGAGATGTTGCGCCATCTCCCGTTTAATTTGGGCAAACGTGCCAACTTTAGCCGGCACTAAAAAAGGATTTTCATCAATAATCGTAGTGCTTTGATTGCGTAAATCTTCTAGTAATTGCTGAGTCTGAGCCGCTGGCACTCCAGCTTGAGGCAATTGAGCGGATAATTGATCAACTGTATTAAGATATTTTACTGTGACTGGATGTGGTTCAATTCCTTTAACTGGATCGTATAAAGTTACCACACCTGGTAGCTGCCGCAAATAGAAATCTCGTAATGGAACATAGGTAATATTAAATATCACCAAAGCAAGGTTAAAAAGTGCGATTAAAGCGCTCAGTTTTGCCCACCAGTGAATCGGGCGAGAAGTTTCCGAGGCTGTAGAGTTAGGATCTGCTGTTAATAGTTGAGTCTGCATCTTTCAGATTTTTGCAACACATCTTTGATTGATGAGTCGCTGGTTTTACGCACTCACTTTATCGATCTTGCCTGCTTTTACCAGAATTCGGCATAAGTCTAAGGGAAGAATCTGAATTAGGGCATGGGGCATGGGGCATAGGGCATGAGGCAAGGCTGCGCCAACCTAAAGGTAGGGGCATGGGAAGACTACAGTGTACACACAAGTCTTATCTACTTACGTTTGAGGTTGATTAGCCCCCTAAATCCCCCAACATTGGGGGACTTTAAATTCCGGTTCCCCCCAGAATTGGGGGGTTAGGGGGGCTAATTCCAGCGTTTTGAGGTTGATCACCAGATGTGTGTACACCGTAGGCATGGGAAGAGGGGAAGAGGGTTTGTCCTGAATTCTCTGTCTTTAGTGTCCCGACTCTGGAAATTGGTGTTCTCGGACTTCAACGGAAAAATCCCGCACAGCCTTACCGATCACCTGCCGAAGATTCGCGTAAGACTTGGCAAAGGGGGGTTGCCGGCTGGAAAGTCCTAATAAATCTGCTGTCACAAGGACTTGGCCATCACAATCTGGCCCTGCACCAATGCCAATCGTGGGAATAACCAGGCGTTTGGAGATTTGGGCCGCTAACTCGGCTGGGATATGCTCTAATACAATCGCAAAGGCACCGGCTTGTTCCAGTGCGATCGCTTCTAATAAAATCCGCTCACCGGCTTCTGGAGTCTTACCCTGCTGCCGGTAGCCTAGTTGATGCACAGACTGCGGCGTTAACCCGACATGACCCATCACCGGGATGCCGGCTTGCACTAAGCGATAAACTGTTTGTGCGATCGCATCATATCCCCCCTCCAACTTCACCGCATTCGCCCCTGTTTCCTTGAGTATCCTGCCGGCAGAGTGCATCGCTTGCTGGGGGCTTTCTTGGTACGTCAAAAACGGCAAATCCACCACGACTAAGGCTTTTTTTACGCCCCGCCGCACAGCTTTGGCGTGGTGCATCATCTCCTCCAGCGTCACCGGCAGCGTCGTTTCGTAGCCCAACGCAACCATCGCCAGAGAATCCCCAACCAAAATTAAATCAACACCGGCCTCATCCAGCAGTTGCGCCACAGGATAATCCCATGCCGTCAGCGCTACGATTGGACGCCCTTGTTGTTTCCATTGAATTAATTGCTGGATGGTGACGCTCATATAAATTGAGGGTAAAATTGCACTCTTGCAAGGATAGCAAAATCCCTTAGCGCAAAGGTTGGAATATGACAGAGTGGTACAAAGAAGACCTCGCATTTATTCATGACGTTGGTTTCAGTGACTACGCGCTTAAATCTGCTGCCGGCATCTTAGAAATTCTGCATCAGCGCCATATCCGGTCAGGTTTAGTCGTCGATTTGGGGTGCGGAACCGGCTTATGGACGCAAGAACTTGCAAAAGCTGACTATCAAGTTTTGGGAGTTGATATCTCGGAAGCTGCCATCGCCATTGCCCGAACAAGAGTCCCCAATGCCGAATTTCGGGTTGAGTCGTTATTCAAAACCGGCATCCCACCCTGCAATGCTGTCACCGCTATCAGTGAATGTCTTAACTATCTATTCGATCCAGATAATCAGCGCGAAACCTTAAATCAACTCTTCCACCGCATTTATCACGCCTTAATTCCTGGGGGTGTTTTGGTCTTCGATATTATTGAATTAGGAGACGTGCCGGTGGAAATGACAAAGGGATTTAAGGAAGGAAAAGATTGGATCGTGCTAGTGGAAAAAGAGGAAGATCACGACCTGGCAATTTTAACACGCAAGATTATTACCTTTCGCAAAATTGGAGAATATTACAGACGGGATGACGAAGTCCACCGGCAGCGATTATACAAAGAGGAAGATATTGTAACAGAACTTTCTCAAGTGGGTTTTCAGGTTCAAACAATGCGGAGTTATGGGCAATATACTTTGCCCCAAGGTCGTGTAGCATTCGTTGCCGGTAAACCAGGATGAAGACAGTGCGTTTGATAGGATTTAATGAGGATAAGATTTGGGTGGAATATGACGGGATGGATCAGGAAATCACTAAAGACTTAATTGCCGGCGGCATTCCGCTAGAGCGAATTATTCTTGCATTTTTCCCTGAAGAGCAAACTGCTGCAACTGCTTGAATTTAAACTTGCTGCGCTGTGGGTGTTAGTGCTTGCAATCACATGGATGCCTACCTGTAGGCTAAACCAATTTGCATAATCGCTCTTTTCATTCACCCTTGCGCTCGACTTAATCATACATTTGTATTAACTCCCCGCATCAGAACAACGGGATGTGCGCGGGGATTAGGTGAACCTGGAAATGCAGAAAAGCAAACTCTACTACCAATCGTTGGTTTACTGCCATAAACACTATCGAAATGGACAAAAATAGTTTGTCCGTCATCGCTCTGAATTGTACCCCAATTCCATTCGGGGTGCTTATATATAAATTTACCAGTCTTTCTCTCAACAACCGGATAGCATAAGTTTTCACATTTTTGTACTAACTGATCCGCATTGGGACGTTCTTCGGGATTTTTATTTAAACATGAGAGAATTACTTTATACAATTCACTCCCTAGAGACTTAAATTGAGAATTATTTTCGATGTAGCTGGGTTTCGGAGGAGGTGTAGCTGCAAGGATATTGGGAACAGCATTTAACCCGAATCCAAAAGGCTTTTGACCACTTATTAGTTCATACATCATTGCTCCCATCGCCCACACATCTGATGGCTTACCTGCATTCCGAGAGTCTTGGATCATTTCAGGTGCCATATATGGTAGTGCCCCTACTACTGTTGAGGAAGCAGCAGTGGAAGCATCACCTCTCTCAACAGCATCTATAATTTCTTCTTTAGCCATTTTAGCAATACCGAAATCTGTAATCTTGATCTCTGAGAGATTGAAATCTCCTGACACCATCACATTACTTGGCTTGAGATCGCGATGGATTACACCTGCGTGATGAGAAGCAGCAACACCTTTAGCCAAATAGTGCAGAATTTTTGCAGTCAGATATGGATCGACGAATTGTAGTTGTTGAACTATCCCTTCCTTTAGATCCTTACCTGATATAAATTCTTCGATTAAATAAGAAGTTGAGCCAATTTCTAGATAGTCTAGAGTCTTCGCTACATTTGGATGATTGACTTTAGCGCTCACTACCGCACTGCTCTTAAACCGTTTTTTCGCAGATTTGTTTTTAGGAACTTTTAGAGCAACTTCTCTATTAAGTACCAAATCCAATGCACGATAAACCTGCTGCATTCCACCTTCGCCAACAAAGCAAAGAATTTTATAACGATTATCTATTTGCTCGCCAATGTTATGAATTTGATCGTCGTTCATAAAACCACCTCTGGATTCGATATATCGAACGTTATGAATAACCTTGAAACTCCATCGCTAGAAGAACCAATAGTAATTACGCAATCTTTAGGGAGTTGTTGACCTTGGAACACAGATTTATTGTTTACAAAAATTGCTCCATTAACGGACTCAATCAAGAAATCTAAACCGTCATATTTGATACGAAGTGAACCATATCCTGGGGAATCTAATTTTACGATTTGATTCACCTTTTCAAGGATATATTCATGTGTTCCTTTCATAACAAGTGCTCGATGCTTGCCAAATAAAAGATATTTACCCATCAGATCTCTGACTTCTGCCATTGCAGGTCTATTTACTGGATCTTCTGATAGTGTTAGATCAAGCATACTTGCCAGTCTGTTAGGAATCCCGATAGAGAGAGAGGCAAAACTGGGAGGAGGAGGAGTAAAACCAGGAGGAATTTTTAATAAAGATTGTGGAATTTCTGTTCCCGACAGGTACAACGCAGTCACACCAAAAGCATAAGTATCTACAGCCTTTGTAAAGGAAACAAAACCGGACTGATATAATTCCGGTGCAGCGAAACCCGGAGTTCCACAAAATCCTAGAGTTGAGTCATTTTTTCCTGTAAATCTGGCTAATCCAAAATCAAATATTTTAAGGATGTTTTCTCCATCAAATTTCATATTATTGGGCTTGATATCACGATGAATTAATCCTTGCGTGTGGATATCACTAATCCCCGATGCTATCTGATAAAGGACTTTTAAATATTGATCTTTTGATAATGTCTCTTTCCCAGTAAGAGACATTAAATCCTCTCCTGGTATATATTCTTGTACTATACCTATACGTCGTGTACTACCTTCATTTACAAAAACGTCAAAAATTTGAACGACATTTTTTGACCTTATTTTTTGCAAAGCAGCTATTTCATCAAACAGTCTACGTTGATCTGTGACATCCTGAATAAATTTAATAGCAACATCTCGATCAAGATTTGTGTCTGTGCAGATTAAAATCTCTCCCATTCCTCCACAAAATTCTTTTCCTGTTGGAACATAGCGAGGTGGAATACCATTAGACATTAAACTTAGTCCTCCTGAGAAAATTCTATGTTTAGCTGTGGAGCAATTTTTTCTCCATTGCCTTTGTTACCATTTGCATCATTCAGAGCTGTTTCTTCAAAATCTTTTTGTTTTTTTTGCTTGGCTTGTCTCTTTGGTGATAAATTGCGCTCTTTTTTAGCAACCCCCTCATCTTTGGTAGTTTCCTTATCTAAGGTTGTTAGGTTTCTAATTCCACGAGTCTCATCTTGTATAATGCTCAAAAATTCAGCTTTACCAGGAATTCCCCAAATCTCAAAATAACCTGAACTAGAGTCTTGCTCACGAATAAGCAATTTCTTCCCAAGAGGAAGGACGGCTACTGTAGAGTTATCTTTACCCCCAAGCCATTCTGAAATAGCAATCAGTCGATCGACTGCATTTTTAGATGTTTCTGCATGAACTATTACTGCCTGAAAAATCTCTTTTGGAAGACTGTGTGCGCCATCTGATGTTATCACAATCCAATTAACTTCAGAAGAAGGTTGCAGATCTATAACTCGCGGCTCTACACCTTCACCCATACCAATATACTGTAAAAGTTGTCTAAACTCAGGTGGGGGAGAAGGAAGATTGAGATTGACTAGTTGATTCTCTAAAGTGTCATCAATAGTTAGTTGCTCTACTATTCCAGTATCGAAGACTTGATAAATTCGGCTATCTCCTACGTTGATCGCTGCCCATTTATCTTTCTCATCACAAACAACCGCCGACAGGGTTGCTCCTCCTTTTCCCTGATAAGCCTTGTAAACAACTTCATTTGTATATTTTACAGCGACTCTTAACTTATCAGTTAGCGCGGACGACGCATTACTACGGGCTAGAGATGTTGCAAATGTGCTAATCGCTAAAGTTGCACAGTCTCCACCACTAGCCATACCTCCCATCCCATCACAAAGCACGATTCCAGCGAAAGCAGGTTTGCGAGATTCTTCAAATCTGACTCTGAAGAAGAGTACGCGATCCTGGTTCTCAGACCGCTTGCCTAGAGAACTTCCTAATATAATCTTCTCTAACTCCAATTCAGTGAACCCAGACTTTTTGCCATAATTTAGCCATCTAGAGATTTGCTGCTGGAGTTGGGTGTAAAATCTACTTGTTGTCATATGGTTGTACCATCCAGAATTGCTGGACACCTGATTTATTCTAATCTATAGGACTCTGACTATAATTTTTGATGGTAATCCTCCTTTTTCCAGGATTCCTCAAACTAGCTGCGGTAAAGGCTCCAAACTCCGCCACAAGTACCACGCGGCAATACTGCAATAAGGCTTCCACTTTTGCCCAAAACATTCTGTAGTCTTGCGGTCAGGAAGTGCCTCAAGATTGTAGAGTTTCCGAATGCCGGCACGTATACCCAAGTCATCCACCGGCAAGACATCCCACCGCTTGAGACGGAAAATCAGCAGCATCTGCACAGTCCAGCGTCCGACACCTTTCACCCGCGTCAGAATCTTGATAATCGCCTCATCGTCCAAGACTTCCAACTCCTCAAGCGTGGGCAATCCCTCGATCGCATGACGTGCCAAGTCTTTGAGGTAAGAGATTTTGGGGCGCGAAATCCCCACACTGCGGAGGACTTCATCCGGCGTGTCGAGGACATCTTGCGCCGAAGGAAACTGAGTGTGCGGGTAAAGCCGAAGAAACCTTTCGTGGATGACTTTAGCCACCTTAGTAGAAAGTTGTTGGTGAAGAATTGACCGGCATAGGCAAAAGAACAAGTCTCCCTCCAACTCCTGCTGATTCAGTTGACACGCACCAATTTGGTCAATGAGTTGTCCCAGGATAGGGTCGGAAACCTTAAGAAAGTCAATGGCAATTAAGTAATTCATCAAAGGAATGTGGAGGATGAATAATGCGATCACTCAAGATTGAAACTCGGACAACAACCGGCACCAAAATTCTCCTATGATCTTCTACGACGAGAACGACTTTCTGCTCTTAACCCTTGATAAATCGATAAAGCAGCAAGCCCCTCAAATGCTGCCATAGAGCTAATATGAGCGGATTTGCAAACCCACAGGCACGAAAACTCCATAAGAACGTTTCCCAGTACAATAACCAGTGCAGCAGTTAACCTCTGTCTGGTGAAACGCTGAGGCAGAAGCAAAAGCCCCAGCAGAATTAAGCCGGTGAAAATAGAGCCGGTAAAACTCTGTTGCCACTCGACAATCTCCCGAAATTGAAGTGCCGGCAAAAGCGTGATCGTCTTAACCGGCATCAATATCGCTAAAACAAGTTTTGCTAGCGCAATCAGAAAAATAGCGCCATTAGCCGACGAGACAAGTTGTTGGGGACTAACGATAACTCCCGGTAAATCCCGTCCATCCAAGCTGATGTGCAGGCATGGCTGAAACCCCATTCCTAAAATTTTAAAACTTGGAACCTGCTGAATTTTTAGCCGGCTGCCATTACTCAGGATAAATTCATGCGGTTTGCTCAGTTTAACCCTAGGGATTCTGCCAATTTCTTCACTATCCAAATAAATTACAATCTCTCGACTCAGGAATCCCCAATCAATGACCAATCGTAAGGGTTTCCCTTCTTCTAAAGCATAAAATTCTTGCTGATTGAACATAGAAAGACTGCTAGTTACTTCTATTTTTTGATTATAATTAAAATTTAGCCTTCTCTTTGTTGAAACTGTGTCAACAACCAAGCTATTACCTGAGATTGATCAGTTTCTCGACTGCGACGAAGCGCTTCTTCTAAAATTGCCATAGAAAGTGCCGGTAATACCTGAGATACCTGAATCCGGTTACTTCCCTGATCAGCCACCCTATAGGCAAGAATTTGAGTATTTTGCACATCTACCACCCAATATTCAGCGACGCCTAACTCTTCATAAAGTACCCGTTTTGTCCCCACATCATCCAGCAACGAAGTCTTGGCAATCTCAATCACTAAATTCGGGGCTGGATACTGATCAAGATTCACAATTCCCGTACCAGATGGGATCGATTGAGCGCAAGCACCAATGTAATAAGACACATCCGGTTGACATTCCCGCACACCCGCTTTACGAAATGTCGTTGTGTCTAACCCTCTTAGAGGAATGCCTTTAATTGCAGCAAACAAATTAACTGCTAAGATAATCACCACATGGTCTTGTCCATGCTCAAAACTAACAGGTGACATCTCAATCCTCATGTGTCCTTTGTAGTAGTAATTCTTTGCCTGTTCATAAATTGGATGCTCAATGATCTGAATATACTTATCCCAGGACATAGGAAGCCAAGTATCCATTTTTAGCTGGGTTTGTAAATCACTCATCGCCTAATTTCCCGCCAAAAAGTTGCCATCAACACAGAATTTTTAGAGCCGGCATTTTACCATTATCTAACTAAAACCCGATACTGAATGATTAGACTAGATGAATTAACGCTTCAATTAGTATCTGATTTTGCTCATCAGTTCCCACCGTAATACGAAGCTTATCCTCTAAACCGGCCTGTTTGAAATAACGCACCAAAATTCCCCGTTCCTTCAGTGCTAAATAAATTTGCTCGGCATTACCTTTGGGGGGTTGTGTCAAAAAGAAATTAGCTTGGGAATCCCACAACCGACAGCCCAATTGCTTGAGATCCACTGCCAATTTTGCCCGCGATGCCTTCACCTTTTCCGCACACTCATTTTTATGAGTTTGATCGCGCATCGCCGCCGCCCCAACCAAGCAGGATATCGCGTCAATATTGTAACTATCTTTAACCTTAAATAATCCACTCAAAAGCTTCGGATTTGCAATGCCAAACCCCAGCCGCAATCCTGCCAAAGAATAACCTTTAGATAAGGTGCGAATTATAATAACATTCTCAAATTCTTTGACTAAGGGCAACGCCGTTTCTTCCGCAAAATCAACGTAAGCTTCATCAATGACTAAAACACCCGATAACCTTGCTGCCAATTGTCGAATCTCATCAATGGGAACGGTATGTCCCGATGGACTATTGGGTGATGCAATAAACGTTACTGCACCATTCTCTGCCACTAATTCTTCAATCGGTAAGCGATAGTCCTCGCTGTATGGAATTTCCACCCGATCCGCCGGCTGCATATCGGTTAGCGTGCGATATAACACATACGTCGGCATTGGATAAACCACTTTGCGCCCCAATTCCGCACAAGCACGCACCACAACATTGAGCAATTCATCGCTGCCATTGCTGACAATAATCCAGTCAACCGGCACCTCCAACACCTCAGAAATCGCCTTGCGAAATTCGTTGGCATAAGGATCTGGGTAACGCCGCAACCATTCAATGTCTAAATTCCGCAGAACTGAGATCGCTGCCGGTGAAGGCGGATAAGGATTTTCGTTAGTGTTGAGTTTGATTATATTTGTCCCTGGCTTGGGTTGTTCGCCGGGAGTATAGCCGGTCATCATCTCAACGCTTGGGCGGAAGTAGGTAGTCATGACGTTGTTGCGTGTCAAACAATTACTTATTGGGCAAAGAAACCAGTTAACAGAAGCGGCAATAGGATTAATGCACAGACAACTAAAAGAACAGTTGCCGCATCAATATTAATCTCATTGTTTTTAGGATCACGCATTTGACGCCCTCTGGGAAAATAAGCTGATTCACTTACCTTAACAGGGATAGTGGGGAAGAGAAGTGCTGAATCTAGGTTCCCCTTTCCCTTAGCGGAAACCTAAGAAGCGCAAGCAGGGAATGAGGATATAGTAAATAGCGCCCAAACAAAGCGCACCGGCACTGCCTAAAAGCCCAAAAAAGCCGATACTCAGCCAAAATTCTGGCCAACCGATGCCGGTGGAGAGCTTGCTAGAAAAGAAAACGAGGTTAAAAGAATAAGGAGACAGGTAAATCAGATTTGCAATAATTGCGGCAGTTCCCATTGCAGCAAAGGAAGCGTGAAGCAGGTGATGTCTGGGTAAACCTAAACCGAGGGTGACGCAAGCAATGGCAATGGCACTAAATCCCATTAACCCATCAACCACTTTCGCCGGCGTTGAAACAATTGTATGTAAACCCCACCAACCCAAGAGATAGCCAAAGATTCCCATCACGGCAGCCGGCCAAAATCGCCGCAATTGCCCAAAACTGCCGGCTTCTGTCAACCCCAGCGCAGTACCCAACCCCGCCCAGGCAAACAGTAAAATTATTGGCTCAACAGCTAGCTGGGTATCGGGACTCAACCGGCTCAGCTGTTCCGAAAGCATCTGGGCCATCTGATCACCCACCGGCGACCAATAAGCCAACCAAAACCCGATCCCCGCACCAATACTTCCCCCAATGCCGCCCAGCACCATACCTAAAAAGGTGTCTGAACAAGCACGTAAGAGCCATCTGACAAGCGCCGCGCAGGTTTTCACCCCACCCATAACGAGCCGGTAGAGGAAAATAACGACGGCTGCTATCGGGGATGCCACCCAATGAAAAATACCTTCCACGATCGCTCTGAGGCGATCAAAACTGAACAGTGCCCTCGCCGCCCTTCTTCTGCGTCGGGAAAGGCGGGCCAACCGTGACTGAATTTCTGCCGCGTTTGCCGGTCGTTGAGTCACGACTGGGCGCACCATTTCATCCAGTAGATCAGCTAAAGCGGGGCTAACTTTGGCATACTGACGCCACCGGCACTGGCCTGTTACGGGATCTTCGATATCAGCAGGATACCGGCCTGTGAGTAAGTGAATAAAGGTTCGTCCCAAGGCGTAAAAATCGGCTGCCGGTCCCACCACTCCGCCGGCTATCTGTTCGGGCGGACTGTAACCCGGAGACACTAAGCGCGTGGAACTCACCTGATGGGCGCTGCCGGCACGAATTTGCTTTGCCCCACCAAAATCTATCGCCACAAGTTGGTAAGTTTCCTGGCGCAACATCAGGTTGCTGGGTTTGATGTCGCGATGAACAATGTTACGCCGGTGTAATACCTGGAAAATATCGATTGCCTGAGAAAGCCAGTCTAAAACCAGGGCTTCTGGATATCCCTGGGGATATTGGTCGAGAATATCCTCTAGGGTTGGGCCATTAATTTTTTCCATCACCAGACAGGGCAGATGGCGGGGTTTGGGGTGGGCCAGACGCACCTCGAAATAGCTATCTGACTCGACTCTGGGGACTCCGGGATGCCGCAGACGCGCTAAAACGGCGGCTTCTTGCTTAAAAAGTTCGAGTCCCTTGGGAGAGGTTACTACCAACACTTTCAGAACTCGTTCTTTCTGGGACTTGAGATCCCAGACCGTGTAAATAACGGCAAAGCCGCCGGTGCCAAGCTGCTGTAGGGGGATATAGCGCCCTTTGAACTCTAAAGGTGCCCCGCAACTTTGACAAAACTTATTGCCCCAAGCCTGAGGGTAAGGGCCGGTGCAGTCTGGATTGATGCAGTGGGTATATAAAGACTGAGGCACAACCGTAATTTGGGGAATGGGGCATGGGGCATGGGGCATGGGGCATGGCTTCGCCAACCTAAAGGTACGGGGATGGGACATGATTGGGGATCGCGAGTCTTTGGTCATTCACCATAGACATAGCTTGCTGGGTCTAAAGCGGTGGGATTAGGCGGTTCTCCTTCTCTCCCTCTCTCCCCCTCTCTCCGTCTTCCCTCTAGTTTTTATTCACTACTGCTCGCTTATTTTACATTTGCCGGTGAGACTAGACGGGATTTTCACGGCTTCCTTTCCCTAACTTCTTGCGTTCTGGGACTCGCAAAGCATCGCCTGCTCTGGCTTGCTAGCGTACTTTAGAACTTGGCACAATGTTTGTAACAAAAAATTAATATTTTGTCATAAAATATAAACCGAGATTATAGCTTACTAAATAAGATTTGAAGTTTAACTTATTTGATCCCTGGTATATTGTTTAAGAGCTTACTAAAGCTGCCTGCTCATTCCATGATTCCTAGGAAGGGGGATTATGACTTACGCTTCAAGCCAAACACAAACAAAAACAGGCTACAAAGCCGGTGTAAAAGACTACAGACTGACTTATTACACCCCCGATTACACACCGAAAGACACTGATATCCTCGCGGCTTTCCGCGTTACCCCTCAGCCTGGAGTTCCCCCTGAAGAAGCGGGTGCTGCTGTGGCTGCAGAGTCTTCCACCGGCACTTGGACAACCGTGTGGACCGACTTGCTGACGGACTTGGATCGCTATAAAGGTCGTTGCTACGACATCACCCCAGTCCCCGGTGAAGATAACCAGTTTATTTGCTACGTTGCTTATCCACTGGATCTGTTTGAAGAAGGTTCTGTCACCAATATGTTGACCTCCATTGTGGGGAACGTATTTGGTTTCAAAGCCTTGCGGGCGCTGCGTCTGGAAGACCTGCGGATTCCCGTTGCCTACCTGAAGACTTTCCAAGGGCCTCCCCACGGTATCCAAGTAGAGCGCGACAAAATCAATAAGTACGGTCGTCCCCTACTCGGTTGCACCATCAAACCCAAATTGGGTCTGTCGGCTAAAAACTACGGTCGGGCAGTCTATGAGTGCCTACGCGGCGGTCTAGACTTCACCAAAGACGACGAAAACATCAACTCCGCCCCATTCCAGCGCTGGCGTGATCGCTTTCTGTTCGTAGCAGAAGCCATCCACAAATCCCAGGCTGAAACAGGTGAAATCAAGGGTCACTACCTGAACGTCACCGCCCCTACCTGTGAACAAATGTTGGAGCGCGCCGAGTTCGCCAAAGAACTCAAAATGCCCATCATCATGCACGACTACCTGACTGCAGGGTTCACAGCTAACACCACCTTAGCTCACTGGTGCCGCGCCAACGGTATCTTGCTACACATTCACCGCGCTATGCACGCTGTGATTGACCGGCAAAAGAACCACGGGATTCACTTCCGTGTCTTGGCCAAGTGTCTGCGGATGTCTGGTGGCGACCACATCCACACCGGCACCGTCGTCGGCAAGTTGGAAGGCGAACGCGGAATCACGATGGGCTTCGTTGATTTGCTGCGTGAAAACTATGTCGAGCAAGACTTGTCTCGCGGTATTTACTTCACCCAAGACTGGGCATCTATGCCGGGTGTGATGGCAGTTGCTTCCGGTGGTATTCACGTATGGCACATGCCGGCACTCGTGGAAATCTTCGGCGATGACTCCGTCCTGCAATTCGGCGGCGGCACCTTGGGCCACCCCTGGGGTAATGCTCCAGGCGCAACAGCCAACCGCGTTGCCCTCGAAGCTTGCGTCCAAGCACGTAACGAAGGCCGGTCACTTGCCCGCGAAGGCAACGACGTGATCCGCGAAGCCTGTAAGTGGTCTCCTGAATTGGCCGCAGCTTGCGAACTCTGGAAAGAAATCAAGTTCGAGTTCGAGGCAATGGATACGGTCTGATGAAAAGTCCTGAGTGCGGGGTGAATAATCTCCACTCAGAACTTAGGATTCAGGACTGACTGGGCTGGAGTCGGGTCTTAAAAAAGCGGTGGCTATCCACAAGATGGCAAGTTGAAGGCGAAATCCTGTGGATGTGAGTCTTAGGTATTTTCCAATGCTGTTTTGGCAAGGGAGAGCGGGTATGGTGTTGTACCCAGTAAAGGTTGCAGCAATCAGCTTTTACTAAAGATTTTAGTAAAAGATAACTGACCCTCTCAAAATTCACATCAGTATGGATATAAAACAAATCGCCAAAGATACTGCGAAGGTGCTGACTAGCTACCTGACTTATCAAGCGATGCGAACTGTTTTTGCTCAGCTCAGTGAAACGAATCCTCCCTTAGCGCTCTGGTTGCAAAGCTTTTCCTCCACGGGCAAAATCCAAGATGGCGAAGCCTACCTGCGAGAATTACTTCAGGAAAAGCCAGAATTAGCGTTTCGACTGATGACAGTGCGAGAACATCTGGCCCAGGAAGTGTCAGAGTTTTTACCTGAGATGGTTTGCACTGGCATCAGTCAAGCAAATATGGAACACCGCCGACGGCATTTGGAGCGCATGACGCAACTAAGCGTACCTGACACCGCCCCCCAGCCAGAAATGGAAACCTCTTCAGAGCCTAATTTGGATAATTTATCCAGTTAATGGCTAATCGCTTCATCGCAATTAGCCAAGAATTGCAGCTACACCAGAAAGACACTAAGGAAGACATGAAAACCCTACCCAAAGAGCGGCGTTACGAGACCCTTTCCTATCTGCCGCCACTCAGCGACGCGCAGATCGCCAAACAAATTCAGTACATCCTCGATCAAGGTTATATTCCTGCCATCGAGTTCAATGAAGTGTCTGAACCGACCACATTCTTCTGGACCCTGTGGAAGTTGCCTTTGTTCAACGCCAGAAGCGTCCAAGAAGTTCTGAGTGAAGTTCAAGGCTGCCGGTCTGAATACTCCAACTGCTTCGTGCGCGTTGTCGGTTTTGACAACATCAAGCAGTGCCAAGTGCTCAGCTTCATCGTACACAAGCCGAACACCAGAGGCTACTAGAACTCTGTTCTCAAATTTGACTCATTAGAGTAAAAAGTAGGGGCAATTCGTAAATTGCCCCTACTTTTTTTGCTCTGTAAATTAGATGAATTACCCCTATAATGCAAAAGCCTTTATAACATTGCGTTAAATTTAAAACGCCATTTCAATTTTTATCTTTTGCCACATTCAACCCGTAGGGGTAAAGCATTCGGGCGATAATTCTTTATGTTCTTACGAAAAAATTTGTACCCGAATGCTTTGCCCTGCATTAATCATGAGAAGCCTAGTTAGGGCGATAGCACAACGGCACGTCAGCGTTAGAATTCGGACAGCTAAGTTATATTTCATCGTCAAAAATTTTCACCCGAATGCTAGCACTGACGTGCCGCTTCGCTATCGCCCCTACTTCACATCCCAACACCCCGAAAAGCAAAAAGCGCCCCCATTTCTGAGAGCGCTTTTTTAATCAAGAGCTAAAACTTAGCCATTGATAGAAGGTGCGGTTAAAGCAACAGGAGTTTGCTCACCGGCAGCCAAATCAAGCGGGAAGTTGTGAGCATTCCGTTCGTGCATCACTTCCATCCCCAAGTTTGCCCGGTTGATCACATCAGCCCAGGTATTGATAACGCGACCTTGTGAATCGATTACCGACTGGTTGAAGTTGAAACCGTTGAGGTTGAACGCCATTGTGCTAATACCCAAGGCGGTGAACCAAATCCCGATCACCGGCCATGCACCCAAGAAGAAGTGCAAGGAACGGCTGTTGTTGAAGGAAGCATATTGGAAGATTAACCGACCGAAGTAGCCGTGGGCTGCAACGATGTTGTAGGTTTCTTCTTCTTGTCCAAACTTGTAACCGTAGTTCTGAGACTCAACTTCGGTGGTTTCACG